>JAGROX010000206.1:0-24138 GCA_020440025.1 Verrucomicrobiia bacterium
GGATCAACTTTGTCTTTCCGCGTGGGGTTTACAAAACGTCCCCGGGTGCGAGTCGAACCCTTTCAGGGCTGAATCCGGGCCAACCGAAACACTGCGGACTAGAGGTCGCCACCGGTCGTCATGTGCCCGAGGCCTGGTTGGGCACCCTGATGGCTCCCGACTTTCGCGGCCATCGGATCAATCGTTTCCAACTCAGCGACAACGGCACCGCTGCATACACCTCTACTCAGATCGAGGACTTGGTCAGCTCAAGTCACCGGGCGTTTCGTCCCATCGATGTAAAGATGGGCCCCGACGGCGCCATCTATATCGCAGACTGGTACAATCCCATCATTCAACATGGCGAAGTCGATTTCCGTGACCCTCGCCGCGATCACAATCATGGCCGAATCTGGCGGATTACCTTTGAGGGTAGAGATTTAGTGGAGAAACCGAAGATCGTGGGCGCTCCGGCACAGGAGTTGGTGGAGATGCTCGATGCCCCGGAAGGTTGGACTCGGGAGAAGGCGATGGTGGAACTGCGAACCAGAAAATTCGAAGACGTCGGCCCGGTGCTGGGTGCCTCCAAGGCTGGCGACAATGTCGAAGACCTGGGGACTCACCAACTTCGCCAACTGTGGGCGATGCAGGCCATGAATCACTTCGATCTTTCGCTGGTCGAAAGCCTGATGAATTCGCCGCGTCACGAATTGCGGGCGGCGGCCTTGCGGGCGCTCTACTACCACGCGAACTCCCATGAAGAGTCACTCGCCATTGCCGAGAAAGCCGTGGGCGATGCCCATCCTCAGGTGCGCCTGTGGGCTGTCAGTGTTCTCGCCCAACTCAGCTCGCCGGACACGGTGAAAATCGCGCTTCGTGCGTTGAATGGGATTGAAAAGCCGGATGACTTCCTCGACTTCGCCATTTGGTCGATCTGTCGCGAACACAAGGCCCGCTGGATGCCGAAGGTGGCTGCGGGCAATCCCTTTGACGACACCCGCCAGTTGCTCTTCGCCGTGCGAGCGGTGAATGAAGCTGTCGGGTTGCCGCTGATCCTGTCCGCATTGGAAAGCGGTGAGTTGTCCAGCGACCAGGAGATCACCGATGTTGCCGATTTTCTCGCCCGGGTGGGCAATCCTCAGCAACTCGATGCCTTGTTTGCCATCGCGTTATCCGAAGGGCGTTCGCCAGCACAGCAGGTCATCGCTCTTCAGGCGTTGACCGACGCCGCCAAGCTTCGCAAACAGCAACCGGCTGGCGACAAAGGCCGACTGACGGCGTTTTTCGAGACCGACAATGCCGGGCTGTTTTCCACCGCAGCGACCTTGGCCGGTCTCTGGCAGTTGCAGTCAGTGCGGCCCACTTTGGAGAAGACTTTTCTAGAGGGAGAAGCCCAGGAAGCCAAGGCCCGGGCAGCCTTGGACGGCTTGCTCGCCTTGGGCGGCCAGCCGACGGCGGCGTTTCTAGCCAAGATTGCCAATGACACGTCGGCCTCGTTCAAACTCCGTTCGTTGGCGGTGATCGGTCGCACCCGGCAGAACCCGAAACTCGGTGCTGAGTTGGCCTTGCCGGTGCTGAAAACCGCGCCCGACGGCAAGGACCCCCATGGAATTTTCGACGCCTTTCTCGCGAACAAACAGGGTCCAGTCGCACTCGCAACCCTGTTGAATGCGCAGGAGCGGGGATCACTGCCGCAGGAAATCGCCCTGGTCGGGGTGCAGAAGGCGGGTAGTGCCGCGACGAAGCCGGAAGAGCTGGTGAAGGCTTTGCAGCAGGCGGCCGGTCTTCATCCGATGAAAACCCAGCTCACGCCGGAAGAGATGGAGCGCATGATGTCGCTGGTGGCGGAGAAGGGGAATCCCCAACGAGGGGAGGCAATCTACCGCCGGGTCCAGATGCAGTGCACCGTCTGTCACGCCATCGGTGGTGCCGGCGGAATCATTGGACCTGATCTGGTTTCGATCGGATCCAGTGCTCCCGTTGATTACCTCGTGGAATCGCTGCTGGAGCCGAGCAAGAAAATCAAAGAGGGCTATCACACGACTCTCGTTACCACGAAGAAGGGCGACAACTTTGCCGGAGCCATTGCCCGCGAGGATGCCAACGAAATCGTGGTCCGCGACGCTGCCGGAGTGGAGCACCGGATTCCCAAATCGGAAGTGGTGAGCAATCAGGTCAGCCCGGTGTCGCTGATGCCGCCGGGCCTGACGGCTCAATTGCGCGAAGACGAATTCGTCGACTTGGTGCGCTTCCTTTCAGAACTCGGGAAGGACGGTGATTTCAAAACGCCGGCAAACCGTTTTGTTCGCCAATGGCAGGTCCTGCAACCGCACGAGCGGACTCGCGATGACATCGGACACTATGGCGAAAGGATCTTTGCCGAAGACTTCGCGGGCTACGTCTGGACACCTCTCTACGCGAAAGTTAACGGCGAACTGCCCGCCGCAGAAATGCCGAAGATGGTGGGGCGCGGAGCCAATCGCTATGGCGTCGGTCGTTTCTTCATCGAGTCCAAGGAAGGTGGTAAGGTGCCGGTTAGGGTTGCGGGCAAACTCAAGGACCTGCAGGTGTTCATCGGAGACGAGAAAGTGGATTTGCCCGAAGATGGTGACTTGGCTGAGTTGGAACTTTCGCTGAAACCCGGTCGGAACCGCATCACGGTGGCAGGTCTTCTCGGTTGGGGTTTTGATGAAGTCAGCGTTGAACTCACCGGAGACGCCGGAAGGGCGCGCGTGTTGCCCTTGACCGAACTTAACTGAATCTCTTTCTTCCGTAAAAACACCTTCTCATGAAATCTTTGAAATATTTCCTACCTCTCATTGTGCTCGGTTCCTTCGGCGCGGTGGTCATCGCCCAGAACGCGCCCAAAAAAAAGGCTCCGCCCGAGTTGAAGTGGCGAGTCCAACAATTGCGTAAGGACAACAACGAGGGAATCGCGGTGGGAGACCTGAATGGTGATGGCAAACCCGATGTTGTGGCTGGCGAATACTGGTATGCCAATCCCGATTGGAAGCCGCAGAAAGTTCGTCGCCTCGAGCCTTTTGGTGCCGACTATCTGCAGAACAATTCCGATCACCTCCACGACATCGACGGCGACGGCGATCTCGACGTGGTGGCCGGTGGCTACACCACGACGACGGTGAACTGGTACGAAAACCCGGGGCCGGGTGGCTACGACGCGCCCGACGGCTGGGTCCAGCATCTGCTGGTGGATACCGGCACCGACCGCAACGAGTTGAGCTTTTTCAAAGACATCGACGGAGACGGTACCCCGGAATGGCTGGAGAACAGTTGGGGCGACGACAATCCCATGCTGGCGTGGAAACTGGGCAAGGATGAAGCGGGTAAAGCCACGCTACTGAAGAACGTGATCGGTCCCGACAAGAACGGCCATGGCATGGGCTTTGGCGACATCAATGGCGACGGGCATGACGACATCATCTTCAAGCAAGGCTGGTATGAGTGCCCTGAGGCCGGGCCTTTCTCTGGCGAGTGGGCTTACCACGATGACTTCACTTTTCCTCACGCCAGCTGCCCGATGTTGGTGGTCGACCTCGATGAGGACGGGCTCAACGACATCATTTGGGCCGATGGTCACAGCTATGGGATCTATTGGGAAAAACAGCAGGAGCCGCAGAGCGATGGTTCCACCACTTGGAGGAGCTATGAGATTGATCGGAAACACTCGCAGGCCCACGCATTGGCCTGGGAAGATATCGATAACGACGGACAGCCCGAGTTGATTACCGGAAAGCGCTACTATGCTCACTCAGGAAAAGATCCGGGAGCCGAGGACGAGTGTACGGTTCAGTATTACGACTGGAACAAGGAAACGAAAACCTGGGCCAAGCATTTCATCTCCAAAGGACCCGCCGGCGAAGCTCCGGGCATTGGGCTGCAGATTCGGGTGGCCGATCTCGACGGTGATGGCTGGAAAGACATCGCGGTTCCGGGGAAATCCGGCACTCACATCATTTGGAACCAGGGCTGGAATCAATAATCCCCGCCAATGGGGCTAAAGAGGGAACGAAAAATGATCGACGTGGCCGCAGGGGCGCGTTATTCAAATTCAGTGAATCCCTGATAAGACAGCAACCAAAATGAGCATGAAATCCTTTTTCCTGATGACCCTGCTAGCGCTGATGACCGGCTTTCTGGCGAGCTGTGCCTCGACCAGTGAAGGCGATGACAACATGCCCGGTGGTATCGAAGGATTTGCGCCGGGCGACGGTAGTTCCCTGCAGCAGGTTCACCGTGAAATTCTTCGCTGAGCTGAGTTTTTCGCTACTCGATGAAAGCAGCCACCAAAGCAGCTCTCCTGATTTTGGCGATCGCCACAGCTGGTATCGTCCTGAGCGGCTGCGCGTCAACTAGCGACGGAAGTTCGCAGGGGATCGACGCTCCAACGGACCGACTCTGGGAGATTCATGACCGCACCATGCGGGACTTCTCATACTGACAAACTGGAAATCAGGGAGTCGTTGACGTGTCGGTTCCGGTGGTCACCGGAGTCACCACATACTCGGTATAGCCACGTCGTTTCAGATAAGCAATGAGTTCATCTAGGGCCTCGGCGGTGGATTGTCCACGCGTGTTGGCGTCGGAGGTGCGGCTGGACTGGAGGCTGCCTTCCATCTTGCTGATGCCCGCATAGCCGACATTGCCTTCCTTGGCATCGAAGGGAACGGAACTCTCGTCATCGGCCGACAGGGCGTAGCCCTTCATCGTTCTGGGGACCTTGGCTTTCACATTGGCACCGTTCACATAGGTTTCCAGTTCGCCGATGGCCATGAAGGTGGTCTGAGGCGTCCCGGACGCTGCGGACGCAGAGATGACGCCAACCACCGTGCTTCCCTTGTTCGGGAAAAAGAGACTACCGAAATCTTCGACGGTGATGTAGCGGCGATGCGGACCTTCGCGGAACATGAGGATCCATGAGGCGGGGCCTCCGGTGGCATCGGCAACCACCCAACCTTCTTCGTAGAAGCCGTAGTTGATCGATGGCCCCTCTTTCTCGAAATCGAATCGATAGATCGCGACCTGACTGAAGGCAGAGGGGGCAGCGATGAAGAAAATCAACGCAGCGAGAAGAAACGGAGTTCGGAGGGAACGGGTCATGACAGTCTGAGTGTAGTCAATCGACGAAGGGCGTCGAGCGGATTTAACTCCAAAAACTGACAGAGTACTTCCGAAAAATTCCTCTCTTAGAGAATCTTCGCCAGGAAGGTGTCCATGTCGAAGGGCTGAAGATCCTCGAGTTTTTCCCCGGTTCCGATGAAACGGGCCGGGATGCCGAGTTCGTGGGCGATGGCGACGATGCTGCCGCCTTTTCCCGATCCATCGAGCTTGGTCACGATCAGTCCCGTCAGATTGAGCGCGGCGTGAAATTCTCGGGCTTGGGCGAGTGCATTCGATCCGGTGGTGGCGTCGACCACGATCCAGCGTTCGTGTGGGGCGGACTCGTCCTGCTTGGCGATGGTTCGGTTCACCTTCTTGAGTTCCTCCATCAGGTTGTGCCGGGTGTGGAGCCGGCCGGCGGTGTCGCAGAGCAAGTATTCGGTGCCGTTGGCGATGGCACTGGCGTGGGCATCGAAACAGACGGCGGAAGGGTCTCCCTGATACTGGGTTTTGATCAGGGGCACGTCGAGTCGATCAGCCCAGACGGCGAGTTGCTCGATGGCGGCAGCCCGAAAGGTGTCGGCGGCAGCGAGCATGACCGAGTTGCCGCGATGTTTGAAAAAGTGAGCCAATTTGGCAACGGAGGTGGTTTTCCCGACACCATTGACGCCGGCGATGAGGATGACGCGGGGCTTGCCGGCGTCGCCGGGAGCGGGCAGGGCGGGGATTTCTCCCAGAATGGTGCGGATTTCCTCGCGGCAAGCTTCGACCACGGTATCGGCATCTAGTTTGCCTTTGCGAGCGCGGAGTCGATCCACGATTTCCGTGGTCAGCCGAATTCCCAGATCGCCGGATACCAGCGTCTCCTCGAGATCGTCGAAATTGATATCAACGCCCCGAAAGCGTTTCAGGATATTTTGAAAGAGGCCCATGCGTGACGGTTTTCAGGCAGTGTGTTCTTTGCGAATGCGATCGAGCACTCCGTTGATGAACTTCGGAGATTCCTCAGTGCCGAAATCCTTGGAGATCTCGATCGCTTCATTGATGGCGACAGGATTGGGAACGTCGTCGCAGAAGAGGATCTCGTAGGTGGAGAGGCGCAGCAGATTGCGATCGACAGTGGCGAGACGCTTGAAGGCGTAGTTTTCGATCACCGCGTTGATCTTTTCATCAATCTCTGGTAGGCGAGGCACCAGTCCGCGAAGCAGGTTGTTGGCGAATTCTCGAACACGAGGTTTGGCGCTCCGGAGGTTCCAGAAATCCACCGCCTCGGGGGAGTCGGGAGCGAGTTCAGAATTGAGATCACGGCTGAACAAAAACTGCAGCGCGGCCTCGCGTCCCTCGCGACGGAGGCTGGGACGAGCTTTTCTGGGTTTTGGAGAAGGCGTTTGTGACGCGTCGGCTGCCATGATGGCGGCCAATGTCGCCGGATTCGGCCGAGACGCAAGGAAAGCGGGACTCGATAGAGATCAAAGATGGAGGATCGATCAAACCCTGTTGCGTCAGCGATCATACCCTGTTCACTTTGCCGCTCCCTGCGTTTTTCCTCCGTCACTCTCATGGCTTCCCGCGATCGTTCGCTTCCCATTTTTGATCTCGAAATCGACCTGGCACGCGCGGCGTCGGCAGGAGACTTCGCCCGTCTCGTGATCGAGGCTCCCACGGGATCGGGAAAATCGACGCAGGTGCCGCAGATGCTGCTGGATTCTGGCTCCTGTGGTGATGGCGAAATCGTGGTGCTCGAACCGCGCCGGCTGGCGGCTCGAATGCTGGCTCGTCGGGTGGCCTGGGAACGCGGCGGGGAGGTCGGCGGAGAGATTGGTTGTCAGATTCGTTTTGAAAATCGCACGAGCCGGTCCACGAGGATTCGCTACGTGACCGAGGGTATTTTGCTGCGGCAACTGCTTCAGGATCCGAATCTCACGGGCGTTTCGGCGGTGGTTTTTGATGAATTTCACGAACGGCATTTCTATGGCGATGTCAGCCTGGCGCGCTGCGTAGACGTGCAGGAGACCCGTCGACCAGATCTGAAACTGGTGGTGATGTCGGCGACGCTGCAGGTGGAGGCGTTGAATGCGTATCTCGGTCCGGACACGACCCATCTGATTTCCGACGGGCGGATGTATCCGGTGGAGATTGAGTATTGCCCGCCGAAGGAAAGGCATGGCGATGCGGTCTGGGATCATGTGTTGCGGACCCTCCACGGCTACTACAAGGATCATGGCGTCGACGGGCACGCCCTCGTGTTCCTGCCGGGGACTCACGAGATTCGCAAAACGGTCGATCTCCTGCGGCGGGCAAGCTGGACGAAGGGCTTCGCGATTCATTCGCTCTATGGCGAGTTGTCGCCCCAGGTGCAGGACGCGGCCGTCGGTCCCAGCGCCACGCCCAAGATCGTGGTGGCGACGAACGTGGCTGAGACATCGATCACCATCGACGGGGTTCGTCTCGTGATCGACAGCGGCCTGGAACGGCGATCCGACTTCGATGTGAGACGTGGGATTTCGACCCTGACGATCGAGAAAATCTCGCGCGCCTCGGCCGATCAACGGGCGGGCCGGGCTGGACGAACGGGGCCGGGTCGTTGCCTGCGACTGTGGAGCGAGGGCGATCACGCGGCGCGGGAAGCCGCGACCCGGGCCGAGATTCATCGCATGGATTTGAGCGAGGCGGTACTGGTGCTGAAGGCGGGAGGGATCGAAGACGTGAGAGGGTTTCATTGGTTTGAAGCACCGGAACCGGCAGCCTTGGAGAAGGCCCATGCGGCTCTGAAAACGCTGGGGGCGATCGATGAGGAGACGGAGGCGCTGACCCCTCTCGGACGCGATCTGAGCCGCTTGCCGCTGGCACCGCGCTACGCCCGCGTTCTGCTCGAAGCCGCTCGGCACGGCTACTTGGAGTTCTTTGCCGTCACCGCCGCGGCGACTCAATCGCGCTCGCTGTTTCCTCCTCGAAAGCGTCGTTCAAGCGATTTGGAACTCGTCGATTTCATGGAACCGACAGACGGATCGGATTTCCAGGCGCTCTATCGGGCGTGGTCCTCGGCGAAGGGTGCCGGGTTTCATTTCGACACCTGCGTCCGGATGGGGATCAATGTGAATGCGGCGCGCGAGATCGACAAGGTCGCCCGTCAGTTTGCCGACATTGTCTGGCCGCTGACCGACGTGCCGGATCAGGACTCCGTGCCCGATGCCGAGACGATCGGGCGCATTCTGCTGACGGGATTTTCGGATCGGGTCTGCGCCCGACTCAGCGAGGCCACCCTGGCTTGTGCCATCGTGGATGGACGACGGGGGATGTTGGAGAAGGCGAGTGTGGCTGCGAGGAAAGACGTGCAGCTGTTTCTCGTCGGCGAAATGGTGGAAGTGGAGGGGCGGGATGTCACCGTGAGACTGAGCTTGGCGACCCGCATCGAGGAAAATTGGTTGCGCGAACAGTTTCCCCACGACATTCAGGAGCGAGCAGGTGCCGCCTGGGATGACTCCACGAGACGAGTGGTGGCTCGACAGGAAAAGCGCTTTCGCGATCTGGTGTTGGAGTCGCGCCAGCGCGGGGAAGTGCCTCGCGAGCAGGCGGCGGAGATTCTGGCCGAACAGGTGGCGGCGGGAAATCTGGTCCTCAAAAAGTGGGATCCGGAGGTCGAACAATGGATTGCCCGAGTGAATACCTTGGCCAGTTTTTTCCCAGAGTATGAGATCGCCCGGATCGGTGACGAAGAGCGGCGACTCATCCTGACGCAGGTCTGTGATGGCGCGATGGGCTACAAGGACATCAAGGAGCGCCCCGTGCGGCCGGTGTTGCGGGAGTGGTTGCCGCCTCATCAGAGCGGATTGATTGAACGACTCGCTCCGGAACGGGTTCAAATCTCGAAGGATCGAAGCGTCAAAGTCACCTACGATCCTGCGGGCGGAAAACCGAAGATTGCCGTGCTGATTCAGCACCTGTTTGGGATCAAAACGACGCCGACGATTTCGGATGGTCGGATCCCGTTGGTGGTCGAGATTTTGGCCCCCAATTCACGGCCATGTCAGACCACCGAGGATCTTGCCGGATTCTGGGCAGGGAGCTATGCCGGAGTCAGAGCGCAGTTGCGAGGTCGATACCCGAAGCACGCCTGGCCGGAGCCAGATGAGGTGTAGGCAGATCGCCAATTTTTGGGGCGGCGTTCTTGGCTCTACCGGGGGTTGGATTGGTCCTCGGGAGCAAAGTTTTTTCGGTGGCGAAAGACCTTCATCTGATTCTCATTTGCGGCCCCGTATTGGGCGCGGACCTCATCGAGTCGTTGTAAAACCCAAGGAAAATAGGTGCTTCTGCCGTTCTTGGTAAAGACGATATCATCGGCGATGTAGTTGCAGGCATGCCGGGCTTCCACCCCGTCGGGTTGGTGAAGGATGATGAGATCACCAAACTGATAGGGTGGTGGAACCTGTCGCCAATCTGAATTCACCACCGATTTTAAGACCGGATCAAAGTAGCGCTGATTGGGCTCGGTAAGGAAAAAGTTCAGCGCCGTCCAAAAACAATCCGGGTAGCTTCCGGCAACCCCTAGGTCGATTGGGGAAAAGGTGAACAGTAGCTTCTTCGGGACCGGAGGCAGGAGGTAAACGAGATCAAGCGGGGCCGGACTCTCATCATCTTTAATTGAATCGATGTAGGAATCGAGAATCGGGAGAGCGGTGGAATTCATTCCGTTCGATGACCAATACTGGCGGAGGGACTGTTGTCCCAGATGGGGGGCAAGGTGAACCCTGACGATCAGTGTCGGCGTTCTCAGAAGGAGCTTGGCAAAATCGATACGAGAATCGGAGTCGGGGAGTTGCTGGCAGATCAGCGAGTAATCAGAAAACCGGAGGAAGGTTGAATCGTCCTGATAGACCAGATTGTCGGCCATGGTGATCAGCTCTGGAGGGAAGGAATGAGGAGCTAGTGCAGCGATTTCGCTGACCCGCCTGGCCCCCAACGCAAAAGGAGTCGCCTCGAACGAATTGGTCGGCCATTGCCCGAGGGAACCATAGAGCGTCCGCCGAGTTTCGGGAGTGAAGTTGCGCACTTGCTCCACCGGGGGAACGAAAAAGGTGGAGTCTTCCGAATTCAGAATACTGCCCCGCAAGAGAAGGGCCGCCGCTTCTTCGGAACTGACCCCCGACTCTTCAAAAAACTTCAGGATCTGCTCCTCGGTCCAACCTTTGGGGAAGGTCCAACCAAATTCGGGGGTGAGATACTCCGGTTCGAGCAGGAGGGATGAAGGAGGTTCGAGGACGGCGGGATAGCTTTCCAACTGCCCCCAGACACCGGGCTTTCCCAAAGTTTGCGCAATTTTCGGAGCGCCGATGAGTGGGCTACTCACAATCAGAATCAGGCCCCCTACGAATGAGCAAGAAAGGAGTCGGAGGGATCGACTGGAGTTCTGGGCTGGCACGGGGGAAGAAAGGACTCGAAATGGGCGATTTGAAATTCTGGCTCGGAACCGTGAGGGCTGCAAGAACACAGTTCTGATGTCCCCCGGAGTTTCATATCGCATCACGATGAACTACTATCCAGGCGGAAGCAGAAGTGAGGATATCGAGTGGTGCTTATCTGAAAGGAAAATCAAAATCTCTCGCCTTCTGCGGGCGGGGCTGGTTACCTCTTTGGTCGATACACCTTGATCTGATCGTCCGAGGTCGCGCCATATTCTGCCCGGACTTTCTCAAGGCGCTGAAGCACCCAGGGGCGGAACATGCTGCGGCCATTTTTGGTGAAGACGATATCGTCTGCGATGTAGTTGCAAGCGTGCCTGGCGGTACTGAGATCGGGAGCATAGAAAATCATCAGATCTCCGAACTGATAGGGAGGGGACACGGGGCTCCAGTCCTCTTCAACGACGGTTTTCAGCACTGGGTCGAAATATCGCTGATTGGGTTCGGAGGAAAAAAAGTTCAAGGCAGTCCAGAAGCAATCGGGGAAACTGCTCCCAACCCCAGAATCACTTCGGGTGAACGTGAACAGGAGGCTCTTGGGAACCGGAGGAAGAAGGTAGACAAGATCAATCGACGCAGGTTTTTCTTCTTTGGCTGAGTCAATCAGGGAATCGAGAAGAGGAAGGCTGGAACTGTTTTGACCGTCAGAAGACCAATAGCGTCGCATTTTTTCGATATCGCTCTGTCCGGGGAAGCGCAGGTTTACCATCAGGGTGGGCGTTCTCAGGAGAAGCTTGGCAAAAGCAATTCGCGATTCGGGGTCTGGAATTTGTTGGCAGATCAGCGGGTAGTCAGCGAACAACAGTCCATCCTCATTTTCATAAATGAGCGTGTCCGCGAGGGAGATCAATTCCTGAGAAAAAGTGTGAGGAGCTAGCTTTGCGAGCGTTTCGATGCGATTTGCCCCCAGCGAGAAGGGATAGGCCTCGAACGAATTGGCCTGCCATTGACCCAAGGCGGTATAGAGACGGTTTCGAGTGATCGGTGTTATCCTTTGAATGAGCGGTGCAGGAGGAAAGAAGAGGGTGCCATCGCCGGATCTCAAAACGTTGCCCTGAGAAAGGAATGCTTCGGAGAATTCTCCGCCGACACCGGCTTCTTCCAGGAAGGTCTTGATCTGATCGCGGGTCCACTCTGGCGGCAGAGTCCAGACGGACTGAGGGTTGGTATAGTCTGGATCCAGCAACAGGGAGGACGCGGGTTCAATGACCGCCTCAAAGCTCTGTAAGACTCCCCACTCTCCAGGCTCGCCCACGTGCGATGGCTTCTCCGGTTCACCGCGAGAAATCTGGCAACTCATCAGTACCGTCCATCCGATGATTGAGAGGAGGAATCTCTTGGGTCGGTCGGAGTTCATGTGAGGCGCTCAGCGATAGCGAATGGAGGGACGAGGCGGGAAAACGCAGTCACTGGCGAAGCTTCGGTCGTCAATTTGCGCAGGGCAAGACCGCAGATACTGCAAATCTTCGCATTTTTCACCCTATCTCAACGGAGTGGTAACCAAATCGTAACAGGGGGATCTCAGGATGGCGAGAACTCAGAACTTCCGAAAGTTCAATCCATATCCACCCTCAAAAGAAATTAATCCACCTATGAAAACCATTGCCAAGTATGATTCAAACTGCGATGCCCCGACAACACCGGTAAGGCATCGCTCGACTGCCGCATTCACCCTGATTGAACTGATGACCGTGGTCGCGATCATTGCCATCCTTGCAGGGGTTGCCATGCCGGGCGTGGCTTCGGCCGTTCGTCAGGCTCAGATGAATGCCGCGATGCAGAATGCCAAGCAACTCTCCACGGGATTGCGCTCCTACGCCAGTGACTACGATGGCATTTTCCCAGGTTCGGTGGATCTGGTCACCGAAGAGGAGTATTCCAATTCCAATGACGCTTTCCGGAGTCTACTGCCGGATTACATCGATACCGAACGCATCTTTGCGGTGCCTGGCTCCTCCTGGGGGCCGCGAGCCGATGGACGAATGGATGACGAAAGCGAGCGTCTGGAGGCTGGCGAAAATCATTGGGCTTACATCGCGGGGTTGACCACCTCTTCCCGAAGTGATTGGCCTCTGATCGTCGATGGGACCAACGGGTCCGGCACCTACACCCGGCGGGCCGGGGACAAAGGTGGCTGCTGGGAGGGGCGAAAAGCGGTCGTCATCCGGGTGGGTGGCAGCGCCGAGACGGTGCCGTTGGTCGGAGATGATGAAGAGCGCTATCTGCCTCGCTTCGGATACCCCGAGCAAAACGCTCTCGAGTTGGATGCCTACATGGGGGAGAACGTGAAACTGCTCGAACCGGCAGAGTGATCTCCAAACTTGTCCCAGCCTGAAAGCGACGCGCGGCGATGGTGAAGAAATTCTCGAGTCGAGCGCCGCTTTTGGCTTCCCAAACCGCCCTGATTCTTGCTACGCTTCGTTCGTCATGAAAAGCAGCGGCATGTGGTTGAGCCGCCAGCAGATGCGCTGGCTGGTGATCCTGCTGGCCTTGATGCCCCTCGTCCCGACGGTGATGATGGTTCAGCTCATGATCGAGAAAGCGGAGCGTATCCGCGATGAAGTGGTCGAGGAGGAGACGGGCGTCTACCGGGATCAACTCGCCCACTTGATCGAGCGTTCGGCTCAGAGTGCCAAGCTCGCGGAGATGGTGGAGGGAATCGCACGGAATGAAGATCCGGAGTTCTCACAGGCGCTGTTCGACCATTTGCATCAGATTTTCGGCGATGAGGTCATGTTGTCGGTCTATCGACCGGATGGCAAGCTGCTGCATATTCACGGTGAGGAACCGGGAGATCACGCGTTGATTCGGGAAATTCAGAGCGGTGCGTTTTCCGGCTGGTGGGTGGTGGTTGATGGCGTGGTGCCAGTGCCGGAGGGAGTTGATCTCCAGGTCGAGGCTGCCTGGCGGCGCGCGGCCGGAGTGATGTTGGGCGTCATCGCCATTGCTGGGGTGGTCTGGTTTACGGTTCACCGAGGACTGCGAGTGGACGATCTTCGCAGCGATCTGCTCACTACGGTGTCTCACGAGATGAAAACACCCCTCGCCTCGATGCGAGTGCTGTTGGAAACCCTTACCGATGACAGCGAGTATCGGGTGATTCGAACGGAAGCACAGCAGCAGGATTACCTCGGACTGGTGCTGAAGGAAAACGAACGATTGAGCCGTTTGGCGGACGATTTTCTGACCTTCGCCCGTCTTGAGCGGGGCGAGATCAAGCTCAAGTCGGAAACCTGTGATTTGGGGGAGATTGTTTCCAAAGTCTGCGATGAATTGCGCCTGATGATTGATCGAGTTGGGGCGTTGGTGAAGAATGAGGTTGCTCCTGAGCACCTCGCGAGAGGGGATCGCGATGCCCTGACCGCAGTGTTGCGCAACCTCATCGAGAACAGTCTGAAGTACGGCGAAGGAGAAAATGGCGCCGCGCCGATCATCGTCATCGGCTCTCACGAAGAGCCGAATGGTCGTCTGAAACTCACGGTCAGCGATTCCGGTCCCGGCGTTCCCATAGAGTTCCGGCGCTTGGTGTTTCGGCGATATTTCCGGGTCGACCCGCGTCTGGCCGGTCGGGGATCGGGAGTCGGTCTCGGACTGGCCATTTGTCGCCAGCTGGTGAGGCAAATGAAAGGAAAGATCGGGATCGAGCCTGTCGGCGAAGGGGTACGCAGTCGCTTCTTTGTCCAATTGCGCCCCTCTGCAATCTCTCAAGTCAAGATTGTCTCTGCTGCGGCTGCCGACAGCCAACTCACCCCCAACCAAACCATCGCATGAAAAACCACCGAGTCCTCGTTGTCGAAGATGATCCCGCACTCCGTCGCGGGGTTACCGACAATTTCGCCGCCCGGGGCTATCGCGTGGAGTCGGCCGATGATGGGGAGCGTGGGCTGGAGCGAGCGCGCAGGGGGAGAAATGATCTGCTGATTCTCGATGTCATGCTGCCCCGGATCAACGGTTATGAAATCTGCCGCTACCTGCGGCAGGAGGGCGTGGTGACGCCGGTGATCTTTGTGACGGCGAAAAGCGAGGAGTCCGACGTGTTGTTGGGACTGGGGCTGGGTGCCGATGACTACGTGCGAAAACCCTTTGGCATTCGCGAGCTGCTGGCCCGGGCAGAAGCGGTACTGCGACGGGCGGCGGAGCAGGGTAGGGTGACGACAGGAGCCGACCGAGAGGCTACCGAGGTTTTTCGATTTGGACCTTTCACTCTGGACCGTCCCTCTCACAAACTGCGTCACGCCGACGGTCAGTCGGTGCCTTTATCTCCGAAAGAATATGACCTTCTGAGTTGTTTCGCGAACCACTCTGGTCGGGCGTTGAGTCGGGACGAAATCATGGATCAAGTGTGGGGCTACGACGCCCGAGTCACCAGTCGGACGATCGACCGATTTGTCACGACACTGAGGAAAAAGATCGAGAACGATCCCGCCAAACCTCAGTTTATCGAGACAATCCGGGAGTTCGGCTATCGGTTTCGAGTGTGAGCCTTCGTCAAAGGACGGAAATCGCGTCCGGTGACGAGTTTTTCCCTTGGGTATTGGCAGCCCTTTTGCTTTGCAAGACCATTGGAATTCGGCGATGATCCGCAAATGTGCCCGGTGAAGGGCGAGGAAGGAGTCACACGGTTCCCTCCATTTATCACTCACGACCATGTTTCATCCTCAACCTGATCGACTGGTTTACTGGGCCAATGTTGAGTTCTCCTACGAGGCGGGCTCCAAACACCATGGCGAGTTCGAAGGTGGTTACGTGTACTGCTTCGTGCAGGCCGTGGACGCGCGCGATGCCCTCGAGCAATTCCAGATCGAATTTGCCAGCCGCAAGCTGGGCATGCGATTTGTGGAGTTTGTGAATCTCTACGCCGACGTGCCGTGGCCGACCGAGGAAGATCAGGATCACTATGATTCCATCGCGGCCATCGCGGCCGCAAGTGAAGAAGTCGTCTTCGACAGTTTTGAGGTCTACGAGCGCCGCTGAAAAGGGATCGGTCAGTTCCGATCCTTCCAGCCGTAGGCGATCTGGGAGTTTTTCCAGAAATATTTCTCGGCGGCGTCTCTGCCTTTGTCGTTGAAGTAGGCCTTCACGATGTCGATCACGGTCCCATAGGGAGCGCCCCGATCTGACACAGGCCAGTTGCTGCCGTAGATCACTCGATCCGATCCGAAAGATTCCCAGATGGGATCGATGACGGGGCGGTAGTAGTCTGGATCGACGGGAGCCTTTCCGGGCTCTCCCCGGACGCCCTCGACGAGAGCCGAGATTTTGCAGAAAACGTTTGTGAGTTGACCGGCGGCTTTGATCCCGTCTTTCCACTCGTCGGGAAGTGGTTTCGCGGCATCCCCGGGATTCCCGCAGTGATTGATGATGACGGTCAGGTCGGGGTGTTTGGCTGCGACAAGGGCCGCGATGCTCGGAGTGAGAGGGCCGCCATTGATGTCGAGAACACGACCTGCTTCGGCCAGAGATTTCAGGCCGCTTGCGTATACTGGGTTGTCAGCAGCGGCGGCAGCGCCATCGGAACTCACCCGAATTCCCCGGAATAGAGAGTTGGCGGTGAAACGTTTCAACTGATTGGTAAATTCAGGATCGCCAGGTTCGAGATGCCCGATGATGCCAAGCAGACGACGGTCGGTCTGAGCAAGTTCGAGAAGCCATTGATTGTCCTCGATCCATTTGCTTGCCTCTATCACAATCGTGTCGGTCACCCCATGAGGCCCGGCCACGGCCATCCAGTCATCGGGCAATACCCGTCGATACAGCGGAGACTTTTCCGGAGGCCAAGGTACACCTTGGGGGCGAGTCGGGTCGTAGAAGTGCGTATGGCAGTCGACGATGCGCCTTTTAGGCTCTTCTGCCCGTAGGAGACTGGGAGCGGTCAGGGCAGTGCTGCCAATGGCGGCGGCTTGGCGAAAAAAGGTTCGGCGGGTGGGCATGTCGGAATTTGGAAAAGGCGATCTCTAACGGCGAAATGGCGTCGTTCGCAAGCGGCGCGGTCGCGGTGGAGGCGCTTGGGTTTCTCGCCGCTGCTTCGATCAGAGTCAGGCCGACGAATCGACCAACCTTCTGACCTTGCCTTCGCGGGCTTCGATCTCGGGAGCCACCTCTACGAATCGTGGAGCGGAATTGCTGCGTGATTCACACTGAGAAATCTTGTTTTTTTTGAGACACTAGCCCCCAACCCAACAGGGTTGAGTCCGTGACCTGACCCTGTTGAGCCACTGCACGCGATTCCGTTTCCGTAGCGCTTGCGGGGGGGAGGAGTTGAGGCAGGTTTAGCCTCAGCCACTCTCTCGCTCGTCGTCCATGTCCTCTGCGGTCTTCCCATTTCTCAAAAATCAGGCACTTTTCCTGTCGGCCCTTTCGTTCGCGATTCTGTCGGGTTGCTCGCCCGGGAACGATGAGAAGGCGGACGAGCCATTGGCCACTGAAATCGAGCCTTCCTCGTTCTACGATTGGCCCTTGTTCCGAGGAGATCCCGAGATGCAGGGCATCGCTCAGGAGGATCTGGCAGCGCCGCTGGACATCGCCTGGACTTTCGAGCCTCCGGTGGAAGAGGGGAAAAAACGCACGCCTTTCAAGGCCTCTCCCGTGATTTTGGACGGTCGGATCTATGTGGGGGGGCAGGACGGTAAGTTCTTCTGTCTTGAGGTGGAAACTGGAAAATCTCTCTGGACTTTCGATGCGGAAGGGCCGGTCACGGCGCCTGCTGCGGTGGTGGAAGGGAAGGTGTTTTTTGGCGACACCTTTGGCTTTGTCTACGGATTGGATGCGGCGTCTGGTGCCGAGATCTGGAGATTCGAGGCGGATGACAAAGTGGAAGGAGGGATCAATGCTCTCGAAGTCGATGATCCCGCAGTCGGACCGAAGGAATGGCGGATCTTTTTTGGGAGCCACGATTTCAATCTCTACTCACTGGCCGCCGCCACGGGTGAGGTCCGGTGGAAACACGAGACGGACAATTACGTGATGGCGACGCCATCGATCGAAGCCAGTCTGCCAGCGATCACCTTTGGTGGGTGCGATGGCGTGTTTCACATTCTCTCAGCCGTCACCGGCGAATCGATCCATCAGGTAGAACTTGGACAATACGTCGCCAACTCCTCCGCCATCCGCGATGGGATCGCCTATGTGGCCCACTACGGGGGCGAGGTGGTGGCGGTGCAGGTGGAAAGTGGTGAGATCGTGTGGAAAACAGCAACAGGAGTCGAGTATCACGGCTCTCCTGCGGTGACCGCGAAGCAGGTCATCGTGCCCGGGACTGACAAGCGCCTGGTGGCCTATGATCGGGTGACCGGAGAGGAAGCCTGGGCCTTTCAGGGGCGGCGGGATTTCGAGGCGTCGCCAGTGGTTTGCGACAGCGCCATCTGGATCGGCGGGATGGACGCGAGGCTCTACGCGATTGATCCCGGGAATGGCGAGGAACTCTGGAATTTCGATCTCGGCACACAAATTCTCTCGTCACCGGCGCTTTCACGGGGAGTCCTCGTCATTTGCGGCGAAGATGGGCTGGTGTATGGTTTTAAACAAGCAAGTGGCGCACAAAGAGCGGCCGAGTCCTCTGTTGATGCTGATTTGCCGCCTGCGGCTGCCCCGGCCGAACCCTCCCCGAAAGAAAAATGATCGAATCCACCAACGACGCCGAAAAGAACGCCGAATCCGCCCTTGCCACGCAGTTGCCCGAAGTTCGCACTCCGCTGGAGAGCGATGATCACGGAAGCGCTAATCCTGCCGATGATGACAAGACGGAGGCTGGCAATTACTTCGTGGCCAACTATCCACCGTTTTCTTTTTGGAAACCGGAATTGAAGCCCTCGGTGGAGGAGGTGCTGGAGCGTCCGGCACCAGAAGACACCAAGTTGGGCGTCTATTTTCACATTCCTTTTTGCCGGAAGCGCTGCCATTTCTGCTACTTCCGCGTCTATACCGACAAGAACGCCGGAGAGATCAATGCCTACATTCAGGCCGGTCTGAAGGAGTTCGAGATGTATTCGAAAAAGCCCTACCTCGCGGGTCGGAAACCTCAGTTTGTTTACTTCGGCGGCGGCACTCCGAGTTACCTCTCGGTGCAGCAGTTGCAGGATCTCACGGGACGAATGAAAGATCTCTTTCCGTGGGATGAGACGGAGGAGGTCGCTTTTGAAGCCGAGCCCGGCACTCTGACCGAGAAAAAGCTGGAAGCGATTCGCGAGATCGGCGTGACTCGGCTCAGTCTTGGGGTGGAGTCGTTCGATGACGGCATCCTGGAAACAAATGGCCGCGCCCATCGTTCCAAGGAAGCCTATCGCGCCATCGATTTTGCCAAGACACTGGGTTTTGAGCAACTCAACATCGATCTCATTGCCGGGATGATGAATGAGACCGAGGACAACTGGAAACGTTGCGTCGATATCGCCATCGAGCAGCAGCCGGATTGTGTCACCATTTACCAGATGGAGATTCCCTACAATACGACCATCTTCAAGCAGATGCAGGAGTCAGGACAGGTGACCGCCCCGGTTGCCGATTGGCCGACGAAGCGTCGCTGGGTCAGTTGGGCATTTGATCGTTTCCAGCAAGCTGGTTACACGGTCAACAGTGCCTACACCGTGGTGAAGAACCCTGACACCGTGAAGTTTGTCTATCGCGACAGCCTTTGGACTGGTTCCGATCTGCTGTCGGCAGGGGTGGCCTCTTTTGGTGAGTTCGGGGGCGTTCACTATCAGAACCAGGCTGATGTCGGTCCCTACATGATGGAGGTCGATGCGGGCAAGCTTCCCATTTTCCGCGCCTATCCGACCAACGAGGAAGAGCGATTCATCCGCGAGTTCATTCTTCAGCTCAAGCTCGGTCAGTTGGATGTCTCTGGTGTTCGCGAGAAATATGGGATCGATCCCATCAAGCGTTTTTCCAAGGAGTTGGCTGAAATCGAGAGCGAAGGCTTCCTCACCGTTGATGGCGACGTCATCACGCTCAACCGAGAGGGACTGCTTCAGGTAGATCGTCTGCTCCACGGATTCTTCCTCAACCATCACCGAGATGCCCGCTACACCTGATCGCGCCGCCTCCGGCACCCATCAGGCTTCGGCCGACCTGGCTCAGGCGCTGCATTGGCTGATGCCTTTGCATTTCTTTTACGAGCAGAGTGGCGAACCACTGCCGGACTTCCGCTTCATGGGCGGAAAGGAGGTGCCTTATCCCTATCGGTCGCTGCTCGTTCATGAGAACGACATGACCCCGACTCTGGCAGCGTTTCATCACTCGAAACTCTACTTGGAGGTGCACGAAAAAGTGCTCACTGACGATTACCTGCTGCGGCTGGTCACCCTTCACGCCGCAGCCTCGGATCTGCCGGTCGAGTTCGGCGCCATCGGGATTCATCTGGGGAGTTTGCCGGGTGAGGTGCGCGACGCGGTGATCGAAGGCCGCATTCCGCTCGGGGCCATTCTCGGAAAGTTCGAGGTGGTGCATCACGGCAGTCCCGCCGCATTCTTCTCGGTTCCTGCCGACGACCTGATGGTCAGAACCTTGCGCCAAGCCGAAGGTGTGAGCCTCTTCGGACGTTGCAATCAGTTGGTCGACGATGATGGACTGGTGATTGCCGACATCGTGGAAATTTTGCCGCGCAGCGATGAATCCGAAAGATGGATCGGTGGCGTAAATAAGGACAGCTAATTTTGTTCTCCAAAATCTTAACCCTCCAAATTCCGTGAAAACACTCGACCCCACCGAAACTGACAAGCCCTGGGATGCGATTGTGATCGGCGCCGGACCGGCTGGCAGCACCACCGCTGCCTTGCTGGCGGAGAAAGGCCGCCGTGTCCTGGTGTTGGAAAAAGAGAAGTTTCCGCGCTACCACATCGGCGAATCGATGATGCCGTTTTGCTGGTTCACGCTCGATCGACTCGGTTTGGCGGAGAAGATGGACGAGATCGGTTTTACCCAAAAGCACTCGGTTCAATTCGTCACTACCGAGGGCAAGATCTCGCGGCCCTTCTACTTTTTTCAACACTACGAGCACTGCTCGGCCACCACCTGGCAGGTGGAGCGCAGCGTGTTTGATCAGATGCTGGTCGACAAAGCGCGCGAAAACGGCGCGGTGGTGGTAGAAGAGACCAAGGTGCTCGATGTCATTCGCGACGAGGAAACCGGGGCAGTCAAGGGGGTCAGATCTGAGAGTAAAGAGGGTAGAGTCGACACTTGGTATGCGCCGATCACCGTGGACGCGACGGGGCGGGATGCGCTGATGATCGCCAAGAATAAATGGCGGCGACGCGATCCGGCCCTCAATAAGGTGGCGATTTGGACCTACTACGAAGACGCTGTTCGCGATCCCGGTCTCGACGCGGGATCGACCACCGTGGCGTATCTTCCCGGAAAGGGCTGGTTCTGGTACATCCCGATGCGGGATAATCGAGTCAGCGTTGGCGTGGTGGCGGAAAGGGAATATCTTTTCAAAGACACTCGTGATCCGGGCGAGATCATGGCGCGTGAGATTCAGGAAAATGCCTGGATCAAAGAACACCTCGCACCCGCCAAACAGGTCGGCGAGTACTGGGTCACCGGCGAATACAGTTATCGCTCCGACTATTGTGCCGACGACGGCGTGGTCTTGGTGGGGGATGCGTTTGGGTTTCTCGATCCGGTATTCTCCTCCGGCGTTTTCCTCGCTCTCAAGTCCGGTGAACTCGCGGCCGACGCTATCGACGAAGCGCTGACGAACGGAGATGTCAAAGCGTCACAGTTTCAGGAATACGGCAAACAGGTTTGCTGGGGAATGGAGATGATGCGGAAGATTGTCTATGCCTTCTACAACGAGGATTTCAGCTTCGCCAAGCTCATCAAGATGCATCCTGAGTTGCGACCCAAACTGACTGATCTCCTGATTGGCAATGTTTACGGGCAGGACTTCAGCGATCTGCTGGCGGCGGTGGACGGGATCGCTGAACTCCCTGCCGATTTGGATTATGGCATGAAGATTCCGACTCCTGGTAAAGGCGTCGCCGCCACGGTCTGATGGTCTGAGCGAAAGAAGGTTCCGCCGTGAACGAGTCGTTGCACGGGAAGGCGAGTGGGCCGTGAGTGATCACTCATGAACGCTCGCTACGCCCTCGGTCGACTTCTGGCATTCGCCTTTTGGTGTGCTGTCTGTCTCTCCCTCTCACGGGCCCAGGAAGTCCCCTCGGGTGATTTCCACACTTTCACCGGTCCGAATGGGACTACGCTCGAGGCCGAGGTTCTGGAGATGCGGGGTGGATTGGTGGTGATTCGGCGGGTCAGTGATGGGCAGATCTTTGAATTGCCGGCGAATCGATTGGCACCTCAGGATGTCGACTTCATGAGAGCCTGGCTGGCGGAGAAGGAAGCTTCAAAGCATCCGCTGGATTGGAAACGCCTTCGGGTTCATGTGCCGGAATTTGTCGACAAGGTCGAAGTTCCCGGCATCCCGGCGGCATTTCGGCGGATCGATTTGCACACTTGGGAGGCGGACCTCCCCGAGGGAGCCTGGGTTTTGGTGAAGTTGTGGCGTGAAGGCGGTGCCGACTTTGCACCTCAGTTCCTGCTGCCATTTGCGGGCGAACGGGAGTGGTTTTTGACCTACGAATCGGATCGACTGAGTCGTTCACTTGAACTCAACGGAAAACCGGAGCTGATCGGAGTCACTGTCGGCGCCGATGTGACGGAAGAACAACTTCGGACCATCAAGGGATCGTTTCCCAGTAGCGGCGTCAGTCTCTACTCGGGTTTCATGGACGCGGCGGATTTCTCGATGTTGCGCGGGGCGACGATCTTTTCGCTGGTGGTGACGAAGCTGCCGGATTTTTCGGTCGCGCGTGACGGCGGTGTCCGAGCGCTTCGAGTCACGCAGACGATGGGAGAGATGTCGGGTCTGGATCGCTACGACGAACTGGAGTTCCTCGAAATTCCGGTAACGGGGGCGTTTCCTCTCGCTACCTGCGGGAAGCTGAAGGCATTGAGGACCCTGATCACCGATGGCGATGTGACCTTGGAAGAGGGGACGAAGGTCGATGGCGGCTTTCCGGCACTGCGTCATCTTTCGCTGTGGGAGAGCGATCTGGTAGATCGCGGAATGATGGGAGCCTTTCTCGCCATGGTGCCAAAATTGCAAAGCCTGGTGCTGCCTGACTTTCAGGAGATCGAGGTGAACGGGCTGGCCAATTGTCCCGAGCTGACTGCCATCGATCTCGGGAACGAGTGCGTGGATTCCAGTGCAAGCGGAGTCGGCGGCTTGCCGAAATTGTCGATCGCCCTGCTGAATGCCAACTACACCGCAGGCGAGATGAGTGGGCTGGCAGATGGCGGAAAGTTGGCCAAGGTGCGGGTGTTGAGGACCGCGCAGCGGGTCGACCTCGCCAAGGTGCCGTCGTTGAAGCAGTTGATGCTCTTCGGTGAGCAAGCGGGGTTTCCGCTGAGTGAGCTGGCAGGTTTTCCGAGTTTGCCGGGGCTGGAGATTCGTGGGGCCACCGATGCCGACATCGCCGCATTGGGAGCGGCAGGGGCGAAAATGGTGGGGTTGAATTCGTTGATCCTATCTTTCCCCATGGTGACGGATCTGACTCCGCTGGCGACCTTGCCGAAACTGGAGTGGCTTCGCGTGAGCGATCAGTTGCTCACCTTTGATCAAAAACTGACGACGTTGGACTTGTCGGGATGCGCGGCCTTGCGGGGAATCGAACTGGAGCGTTTACAGAATCTCACTGAGATTAGCCTCGGCAGTTCACCTCTTGAGGCTTTCACCCTCCGATCCTGTGATGAAGCGGCATCGGTGAAGAGTTCCCCGATCCCGTCACTCTCTGAATTGGTGATCTCGAATGCGAAGGCACTGCGATCCGTCGGAACCCTGATGGAGCGTTCCGACTTGAAGGTAAAACGCATCACCGGCAGTCCGGTGGGAGGGGGGCAATAGAAAGGGAGGTCAAATCACCCGATCATTTCCGCCATCGACCGGGATCTGTGCGCCGGTGGTTTTGCCAAAGAGGGGGCTGGCCATGGCGGCGACCATACGGCCGACGTCCTTGGACTTAATTTCGGTTTTCATCAGATTCCGAGTCTTGTATTCCTCGACCGTCATGCCGTACCGTTCGGCGGATCGCTTCAAGTTTTCCGGAGTCCACAACTTGGTGTCGAACACCGCATCGGGGTGGATGATGTTGCAGCGGACTTGGAAAGGGGCGAGTTCAAGCGCGGCGACGCGGCAGAGCTGGGTCACTCCGGCCTTGGCGCAGGAGTAGCTGGCGGCGCCGGCTCCGGGGGCATTCACGTTGCGGGATCCCACGATCACGATGGCGGGTTCGTCGACGCCGTTCTTGAGAAAGGGAATGGTGTATTTGAGCAGTTTTTGATGGCTGGTCAGGTTCACCGCGATGGATTTGTCCCAGTTGGACTCCTCCATGTTCTCGAGGTAGGCACCGGCAGTGAAAATCCCGGCATTGCTGACCACGATATCGATGCCACCGAAATCGCGAATGGCCTGTTCCACCGCAGCGACGACCTTGTCATCCTGAGTCAGGTTGGTGACGATGCCGATGCCGCCGATGGAAGCCATCTGCGCTTCGATTTCCGGGCTGAGATCGATGCCGATGACCTT
>JAGROX010000206.1:24381-27996 GCA_020440025.1 Verrucomicrobiia bacterium
TCCGTGGCACCAAAGCTGATCACGCCTTTGCCCGGCCAGACCGCCCAGCGGGGATCGGGCGTCAGCATGGTTTCGCCGTGATTGTTTTTCTCGAAATACTTGGTGTAGTCGGCCGCGAACTTGTTGAGAGATTTCTCGATGTCGTTGCCGATGATCGCGGGAATGCGCTTGGTGCGAATGGTGTGGTCGGGAGTGAGCGGACCGCGGGTGGCGAGACTGGCGACGTCCTTGCGTGAGGAAAAGCCGACGGCTTCGGGCGACTGATCCAGCTTGGCGATGACGGGCACGCCCCGCAGCAGCGAGACACGTTTCCGGATCTCGGAAAGGCCGAGCAAGTCTTCTTCCGGTTTGGCTTTGGGAAGTGAGAACCCCTTTCCGCAACGTTGTCCCAGATAGATCTCGGCATTGGTCACATGCTCGATCATCAGCTCGTAGCTGCGCTTGGGATCGTCGTGAAACGTGAAGATCCCGTGATTCATCAGGATGAGACCATCGATGGCATAGGGATCGACCTCTTTCAGTGCCTTGGCGACTTCCAGTGCCAGCACAAAGCCCGGCATGACGTAAGGAATCACCACCATGCGATCCCCATAGACTTCCTCGATGGTGGCGCGCCCACCCTTGTGGTTGGTCAGGGCCACCACGGCATTGGCGTGGGTATGATCGACAAATTTCTGAGGAATGACGGCGTGGAGAACGGCTTCGATCGAAGGATTCGGAGCCGCAGGATCGAGCATGGCGGCACGTTGCTGTTTCACCATCTCGGCATCGGAAAGCTCCTTCAACTCAGCCAATTTCAGCAGCGCTTCCATCCGCACCGGGGCGAATCCTGCCGCCTCAATGGTGCCGAGATCCCAACCGGAGCCTTTCACGTGAATCACCTCCACCGGGTCGCCAAAGAAATCCTTCTCCCGGGTTTTCACCGAAGTGTTGCCGCCGCCGTGAAGCACGAGCTCGGGATCGGCTCCAAGCAGGCGGGAGGAGTAAACGCGTTTGCCGAGATCGCCTTTGAACTTCTTGGCTTCCTTGTCGGACCAGAGGGACTTCATGAGTGTGAGGATCGGGGAAAAAAATGAGCAAGTCGGAAATCAGAATGGAGCACCGATTGAGGTGGAATCAAAGCAGCTTCATCGCACTATCGACGCTGGCTTCGTCGTGAACGACAGCGGAGAGCGCGGCGGTGATCTTCGCGGGAGTGGGATGCTGCCAGACATTGCGACCCACGGCGATTCCGGCAGCTCCGGCATCGATGGCGTTTTTCACCATGGTCAGCAGGGCGGCGTCGTCACCCATGGCGGAACCTCCCAGGATGATGACGGGAACGAAACAGGCATCGACGATGGCTTTGAACTGATCGGAAGTGGCCTCGGTCGGGTAGGCGGTTTTGACGATGTCGGCTCCGATCTCGGCGGCGGCGCGGGCGGCAAATCCGATGTTCTCCACGGTGTAGTCATCGGGACGACCAATGCCGAAGGGGAGAGTTTCCACGATCACCGGTATCTCGGCTTCCAGACTCTCGGCGATCAGCTCGGCGCATTCGCGAAAGATCTCAGCCTCGTTGCGGTGATGCACATAGAGCATGTTCATCATGGCATGGGCACCAACCTCGGCGGCCTCATCCGCTCCGTAAAGGCGGTAGGCACCTTCGTCCTCGTTGCTGCCGAAAACCGGCTTGTAGCAGTCGGTTCGCAGGCAGACGCCCTTTTCATCGAGGATATCCCGAAAGGCTTGCGCAACCCCGAGATTGACGACGAATCCGTCGGCATGAGGGCTCAGAGACTCGATCAATTTCCCCGTGTTCTCCATGCCGGGCACGGGAATCGCGGTGCCGTGATCAATCGGAACGATGACGGTGCGCCCGTCGGATTGGAGAAACTGGGAGAGGTTTTTGGCTTTGGTCATGAGAACGAATCGTTATCACGCGAGGCCACCTCGGACAAACAGGAAATCGGTAGAAACCAAAAGGGTTCCAAGTCCGCGGTTGATAGACTGAACCTCGACAGTGGAAAAGAACGACCGGAACCGCCGTGCGTTTGCCGAGCCAAGCGAGATTGATGTCCCAAGGGCAGCACGGCGAAGTGGAAAGAGAGAAACGACCGCCGTCAAACCCTTTTGGCCGGTGGAGTGGGGGGAGCGGGTTCAATCCCCGCTCCTACCCGATTCCGTTCGTTTCAGGGTTATTGCGTGTGAAAGTGGAATCGAGATTAGCGAGGAGACTATAGTCGCTGGCAGCAATTGCACGAAACACCCAGAGACAAACAGAATGCCCCATACGATTGGGTCGCCAGCGACTGAAACGAGACCGAGAAGCGCTGCAACGATGAGAATTATCAGCGTCACGAACGTCACGACAAGGCTGCTGAAGATCGCGGAGTATATCGTCGTTTGTATCGGATGTTCGAAAAACACGAATCGAGTCACTTCTGTGACAAAAGCGCCATATGCGCCTACCAAGGTACCACACACCAGAAGAAGCACGTATGACATCCCGGAGGTCGGTAATTCAATCGAAGAATGAAACCTCACGGCAACCACGACCGAGTAGGAGAGTATCCAGATCGAGGCGGCAGCGATTTTCATTTCCAGACAGAACGTCAAAGCGATGTCACTGCCTGCCGACAGCGTGCTCAGACTTCTGGGTTAAGGTTTGAACGTTCATTCGACTCTCGACACGGCGTGGGCAGGCAGTTGATCATCCGCGACTTGTTATCCCTTGGTGGTTTTCTGTGGGCCGCTTGACGCCAAGGCTCTCAAGCATCGCATCCATCCTGGAGGTGGCCCCATACAAAGTAATCTTCAAGCTCGTCTCACATTCGATCACTACGATTCCCTCTCGATCATGGAAGGCAACGCAAAGGAAGCTCGCCCCACCTTCCTCAGCAGGGTTCTTCTCGAATTCAATTAGCTGATACGAATTGAAGTATTCCGGATCGATCTCCTTTTCCCATTGAACCACTGAGAGCGCGTTATCGGGATCTGTGATGTAAATCCATGAGGCA
The DNA here is from genome assembly GCA_020440025.1 of Verrucomicrobiia bacterium. Classification (GTDB taxonomy): domain Bacteria; phylum Verrucomicrobiota; class Verrucomicrobiia; order Verrucomicrobiales; family DEV007; genus JAEUHH01. The sequence continues at coordinate 27,381 of JAGROX010000206.1, forward strand.
CCGTAACGCTGGACTAAGCCACGCAGGGCTCGGAATAGCGCATCCGTGGGTGTTTCATGTTGTTCGCGCTCCCATTGAGGCGTTCCGTGACATCCGTCGATCAACGAGGCTACGAGGGGAAAGGATAGACCGCTTCGAAACACCTCGACACCTTCACTGAGTTTGGAGGGATCGAAATATCTGTCGTCCCAGAGTTTAGATTCGACCCACGATGTCAGGCTCATTTTTTTGGGATAACAGTCTTTATTCGTATGACCTCCCCAAGTGATATCAACCGGGGCGGTTAGCACCGAGATTGTCCGAAAAGCCCCGTTCTGACAAGGAGTTTTCGGGAAAAGGGGCGTCTATCAGGCTGGGCCGATCCGGTGTTTTGGGGGCGGGATTCCCTTCTGGATATCATCCCTTCGGTCGGACGATTCCGGGGCGTGAGGAAGGCGACGGAACCGCCATGAAAGAGGGTTGAGTCCGGGACTGTATAGGGTTGAATCGGGGACCTGACCCTGTTGGGTCGGGTGCTGGCGGCCGCCGGAGCGTCGGAACGTTCCGAGATGGACTTTTGTCACGAAAATGGCCTTCGGAACGTTCCGAGACGGACTTTTGCCACGAAAATGGCCTT
>JAGROX010000207.1 GCA_020440025.1 Verrucomicrobiia bacterium
GCGGTCTCGGCACAGGCACTTCGATAATTTCGTCGATTCGACCTGGTTTGGCTTTCAGCACGAGGATCCGATCAGCCAGAAAGACCGCTTCATCGAGATCGTGGGTGATGAAGAGAAGGGTGATGTCGATGTTCTTCCAAATCTGGAGCAGATATTCCTGCATCTGGGCTCGCGTCTGGGCATCGAGTGCTCCAAAAGGCTCGTCCATGAGCAGAATACGCGGCTGATTCGACAGTGCTCTGGCGATGGCAACCCGTTGCTTCATACCGCCGGAGAGCTGAAAAGGATAGGAATTCTCGAAATCCGAAAGCCCCACCATCTCGATCCACTGTCGTGCCTCCTGCTCCACCGCGGTACCAGTGCGGCCAGCCATGGTTGGTCCGAACATTACGTTCTGTTTCACAGTGAGCCATGGAAACAGGGTATAGGACTGGAACACCATGCCTCTGTCCGGACAGGGACCATAGGCGGGATGCCCATCGAGCAACATCTCACCCGAGCTCTGTTGTTCGAGTCCGGCGAGGATACGAATCAAAGTCGATTTTCCGCAGCCAGACTGACCGATCACACACATGAACTCCCGTCGATAGACGTCGAAATTCAGCCCTTTCAGCGCGGTCACTTCTCCTTCTATGGAGTCAAAGGTTTTGCCGAGTTCTCGAACTGACAACACCACGGGGCGCTGTTTGAGTAGGCGAAATCGTTCTGCCACCGCTGGCGATTGCTCACGGTAGTCCGGCAGGGCGATAGTCGCGGACGGGTTCGTCATACTGACAGTTTTCCGGTGCGGGATTTCGGCTTTGGCATCGGCCCGGCTTCATTGGTGGAGTATTCCAGAGGCAGCCTTCCGGTCGCCATGGTTCCCAGCCATTTCGGAAACCAAGCAAGCACTCGAATCACCAATCCCGGCTTCCGGTTCTGGTTGCCCTCGGCATAGGGGAAGATCACGCGATGAAATTGCGCGAGAATCTGATCGGTGCAGAATCCCATGAGCCCGATGAGAATGATCACGGGAAACACCCGGTCAAAATTCCGCCAGCGCCCCTGGGTTTCGATCAATTCGGTGAGCCCACTCTTCACTCCGATCAATTCCGCGATCACCAACCAGGTCCAAGCCCAACCGAGAAGAATGCGGAGATCGTTGTAAAGGTTCGGCATGATGCCGGGAATCACGACTCGTGAGACCAGTTGCCGCTGGTTGGCTCCGAGTGTCTGGGCTGCCTCCAGAAGCGAGACATCCATCAAACGCGTCGATTTTGAGATCACCAGAATCATCTGGAAGAGGGTTCCGACGACGACCAAGGCAACCTTGGGGGCGTCGTTCGCGGCAAAAAGCGCCACCAGCAGGGAACTGAAAGCGGGAGCCGGCATGTAGCGGAAAAAGTCGATGAAGGGTTCGAACAACTTCGAGAACACTTGGAAGGTTCCGCACAAGACACCCAGCGGAATCCCGATGAGACAGCAAATGAGGAAACCTCCGAAGACGATCTTGACCGAATGGGTGAGTCGGTCGGTCATGGAGGGCTGGTTCGGGTCGACCTCCCGCTGAAATTCTTTGATTCCCATCAGCACCACCTCATGCGGAGTCGGTAGGTAGTCGGGATTGGAAGCCACCCCTTGGGGGATCATCTGCACAAAAGGCGTCTCCGGGTATTTCGCCGAGTCGTAGGCTACCGATACCGCTGACATGATTTCCCAGTTCTCCCGAGCGATCTCGAGATTCTCCTCGCTGAGAGGTGGGTGGGCGGAAACCTTTTCGCCAGTGGCGATCTCTCGCCAGATTTCGTAGATCGCGGCATCGTCTTTCTCCTCTTCGGCCGTCAGCCATCCGTTGGCCATTGCGATGGGGGCGATCTGTCGCAAGAGCTTCTTATTCTGACGGGAAGAATAGGTTTCGCCTTTGTTTCGGCGGTCCCGAACGGTTTGATTTTCGGTGCGCACCGCCTCCTGAAATTCCGGATAGAAATCACGGCTAACCCGATCGCCGGCCACGAAAGTGGTATTCACTTCTTCGCGGTTGGCCGCGATCTGGAGCTTGATGTCGGGATGCCAGATAAACGGGCAGTAGCTGACGAGACACCAGATGGCGACCGGCAGAAAGAAGGACAGAAACGTCAACAATGATGATCTCTTGGCACCCAGATCTCGGTGCACAGCGAACCAAGGCACTCGCGGCGATCGATTCTGGGACGGGCTAGTCGGCATCTGGGCTTAGTGAATGAGACGAAAATTCCTAACCTGCTTCTCAAAACCTCGGGGTCGAAGTAGCTGAAATGTTGAATGGGCAGGCTCCGCCCATCCTCATTTGACGGCTTCAGCCGCAAGCTCCTTCGTGATTGAAGGATCGAAGTATTTCTTGATCTCCTCTGGCTTCTCGTAGACGCCATATTTCACGTTGAACTCATCGACAATCACAGACGAGCCATAGACAGATCCAAGCCCTTCAGCCTCTTCCCATTTTTCCAACGCCTCGCTGAGGCTGAGAATGTAAGTGCCCTTCAGAAGTGGCTCATACTCGTCGGCGGTCAGATTCACCCGACCGGCCATGATTTCCAGCGCTTCGTCGAGATTGTCTTCGTTCTTCAGGTAATCGACCACCCGATACCAGACCGAGACCACCTTCTTCCATTCGTCGCGACGTTTCTCGAGGCTTTCCGGGTCGACAAAGAGGATGTCATAGATAATTCCCGGAGCATCAGCTGAGGTGAAAATCGTCTTGGAGCCGTCCACCAACTTAAGAGCCTGGCCAGAACTGGGCTGCCACGCGGCGATCGCGTTGACGGCTCCCGATTTCAGCACCTGAGGCGTCTCGCCATTGGGCGTATTGACGATTTCCACGTCCCCTTCACTCATTCCATTGGCCTCGAGAGCCGTGATGACCAGGAGATGGCTGACAAAACCTTCCTCCACGCCCACTTTCTTGCCCTTCATTTCCTTTACTGACTCCACTCCAGGCTGGGCAATGAACATGTCGTTTCCATTCGAGTAATCATTGATCAGGATCGCAACCGCCGGCTTTCCGGTAGCTCCGGTCACAAGAGCATCCCCGTTCGTCATGTGAACGCCATCCAATCCCCCAGCAGCGTAGGTCTCCATGGATTTCACGTAGTCGATCCACTGAAAATCGACTTCGACGCCAGCCTCCTTGAACCAGCCTTTCTTGATGGCGATCTCCCAAGGCACCCATCCCGGCCAATCGTTATAAGAAATCTTAAGCGGCTCCGCCCTGGCAGTGCCTGAGAAAGCGAAGGAAAGGACTCCCAATGCGGCGATTCCGTAGGCAAGAGATCGGAAGTAGGTTGAGAATGCGTGACTAGTTTTCATAGAACTGGATTCGTTCGAGTTTTGATCAGTCCCCAATCTTTTTGATCCAGGGGACATCTCTCATCCGAGCATCCGTCGTGCCAGTCGGACCCACATGGGTGATGCCTATGAACCTCCCGCCGCATCCGGCGAAGGGAAATCTCTTCATGTCTCGTTGGCCACGCGGGATTTAGCCACTTCCTACCAATCGGACCACTAAGTAATATTCCCCCTCTCTCCCTTGGTGACGCGAGAGAGAATCTCGAAGGTTCCGGACTTCGCAGAGAGAGGACTGGGGGAGAAATCCACTATCAACGCCCAGAGCCTGACCCCCTCCTTAAAGAGATTGGGAAAGGATCTAATGAAGAACGCGAAAGCAATCGCATCCAGATTTCTCCGAATATCGAGAAATGAGTACACAAAAAAACCTCTCCAGCTTACCGGAGAGGTTTTTTATTACCTTAAAAGGATTTTCGTGAATCGATCTGATCGAGATCAGAAAGAAACGCTGAGGCTCACTCCGCCATGGATGGTGTCATCCTGGAAGGCGTCGATGGCGTCAAGAGCGAACAGACCGGCCACATAGGGCTCGAGAGTCACGTTGCTGCTGAGTGCGATCGGAAGAGCGGCCATCACGTAGACGTGATTGAAGTCTCCACCAGCGGTGTGGTAGTCAAC
>JAGROX010000027.1:0-14916 GCA_020440025.1 Verrucomicrobiia bacterium
TGAGCGAACTGTCGCAGGGCAGTCTTGGCCGATGGGGCCGTTGGTTGAGCAGAAGCGGGAACTGTAAGGGGACTTCCCAGAAGGAGGGTCGCGAAGAGAATCAAAGGATACCGGCTCATTAGCTTCGTTGGAGGACTGAGGGTTGCGGTCAACCTGACTAAAAAATTTAGCTAATTTCAATAATAAATCAAATTTAAATAAATATTTCACCATTTTACCAAATGGCCCGCTGGAGAAGCGGCCGAGGAGATGGAACGGAGAGCGGAGGAATGAATGAGAACCTTTGGCGTCTGCCATGTCGTTGGTGACAAGCTTGTTCCTTGATGCTCTGGTGAAGAGGAGGCTTTTTCTTTTTTGTAGATTTCTCTTTGAGATTGGCGCACCTGCTGCTTTTGGAATTTACTGATTCTCAACTTTTTCCAACATGGAGCACCTTTCATCCAAACCTCGGGCGAGCGATTCGCACGAGATCGAACAAATCCTCAGAGTCGAGCATCCCGATCCCTTCGCTTTTCTCGGAATGCACTCCCTGCCTGATGAGAAAGGAGTGGTCGTACGCGTCTTCCGACCGGACGCGGTAGCGATGAAAGTGGTGCCGACCGATCCGAGTGTCGGTGTTGGCTGGCAAGCGACTCAAGTTCACGATGGTGGTTTTTTTGAGCTGGTGATACCGGAGGTTGAGCCGTTCGCCTATCGGCTAGTCTGGGAATCACAGGGGGGAGGAACCCACGGTCCTTTCGCTGATCCTTTCAGTTTCTGGGCGGTGTTGGGTGAACAGGACCTCTATTACATGGGAGAAGGGACCCATCGCCGACTTTGGGAAAAACTGGGAGCTCATCCCTGTCTCTATGGTGATGTGGAGGGGATCGCCTTTTCCGTGTGGGCTCCCAATGCGCGTCGAGTCAGCGTGATCGGTGACTTCAATTTCTGGGATGGCCGCATGCATCCCATGCGTAAACGGATCGAAAATGGCGTCTGGGAAATCTTCATCCCGCACATCGGTGCCGGTCAGCATTACAAATTCGAGATCGTTGGTCCCCACGGTAATCTTTTTGCCAAGAGTGATCCGCTCGCCTTTTTCTCTCAGCATGGGGTCTCCACGGCTTCCATCACTCACAATCTGAAAGGTTATGAGTGGGGTGATACCGCTTGGATGGAGGAACGTCGGGTGAAAGACCTCTACCGTTCACCGGTTTCCATCTACGAAGCGCACTTGGGATCCTGGGCGCGCATTCCCGAAGAGGGGAATCGTTTTCTGACCTACCACGAATTGGCCGATCGGCTGATCGATCACGTAGTCGATATGGGATTCACGCACATCGAATTGATGCCGGTGTCGGAGTTTCCGTTCGATGGATCGTGGGGATATCAGGTTTGTGGTTATTTTGCGCCCACCAGTCGATTTGGCAGTCCGGATGAATTTCGGGCGTTTGTAGATCGTTGTCACCAACGCGGAATCGGCGTGATTCTCGATTGGGTGCCGGCGCATTTCCCCAAGGATCCTCATGGACTTGGGAAATTCGATGGGACGGCGCTGTATGAGCACGAGGATCCGCGCTTGGGCGAACACACGGACTGGGGCACCCTGATTTTCAACTACGGTCGGACCGAGGTCCGCAATTTCCTGATCGCCAACGCGCTTTTCTGGCTGGAGGAATACCACATCGACGGTCTGCGGGTCGACGCGGTGGCGTCCATGCTCTACCTCGACTACTCGCGGGAGCACGGACAATGGGTGCCGAATCAGTTTGGCGGGCGCGAAAACCTGGAGGCGATCGAGTTCATTCGTCAGCTGAATACGGCCTGCTACGAGGCGCACCCCGGGATCATGATGATCGCCGAGGAGTCGACCGCGTTTCCCGGGGTCTCGCGTCCGGTGGCCGATGGCGGTCTCGGTTTTGGTTTCAAGTGGAACATGGGCTGGATGCATGACTTCCTGAGTTATCTCTCCTACGAGCCCGTGCATCGGAAGTATCATCATGGCGAGGCGACTTTTGCCATGATCTACGCCTATCATGAAAACTACATGCTGGTACTGAGTCATGATGAGGTGGTGCACGGCAAGAAATCGCTGCTCGACAAAATGCCGGGCGATCGCTGGCAGAAATTTGCCAATCTGCGACTTTTCTACTCTTGGATGTATGCTCACCCGGGCAAGAAACTCCTTTTCCAAGGGGCCGAGGTTGCCCAGTCACGCGAGTGGAAGCACAACGACAGCATTGACTGGCATCTGCTGCAATATCCCGAGCACGAAGGAGTCCATCGTCTGCTCAAAGACTTAAACCACCTCTACAAGGATGAAGCCGCGATCAGTGAACTCGATCACTGGCCCGAGGGCTTCGAGTGGATTGATCACCTCGACAGTGAGCATAGTCTCTTCTCATTCATTCGCCGCAGTCGCGGGGGAGGTGAGGTCGTGGTGGTAGTGAATGCCACGCCGGTAGTGCGGCTCGATTACCGTCTTGGAGTGGGTGCCCCGGGATTCTATCGCGAGATTTTCAACTCGGATTCCGAAATATACGGGGGGACCAATGTGGGAAACCTCGGAGGTGTTTCTTCCGAGCCAGTCGAGAGCCATTGGCGAGAGAACTCCATCGTGATTCAGATACCGCCGCTGAGCACCGTGATGCTTCGACGAGAGTAGGTGAGTGAGTCAGCTGCTGAGCGGTCCGCTGGTTTTATTCAGAAAATCGCCAAATAAATTTGCGAAAAACTGAACGGTTTTTCTTGCCGTAAATTTTCCTTCATGGCACGATGACGCTAGAAGGGTGCGATTCTTTCTGGTCGATCGATCCGATTGATTGTCCCTTCTATCAAATATTAGGTCGCATTGCGGCCGTTCATAAAACAAACCAAATACCAAAGTAAAACCATGAAAGCCCGAACCAACAATCAGGGTTTCACCCTGATTGAACTCATGGTGGTGATTACGATCATCGCCATCCTCGCGAGCATTACCGTCCCGGTGGTCACGAAAGTGAAAGCCAAGGCCGATTTGACTCGAGACTCAAGCAACGCACGTCAGATCGTTCTGGCCTGTAAATCATTCGCCAGCGACTGGGACGGGGTCTACCCGGCCTGGGATCCGAGTGCCGAATCCGATGGTGGAGGCGGTGGCTCCGAAGAGGGCGAGCTGTCCACTTCGACCGACGCGTTCAACGTCCTGATCAAGGAAGGTTACATCGATACCGAGTCCATCTTCTGGATGCAGACCAAGAACCCGGAAAAGCTTCGTCCGCCGAAGGAAGACGGGGAATTGGAATCCAGAGAAAACTGCTACACCTATGTGATGGGTCTCACCGACACCAGCTTCAGCCGTTCACCTCTGGTGGCCGATGAGCAGGAAGGTCCGGGTACCTACGGTGAATACCATCCCTGGTTGGAAATGCGGAAAGCGATCATCGGTTACAGCGGCGGACACGTCGTTGCCGAGCGACTCGAATCCGATGAGCCAGGTGCCATGGTGAAAACCAAGGACGGCGTCGAGATCTTTGCCGAAAAAACGGGTGAAGACTCGGAGGGTGGGCTTCTCGCAACAAAGCAGGACAACGTTCTCAATCCCTGATTTAATCATACTGGTGATCGACGATTTTTCGGAAATCGCTTCAGACAACTCAAACTGGAGGGCGGCTTTTTGGCCGTCCTCCTTTTTTTGTGCCTACCTGCCTGACGTGGTCGGCGATATCCTACGAAGCCACCACGCTCTCGATTTCTCCATCTGCAACTCGTGTATGAATCCGAGTGCCGGGAGACACCTGATCCACTCGGGTGATCAGTCGTCCCTCGCTGTCGCGAGTCAGGGAGAAACCTCGGTGAAAGGCAGTATTCGGACTGAGGAGTTCCAGCACCTGCCGCGTGTGAGCGAGGCGATCCCCCAGTCGGCGCTGACGTTCGTCGAACCGTCGATCAAGGCGCGCTCGCCAATCGGTCAATCGGTCGGCCTCTGCAGTCAGTAAGGTTCCCGGGTGCTTCAGGTCTAGGATACGCTGCAACTGCCGAAGGCGATCTGTCAGATCCTCCAGTCGATCATCGACGGCTTCCTCCAATCGGTCACGGTGCGCATCACAGTCCAACAGATGATCTTCGATGACCCGCGATGGCTCATTCTGGGCGAGACTGCGCGATTGGTATTCCAGATGAGATCGCCAGCCGTCGATGGCTCTGGTGACGTGACGGTGCAGGCGCTCCCGGTAGGTTTCCAGTGATCGCTTCAATTCCGCCCCATCAGGCGCCACCAGTTCGGCTGCGGCACTGGGAGTCGGTGCTCGAAGATCGGCCACGAAGTCGGCAATCGTAAAATCGATCTCGTGTCCCACGGCAGAGATCACCGGAAAGGGGCAGGCGTGAATGGCACGGGCAACGATTTCCTCATTGAAACTCCACAGGTCTTCGATGCTCCCGCCTCCCCGGCCAACGATGACGGCATCAATCACGGGAAGCGCGTCATCTTCTTTCGCCTGCGACAGATGATTCAATGCGTTGGCGATCTCTTTGGCGGCACCTTCTCCCTGAACCCGGACGGGCCAAACCAAAATGCGTAGCCAGGGAGCCCGGCGTTCGAGGATGTTGAGTATGTCCCGAATTGCCGCCCCTGTGGGAGAGGTCACCAATGCGATGGTTCGGGGAAAAGAGGGCAGTGGCTTCTTTGTCGAAGGATCAAAGAGCCCTTCCGTTTCGAGTTGTCGTTTCAGCGCCTCAAAGCGGGCTTGCAATTCGCCGAAGCCCTTGGGTTGAATCCATCGGGCGATCAACTGGTACTGTCCTCGCGCCTCGTAGACCGAGATATCACCGCGAGCCTGGACCTGCACGCCATCGCGCAATGCCATCGGCAGCGCACTCGCCTGACCGCGAAACATGACGCAGGATAATTGTGCCCGGGCGTCTTTCAGAGTGAAATAATGATGACCGGATGAATGCGGTCGGTAGTTGCTGATCTCGCCTTCCACCCAGACATCCGAGAATTTGCCCTCGAGATTCTCGCGAATCTCACGGTTCAGTTCAGTGACCGTCAACATCGGTTCTTGGGGGCGGGAATTGACCGGCATGACCCCAATCAAGCGGACCTCCGAGGAAATGCCACTCCGATTCCAGCCAAAATATCTCGGCTGGAATTAACCCGGCTAAGGTAGGATGTAAAAATATTAGCAATTCTTATTCAAATCCATGTTGAGTGAATCACTTCTGTCTGCATTAGTGTTTCTGATATGAGTATCTCCAGCCCGAATGCTCCCCACCCCGTCTATGATGACGAGAATGATGCCCGTTTATTGCGCGGCATCGCCAACGGTGATCGAGATTGCTTTCAGCAATTGCATGATCGCTATGAGGGCCTGTTGTTTACCACCATCTACAAGGTGTTGAATGACCGGCAAGACACCGAAGAAGTCCTTCAGGAAGCCTTTTTCAACCTGTGGCGCAAAGCCGGCCTCTACACCTTGGGGCGAGGGCGACCCATCACTTGGCTGGCGTCTTTGGCGCGAAACCGGGCCATTGATCGTCTCCGGGCAAAACAGCGCCGTGCCCGACTCCGGGACGCCCTTGAGGTCGATGAAACCCATACGTCAATCTCTGACGCACCCGTAGACGGACTCGCTGCCGCCGAGCGACGCGATGATTGTCAGGCCGTGCGCGATGCCGTGGTCGAACTGACTCAAGTCCAGCGCGAAGCCATTGAGATGTCCTACTTCGATGGACTCACCCAGCAAGAGATCGCCGACAAACTAGGAGAACCAGTGGGAACCGTGAAAGCCCGCATTCGACGCGGCATTCGCCGATTGCGCGCAATCTACGAGATCGATCCCATGGATTGCTGAATGGAAACCTCGTTTCCAGTCAGATTTCTTCGAGAGCCTGATGCGATTCAGCGGGCAGTGAGTCCCAATCATTCAAATCAAAGACTCGCTGCTTGATGGCGCGATCCGCCGCTGTTTCATGGCGGATCGCTTCCTGGTAGTCGGACCAGCTTTCGAGCAGGTAGCTCTCGGTGAGATGCGTGGGCACTTCCAAGTGACGCGATAGCCTCCATTGCAGAGCCCCAAGACGCCTTCTCAACCGAGCCAGGTCTGCCATGGCGTCATGAAAATCGGAGAGGTTTTCCTCGGGAATCTCGTAAAGAATGGTCACGGCCCGCCCATCGTTGATGGGAGGGGATTCCCATGCCGGAGCGATTCCCGGTAGATATGAGTCGGGTCCACTCCATGGCAGAGGCTGCTCCGTGTGAGATTCTGCTTCCGTTTCCACTCGTTTTTTCCCGAGCTGCCAACAAAAAAAGGACAGCAGGCAGAAACCGCTCACGAATACGAGAATCGGAGGCTGCGGCGAGACCCGCATCCATTCTCCCATTGCCAGCAGGCCACCGACAATCAGAAGGAAGAGGCAAAGGGTAGTTCCGATAATGGCTTCGCACTCGCCGGGAAGACGTGCGCCTTTTCGATCCAGAACCTTCAGCAAACTCTCCCGACACAGCCGTCCCACCAGCCCGAGGGGAATTCCCACCAAGACTGCGACACTGCCTGCCTGAGCGGGCTGAAGCGCTAGGAGAGCCAACGCTCCGGCAGCTCCGAGGGTCTGGATAGTCGCCATCTTCTCACGACGCCAACATTTTTCGGTTCGAGAGAAATCCGACCAACCACCAATGCCGATTCCGAGCAGGAATCCAATCACCATGATGCCAACATTAATGATGTCGAGAGACGACGACAGCAGGGACCTGCCAAAAATTGGCCACAGGGCAGGCAACCAGGCCAAGGAACTCAGCGTCAGTGCAAAAAGACAGGCGTAGAGCCACAGCCACCGGCGAGCATCGGGCTCGGTTCGGAGAAGGTCGATGAGTCGAGCAAATCGCCCGATGGAGCGCTCCGCCCGAATCCATGGTCCGCGTGCCGAAGCTGAGGTGGAAAAACCAAACGAAAGGCCTGCGATCACCATCGTGATCGAACCCATCACCAACCCCGCCGACGCACCTCCCACCGATGTCAGGATGGCCCCTGCGATCAAACCAAGAACGGCCACCATGCCGCGTTTGTTGAAAGTCTGAGACCGGTTGCCCATTTCCAGAGAGGAAAACAGGATGGATGCGAGGGAAACAACTGCCGCCAGGCCCGTGACGAGCACGAGGTCATTGTCATAGAGCACGCCAACCTCCGCCAGCCGCCGCCCCAACAAGAGCGATATTGATGCGACAGCCGGGACAAATCCCACGAGGCGTCGCATGAACGGAGTGGTGAAAAAAGGACTCGCCACCGACAGCGAGATCCAACCCAACAGACCAGGCAGGGCAAACCCGAAGAGAAAAGGAAGCAGAAGGGAGTGAATGCGGGCTTCGCCGCCGGGCTGCTTCAACCAGAGCCAGAGAATTGCCGTCGACACCGCTCCCATGCCGACCTGAAAACTGACGTATCCGACGCGGGGAGAGAAGACAGGAGATCGGTTCATGAAGATCTTTCCTCCAGGCTGCCTCATTCCGGCCTCGGCATATCAAAGCGATCGCGAGTTCGACAATAGCTGGCGGGCACCTCCATCCGACCGATGGGATGAAACACTGACGAATCCACCAGCAAGGTATCCGGATTCAGCACTCCGTCTCTCACCCAGAGGCGATGTACGACGCCGATCACCAGTCGATTGCTGCCGATCTCCATCGTCGACCATTCGCGACATTCCAGCGCCACGGGCGACTCGGCGATGCGGGGTGGTTTCACTACGACACTCGGTTCGAGGTGCAGCCCGGCAAAGGGGATCTCGCTTTCGCCCTCGTCCAACTCCGCCGAGGTCAGGTTCATGGCTTCGGCGGTGGCCTCATCGACCAGATTGACCACAAACTCTCCCGTTCGACGGATATTCCGGGCGGTGTCTTTCGGAATGCCGGGTTCCTTGTCGCCGGGGGCAAATCCTATGATGGGCGGCCGCGTGCCCAGAACATTGAAAAAACTGAAAGGCGCGGCGTTGACCCGACCTTCGGTGTCCTGAGTCGTCACCCAGGCGATGGGCCTCGGCGTCACCAAGCCGGCGAGGAGTTTATAGGCGAGTTTCTGATGTTCACCGGCAAGATCAAATTCCATAGTCACCAAGGATAGAGTCAACGAACGGGAATGCTCAGCTCACAAGGAAGGCCCGAGGCGTTCGTGGGTTCTTCGATCACGAAAGGCAAGACTTCCCGCACGCGATCCCAGATTCCCATGAACACGATCATGTCCGCGTCGCCGGATCCGGCGAGGGCACAGGCCCCGCGAGTGGATACTCGGTGCTGCCCTTCAGAGGCGGAGGTCGCATTCAGTTCGCGAAAATGCAGCAGACCCTGTGGCGTTTCGTATCGGCCACCCAGGTCGTGAAAAACGGTCGATGATAGAGCCCGCCGAAGCCGTCCGATTTCCAGTTCGTTCAGCTCCGCATAAAATGCCCGATGCACCAGCTGCGGAGGGCTTTCCGTGAAATCGTCACGCATTTCCACGAGTTGCTCGACTTGGCCGTCTTCGTAGACGGTGGCATGCCACGCCCTCACGTCCCCGAGGAGCGCGGGTTCGTAGTGGGCGGTGAGGAGTCGTTTGGGCCGGATTCGGTCGGTCACGGTTTCAGCCTATCCCAACACGAGAGAATGGAAAGCGGCAGGCTGCCGCCAGATGGAAATAATCCCTGTCCGTCAGGGTTCGATCTCCAACGCGATCTCGATCTCCACCGGAATGTTACCCGGCAGCACATTGGTCCCGATCGCACTGCGGGCGCCCACGCCTGCCTCATCACCAAAGACTTCGCGCATCAACTCGCTGTATCCATTGATCACTTTCGGCTGTTCGTAGAAATCATCCGTGCAGTTCACCCAAGCCAGCGATTTCACCAGTCGCTTCACCCGATCCAACGATCCCAAGTGCTTCTGCACCGTGGCCAGCAAAGCCAGTCCCGTTTGTCGCGCGGCGGCCTGACCCCCGGTCAGATCCAGATCCTTGCCGACCCGACCGGTGATGTAGGTGCCGTCGCTCTGCAGTGGTCCATGACCGGAGACATAGGCCATGTTGCCGACGATGACGACTGACTGGTAGACTCCGCCGAGAGGGGGCGGAGAGGGAAGTTCGATGTTCAGTTCCTGGAGGCGGGCTTCAATGCTCATGATAGGGGAAAGGGCGACTAAAGAGGGTTGAATGGCGGACTTAACAGGGTCAATACACCGCCCGGCCGCCGGTGAGGTCAAAGGTAAACCCGGTATTGAAACTGGCTTCGGGCGATACGATCCAGCAGCTCATGGATGCGACTTCTTCCAAGGTGCCGCAACGCTTCATCGGAATCTTGTCGGTCATGTATTTCACCTGGGCAGGATCACAGGCTTCGACCATGGCAGTGCGAATCACCGCCGGAGCGATGGCATTGACCGTGATGCCGGTCTCGGCGAATTCCTTGCCTGCCGCCTTCGCGATGCCGATGACGCCTGCCTTCGTGGCCGAATAGGGGCTCATCCCGGCATTGCCTTCCTTGCCGGCGACGGAGGCGAACAGGAGGATTCGTCCGTAGTTGCGAGGCGACATCGAGGCGAGCGAGTGCTTGGTGATGGAAAAGGTGCCGCGCAGATTGATGGCGCTCGTCTTGTCGAAATCCTCGATCGAGACATCAGTGATTTTCGTGGCCGTCGGGCCGACGATGGCGGCGCAGTGCACCATGATGTCGAGACGACCGCCGTTTTGGTTGGCTACCGCTTCGATCCCCGCTTTCACCGCATTGTCATCGGCGATGTCGACCATGGCCGAGTCGACCCGCAGGCCTTCCTCCGCCAGCGCTCCGCAAGTCGCGGCGGCCTGTTCGGCGTTGACATCAAAAATGGTGACGAGGGCACCCTCGCGGGCGAGGCGTTCGGTGATGACCCGACCGATGCCGTCGGCACCTCCGGTGACAATGGCGACTTGGTTTTCGAAACGTTTTTCCATGAGAGGCGTGATGTTAGACGTGAAAACGGGGGCAGGTCAATTCTTGCTCACCGTCTCGTCGAGATTCAGAATCAGGTTGGCGATCAGCGAATAGGCGGCCAGCTCGGTCTTCGCGAGCTTGGGATCGACCTCGCTTTCGCCGTAGGTGATCAGATCCGTGGCGGCCGCCTCGTCGGACGCAAAGCGATTCTCGTGCTGGGCGAGGGCATTGAGCGCGATGGCCAATTCATCGGCCTCCGGCCAACGGGAGGTCACGAGCCGCCATCCCCAGCGCACGCGGCTCTCGGCAGTGTTGCCACCCTCCGTCAACATGCGGGCAGCGAAATTTCGCGCGGCTTCGACGTGTTGGACATCATTCATCAGCTGAAGTGCCTGCATCGGCGTGTTGCTGCGTCCGCGCGCCGTGCAGCTTTGCTCTCGATTCGGCGCGTCAAAGCTCGACATGAAGGGCGGTGGCGCCGTCCGCTTGATGAAGGTGTAGAGACTACGTCGGTAGAGCGCGTCGCCGGTATCCTGCTGGTAGTTGCGCGTATTGCTGCCCCCGAAGGCGACCGGTTCCCAGATGTTCGGTGGCTGATAGGGGTTCACTCCCTTTCCTCCGATGGTGGGCACCATCAGTCCGCTCACGAAAAGCGCCTGATCTCGCAGCACCTCGGCATCGAGTCGAAAACGCGGGCCGCGAGCGAGGAGACGATTTTCGGGATCTGCCGCGAGCAACTCAGGTGTCACTCGCGAGCTTTGACGGTAGGCCTGACTGGTCACCAGCTGTTTCACCAATTGTTTCATGTCCCACCCGTCTTCGACAAACTGCACCGCGAGCCAGTCGAGCAATTCCGGATGACTTGGAGGTTCCCCCTGCGAACCGAAATCGGCGCTCGTCTTCACCAATCCCGTGCCGAAAAACTGCTGCCAGAAACGGTTCACGGTTACCCGAGCCGTGAGCGGATGTGTTCCGTTGACCAACCAGTTGGCCAAATCCAATCGATTGTAATCCTTTTCCTCCTTCGTCTTCGCGGGCAGCGCCGGAAGGAAGGAAGGGACTCCGCGAGTCACCTTGTCGCCGGGATTGTCGTATTGGCCTCGCTGCATCACGAAGCTCTCCCGAGCCTCAGGGAGATCAGCCATGACAAAAGTGAAGGGAACGGCTTTTTCGATCGACGCTTTCTCCATTTCCAACGGTGATTTCTCTGCCTCAAGCGGGGCCATCACCTCGCGGGCACCGGCATAGAAATTCAGCAGCCAAAAATCGTAGACCTGTATGGCTTCGGCTTCACTCCATTGCTCGGCCTGCTTGCCGCGCACCAACTGGCGCAATCCCTCGGGGAGGTCGTTGTTGCGTTTGCCTTGATTCTGCTGCTTCCAGAACGCCCAAGACCACGCCGCATCCTTCGCGGGATTCGTGATCACGCTGACTCCGAGTCGGTCCCAGGTAACGGTGCCGCCGAATTGCGTGAAGGCGTAACCAACCACCTTGGTTCCCGCCTTGATTCCGAGCTTCGCGGCATCAATTTCCAGACGGGCCCATTCACCGGGTTTCGGCAGCGGACCGGCGAGAACCTTCTCGTTCGTTTTCGGTTTGCCGAAAGGAATTTTCTCTTCGTTGCCCCAGATCGCGCGATGATTCCAGCCACCGATGTTGAACTGAATCATGACCGCTTCCGGGGTGTCTTTGGGGTCGAGAAAACAATAGACGAAAAATTTCCCATTCGCCGGAACCACGAACTCGGCTCCTCCCGAGAAATAGTCCTGGGCCACGGCTCCGGGAGCCGTGCGGGTCAGGGCCACGTTGCCACTGAAAACCTCGCCGGTTTCCCGCGTCACCAATTTCAGCGGCGCACCCGCCACTCCCGGCTTGGTTCCTGCAGGAAAGCCATCCTCGAACCAGATGTCCTCGGTCTTCTGCTCAGTCGGCGGAGGCGTCTGCGAAGCGGGATCGGTGTAGGTGATATTTCCGACCGTTTCCGTGATCCGTTGTTCGATCGCCGCGATCTTGGCGTCCAGTTCAGCCAAACGTTTTTCGTCCTCCGGTTGAGTCAGTTTCAGGATGGGCGGCGTGTCGATTTTGTTCCCGTCCATCGCCGGATCGGCGGCGCTGTGGAAGAAGGCATACATCGAGTAGAATTCCTTCGTCGAAAGTGGATCGAACTTGTGATCGTGACAGACGGCGCAGCCGGCGGTGAGTCCCATCCACACTTCCACCGTGGTGCTGGTGCGGTCGACCGCGTAACGATACACCCACTCTTCGTTGATGCTCCCGCCCTCGCTGGTGGTGACGTTGCATCGATTGAAGCCCGAGGCGATCAACTGGTCGCGCGTCGGTTCCGGCAGCAGATCACCCGCGAGTTGCCAGCGGGTGAAGTCATCGAAAGGCACGTTCTCATTGAACGCCCGCACCACCCAATCGCGATAGGGCCACATCGATCGTTCGTTGTCCAGATGCAGGCCATGAGTGTCGGCGTAGCGTGCCAGATCCAGCCAATAGCGCGCCATGTGCTCGCCGTGGGTGACCCGTTTCAGCAAACCATCGACCAAAGTCTCAAAGGCCTGCTCCGAAGTGTCGGCGAGAAAAGCATCGACTTCCTCTGGCGTCGGTGGCAGGCCGGTCAGATCGAGCGTGACCCGTCGAATCAGCGTCTCCTTGTCAGCCGACTCGGCCGGGGCGAGCCCTTCCTCCGCCAGCCGGGATTGGAGAAAGGCATCAATCGGATTGGTGACCCCTGCCACCGTTGGCACCGCCGCCTTTTGTGGTGGAATGAAAGACCAATGCTGCTGATACTCCGCGCCCTGCTCGATCCATCGGCGCAGGATGTCCTTTTCGGATGCCGTCAGCGGCTTGTGAAAATCGGGCGGCGGCATCACATCATCCTCGTCGTCCGAGATCACCCGCCACCACACTTCGCTGGCTTCGATTTCACCGGGAACGATGGGCCGCTTGCCTGCCTCAAGATTGGCAAAAGCTCCCTCTGGAATGTCGAGTCGCAGGTCCGCTTTTCTCTTTTTCGCATCAAAGCCGTGACAGGCAAAGCAGCGATCCGACAGAATCGGGCGCACATCGCGATTAAAAGAAATCGTGTCATCCCCGGCTGCCTGGGCACCCGCAACCATGGAAGCCAGAATCAGGGCAATGGTGGGAAAGAGACAACGGGACATAAATCGGCAGGCTGAAGAAAATGACCAAACAGGGTTGAGTCGAAGACTCTACCATGTTGAATCGTAAGCCATTCACGGGGAGTTCTTCAATGTCGGGTTTGCGTGACACCCGAACGCTCCGGTTTCTGAAGCAAAGGCGACATTCCACAAATTCGCTGGCAGTCTGGCGAGCTTCTCCCTTGTCATGTTGGCGGAAAATGGGCCATCGTTGTCGCATGATGATATCGCTTTCAAAATGGAATGGCTTTTTCCGAACGCTTGCCCTTGCCGCAATGGCGCTGGGATTGGTTGCCTGCGGTGAAAAAGGCGACACGGAAGGTGGCCAGTCCGGTGGCGCGTCGGAAGCGAAGCCGGAAGTGGCCCTGATCATGAAATCGCTGGCCAACGAGTTTTTCAAAACGATGGCCGATGGGGCCGAGTCGTATCAGGCGGAGCACGCGGATGAGTTTGGGCTCATCGTCAATGGGATCAAAAACGAGACCGATCTCTCTCAGCAGGCGGCTCTGGTCGAGCAGATGGTGGCTCGTGGTGTGGCGGCGATCGTGATCGCTCCGGCCGATTCCAAGGCGCTGGTTCCGGTGCTGAAGCGAGCGCAGGATGCCGGGATCGTGGTGGTCAATATCGACAACAAACTCGATGATGCCGTGCTGTCCGAGGCAGGTGCCGCGATTCCCTTTGTTGGACCTGACAATCGCGAGGGCGCGAAGTTGGTCGGCGATGTTTTGGCCAAATCGCTCGCGGCAGAGGCCAAGGTCGCAATCTTGGAAGGCGTGCCGACGGCTTTCAACGCCCAGCAAAGGCGGGCCGGATTCGAGGACGCGATGGCTGCCGCGGGGATGGAAATCGTCGCGGTTCAGAGTGCCCAATGGGAAATGGAAAAAGCGAACACGGTGACGGCGGCGCTCCTCAGCGAGCATCCCGATCTCGCTGCGGTGCTGGCCAGCAACGACAACATGGCTCTCGGAGCCGCTGCTGCGGTGAAGGCTGCCGGAAAAGAAGACGCGATCAAGATCGTCGGGTTCGACAACATTTCCGGGGTGCAGACCTTGATTCGCGAAGGTCGGGTCTTGGCCACCGCGGATCAGCATGGCGATCAATTGGCGGTGTTTGGGATCGAGGCGGCTTTGGAGATTTTGAAAAACAACGCCGCTCCGAAGGATCGGAAAACGCCGGTGGATCTGGTGACGAAGGAGACTCTCCCCTAAGTTGCGGAGTGCGAGCATCCCTGCCCGCTCCGGAGCCTGTGAAGCGAGCAGAGATGCTCGCGCTCCATCCATGCCATGACTGAATCTGTCAAAATTTCGAACGCACCCTCACTCCTGAATCGCTTTGGCGAGTCGCTTGGGTTGGTCGCGGTGTTGTTGGTCGTCATCGGTGTCTTCAGTCTGTTCAGCGATCGTTTTCTCTCGGCGGCGACATTCAACTCGATTGCCAATCAGGTGCCGGCGCTCGCGGTGGTCGCCGTCGGCATGACTTTTGTCATCATCACGGCAGGGATCGATCTCTCGGTGGGCTCGGTGCTGGGCTTCGCTGGCGCGGTGCTGGGCGTGGCGATGGTGGACTGGCATTGGCCGCTGTTGCTGGCGTTGCCCCTCGCGATGGTCGCCGGTCTGGTCTGTGGATTCGCCAATGGCTGGGTCACGGTGAGATTTTTGGTGCCCAGTTTTATTGTCACTCTCGGCATGATGCAGATCGCGCGCGGTCTGGCCTATCTCGGTACGGATTCCCAGACGAAATTCATCGGGAAACCGGTCGAGTGGCTTGGCGCGCCTCTACCGATGGTGGGAATTTCAGCCGCTTTCCTGTTTGCGGTGGTGGTGGTGATCGTCGGGCAGTTCATTCTCAAGCGGACGGT
>JAGROX010000027.1:14988-25216 GCA_020440025.1 Verrucomicrobiia bacterium
GTGTTCGCCATCGCCGGGGCGCTGGCCGGTCTCGGGGCGGCTTTTGACAGCTCGCGACTCGGGGCGATCGATCCCAATGCCGGCGTCGGTCTGGAACTGTCCGCCATCGCTGCCGTCGTCATCGGCGGCACCAGCCTGATGGGTGGTCGTGGCTCGGTCGTCGGGAGTTTTCTCGGCGTGCTCATTATGGCGACGCTCAACGCCGGGCTCGCTCAAGTCGGGGCGACGGAACCAATCAAGTATCTCGTGTCCGGAACCGTCATCGTTCTCGCCGTCGTCATCGATGCCTGGCGGGCGAGAAACCTGAAAAAGATCCCATCATGAAATTCCTCACCACCTTTCTCATCGCGGGAAGTCTCGCCCTCGGATCCTTATCCGCGAGCGAACCCGAGCGCGTCATTTTCGATACCGACATCACCGGGGACGTGGACGATGTCCTTGCTCTCGCGATGTTGCACACACTGGCGGATCGCGGGAAATGCGAACTGCTGGCGGTGACGATTTCCAAAGAAAATGCCCTGGCGGCTCCTTTCACGGATGCGGTGAACACCTTCTACGGTCGTCCCGATGTGCCGATTGGGGTTTCGAAAACCGCCCCGCATCGTGACAGCAAATATCTGATGCTGGCCGAGCAGAAAGACGGCGATGTCCTGCGATTTCCCCGCGACATTGGCGTGTCGGCCGAGCCGGAGGAAGCGGTCTCCTTGTTGCGAAAGACGCTGGCCTTAGCACCGGACGGATCGGTGACGATCATTCAGGTGGGGCTCGCCACCAATCTTGCCGACCTGCTCGACTCGAAAGGCGATGACCATTCACCGCTCGATGGTCTCGCGTTGATTCGAAAAAAGGTGAAGCGGCTGTCGGTGATGGCGGGTTCGCTGGCGACGATCAACGACAACAATCACTACCTCGAAGCGAATGTGAAGAATCACGTGCCCTCAATGCAGAAGCTGGCGGCTTCGTGGCCGAATGAGGTGTCGGTGATCTGGAGTGGCTTCGAGATCGGCATCGCGGTGCCCTATCCCCGGAAGAGCATCGCTCAGGATTTTGGCTATGTGCCCCATCATCCGGTGAAAGAAGCGTATTTGCTCCACAGCGGTCCGGATCATGATCGGCCAACCTGGGACCTGACCAGCGTGCTGTATGCGGTTTTTCCGGACCGCGACTACTTCGGCTTTTCGCAGAGCGGTCGGGTGACGGTGGAAGATGATGGATTCACCCGCTTTGCTCCGGCCAAGGAGGGGCGCGATCGATTTCTGACCCTGACCGCCGAACAAACGGCTCGCGTCAGCGAAGCGCTCGTTCACCTCGTTGCTCAACCTCCACGATAAACTTTTCAAAGATGAAATCTCCGCTACTTCTCCTTCTTGCTTTCAGCCTCGCCTCGGTCTCGGCCGAGCCTGTGAAACTCATTTTCGATACCGACATGGGCAACGACATCGACGATGCGATGGCCTTGGCCATGATCCATCAACTGGAACGCCGGGGCGCAGTCGAGTTGTTGGCGGTTACTTCGACCAAGGACAATCCCAAGTCGGCGGCATTCATCGATGCCCTCAATACCTTCTATGGTCGTCCCGATATTCTCATTGGCGCGGTGCGTGGCGGGGTGACGCCGGAGGAGGGTAAATACAATGGGCTGGTGGATCGAAAGCACGAGGATGGCACACCCCACTATCCCCACGACCTGAAGAGTGGACTCGATGCTCCGGATGCCGTGGCTCTGCTGAGGAAAACCCTCGCGGCTCAGGCGGATGGTTCGGTGAAGATTGTGCAGGTGGGCTTTTTCACCAATTTGGCGCAGCTTCTGGATTCGAAACCGGACGACCATTCGCCGCTCGATGGAGCCGCGCTGATCAAGGCAAAAGTGAAGGAACTCGTCATCATGGCGGGAGCCTTTCAGACGATTCGTTTCGATACCAAGCACCTCGAATACAATGTCCGCGAGGACGTGCCGTCCGCTCAAGCTTTCGCAGATCGATGGCCCACCACAGTGATCTGGAGCGGCTTCGAAATCGGGATCGCCGCCGCCTATCCCTGGAAAAGCATCATGGAGGATTACGAATATGCGAAGCCGCACATCATCAAGGAGGGTTACCTCGCCTATGTTCCCGAGCAGCCCCATGATCGACCGACCTGGGACCTGACAGCGGTGTTGTACGCGGTATATCCGGATCGCGGCTATTTTGATCTTTCGCCTCCGGGAAACGTGATCGTCAGCGACGAGGGTCGGACGGATTTCAAAAAGAACGACAAGGGAAATGATCGCTACCTCATCATGGATGCGGTTCAGACGGCGCGAGTTCGCGAAGCCTTCGTCCAGCTGGTCTCCGAACCTCCGGTGAAATGAGACGCGCTCTTTCTTGGCTGTTTTTTAGTGGGATCGTCCTGACGACCTCCTTCTCGGCGGAGCCGGTGAAGATCATCTTCGACACCGACATGGCGAATGACTGTGACGATGCCGGGGCATTGGCGGTATTGAATGCCCTCGCGGATCTGGGGGAGGCGGAGATCCTGGCCGTGGTCACCAACCGCAAGGATCCCTCCAATGCGTCGGCTGCCGCTGCGGATGCGATCAATACCTGGTATGGGCGCGGTGAAATTCCCATCGGCACCGACAAGGATGGGGCCAAGACGCGCGGCGGAAAACCGAGCAGCTATGCGGGCGCGTTGCGGGATGAGTTTCCCCAGGATGCCAAGCCTGACGATCAGATGCCGGATGCGTTGGAAGTCTATCGGCAATCCCTCTCCGCCCAGCCTGATGGCAGCGTGGTGATATGCAGCGTCGGTGCTTTGAGTAATCTGGAGGATCTCCTTCGAGCCGAGCCGGCATTGGTTAAAGCCAAGGTAAAAGCCCTCTACGTCATGGGTGGGGGCTTTCCCCGAACCAATCGACCGGAGACCAACATCAAACTGGATCCCGCCGCTGCCGTGACGGTGACCAACGAATGGCCGACTTCCATCATTTGGCAGGGCTACGAGGTGGGTGCGGCGATGAACAATGGAACGGAACTGCAAAAATCACCGCCAGAAAATCCCGTTCGGCGCGCCTACGAGTTGCGGCCTTTCCACGAACACACCTCATTGGAAGTTGGAAAACCCAATCACGATTTGGCCACGGTGCTGCTCGCGGTGCGCGGGATTCAGCCGGAATACTGGAACGCCGTCAAAGGCGGGCGCGCCGTGTTCGATTCCGAGGGGGGCTGCTACTGGGAAACCAGTTGGGCGCGGGCCCAAGTCTACGTCCAGATCAAGGGGCATCCCAGCAAGTTGGAAAAGATATTGGGCGATCTGCTCAGTCGCCCTCCGGGAAAAAACTGACTCAAGCCCTGGCACTGAACTGACGCCAAGCCTCGAGTCTGGCGATCGCTTCGCCGGAATCGATGGCTTCACGAGCCAGGGTGAGGCCGGCGGAAAGGTCCGCAGCTTTTCCACAGATGGTCAGTCCTGCGGCAGCGTTCAAAAGGACGATGTCGCGTTTCGGTCCCTCTTCCGAGCCATCGAGAATCCTTTGAAGCAGTGCGGCGTTCTCCTTGGCGTCGCCACCCTTGAGATCATCCACGGTGGCTGACGCGATTCCCAGATGAGCGGGATTGACGGTGAAGGATCGCGCCGAGAGGTCGGTGGTTTCCACAACATCGGTAAGACCGATGGATGAGAGCTCATCCATGCCTTCGCCGGTTTCCGTATGGCCGTGGACGGCCCAGGCCCGCTGGCGACCGAGGCGACCGAGGATCTCGGCGAATGCGGGAGTCAGGGTCTCGTCAAAGACTCCGATGAGTTGGTAGTCGGGTCGCGCCGGATTCAGCAGAGGACCGAGCAAATTGAAGATGGTGCGTCGCCCTTCGCCAGCCAGTTGCTTTCGAACCGGGACGATGGCTTTGAAGGCGGGATGATACATCGGCGCAAAGAGGAATCCCGCTCCCACCTCACTGACGCAGTCGCCAAAACTTTCCGGCGGCAGATCGATACGAATGCCCAGCGCTTCGAGGACATCAGCGCCGCCGCTTTTCGAGGTGATGCCGCGATTACCGTGTTTCACCACGGCGACATCCGAGGCGGCGAGGACGAAGACGCTGGCGGTGGACACATTGAAAAGGTCGAGCTTGTCGCCCCCGGTGCCGCAGACATCGAGGAGCGGTCGATCGAGTCCGGCGCGGTCGATGACCGGAGTCACAGCGCGCTCGAGAAAGGCATTCACGAATCCCGCGATCTCGGCCGGCGTTTCTCCTTTGTCAGCGAGAGCGCGGAGGAAAGCCGCTTTTTCGCCGTCGCTGACGGTCTCGCTCAAAAGCGAGTCGGCAGCTTCAGTGATCTGTTCTGAGGTCAGATCCTCACCGGCGAGCAGGATGTCGGAAAGGGGCTTCATGGGATGGACAAACGAGGGGCGAAAGGGTACAGATTTTGCAAGGAGGAGCTAAGTAACGCTGATTTGAACTGAGGATTCTACCCGAATTCTCGGCCGATTTCCCCATGTTTCCCGAAGAATCCACCGAACCATCGCTGAAAGGCCACCTCATCCTCGCTGATCCCGCTTTGCGGGAGCCGACCTTTCGTCACAGCGTGTTGCTGTTGACGGAGCACAGTCATGATCAGGGGGCGCTTGGCTATATCCTCAATCGCCCGTTGGGTAAAAAGGTCGGCGATCTATTGTTCGAGCCTGACTTCAGGGAACTCGCCGATATTCCGGTTTACATTGGTGGCCCGGTCAGCACGGAGCATCTCACTTTTGGATCCCTGGGCTGGTCAGAAGCCGATGATGCGCTCCAGTTTTCCACTCATCTCTCCGCGCCCCAGGCCCTGAGTTATCTGGCGGAAGGTTTCTCTATCCGGGCCTTCGTCGGCTATTCCGGATGGTCGGAAGGGCAATTGGAGTCCGAACTCGAACAGCAAACCTGGATCACCCAATTGCCGGAGAAACGAGTGCTGGATACGGCGAATATCGACACGCTATGGAATCGGCTCCTGAGGGAGCTCAGTCCCTGGCATGCCATTGTCGCGGATGAACCCGATGACGTATCTTTGAACTAGCTTCGAATGCGGGCACAGAGTCGTATGGCAAAAATCATGATCAGGCTCCTGTTTGCCGCAGTGAGTTTCGCCAGTACCGCCATGGCTGAATCTCCCAAGGAGTCAGCGATTGAGGAGATTCATGCAAAGTGGGGCTTCGTCATTGTGGGCAACGAAAAATTTGATGACGTCAAGGTGGGGGATGTCATCAACGTCCAAGCCAAGAGTCAGAAGATCATCGAACTGATCGTTGCCGAGGTGAAAGACGCGCAATTGGTGGCGGAATTCCCCCCTAAGAATTCCAAGAAAATTGCCTGGCTGGCGCCGGGCGATCCCGTGATCTCGCATCGGAAAGGCGAGAAATCGGATGGGAAAAACTACGCGGGAAAGGCGGGTGAGGACGAGGAAATAGAAGTCATTGGTTGGAACAAGCAATGGGGATTCATCATCGTGCGAGCCAAGGATGGCACCGAATCCATCCGGTTTGATCATGAGCAGGACGAAAAGTAATCGTTCCTCTCGTCAGGCATTCAGTGCCTTGTCCAGCCGGGCGATCAATTCATCGACCGGCTCCAGTCCCACCCAGAGACGGATAAGATTGGAATCGACGCCGCATTGCGCCGCCCAAGCCAGTTCGCCGTAATGGGCGAGCAGGGTGTAGGGACAGATCAGGGAGAAATTTGTTCCCAAGCTGGGCCCTTTGGAGATTTCCAAAGCGTCGTAAAACCGTGGGGAGGCATGGGTCGCGTCCTTTAGCAGGATGGAAATCAGCCCGCCATAGCCACCACCGGGCTTGAGGATCGCCTCGTAGTTTTCGGGCGTTTCCCGTTTCGGATACCAGAGTCGTTCGACTTTGGGGTGATCGGAGAGAAAGTCGAAGACCGCTTCGCCGTTGTCATTGATGACCGGGTAGCGTTCGAGAAAGTCGCGGGAGTTTAGCTCCAGCATGATGGCATCCAGCGCGAAGAGAGGACTCTCCGCTTCCGCGGCGACCAGAGTGTCGCGAAACTCATCATGAAACGGCGAATCGCCTCGCAAGGTAACCGAACCGGCCATCACATCGCCCGCTCCCGAGAAAAGTTTCGTCAGGCTGCTGGTAGTCGCGTCGGCGTAGCGGAGGGCATCGACATTTGCCGGTGTGGCGATGGTGTCGTCGATGATAAGTGGGGCACCGTGCGGTTGCAGGACGGCCTGCAGCCCGGCCAGGTCGGCGGTGCGGAGCAGGGGATTGCTGGGTGCTTCAGAAAAAACCGCGGCAATCGACTGACCTTTGGCGATCAGTTCAGAAACCTCGGATGCACCGCCTTCTTGGGCGACGGAGAGATCAATGACACCCCCTTGACCAAAATGCTGTTGGATTTTCAGCGCATCCACATAGGGAAATTCGACCTGCACCGTCGGCAGTCCTGGGCGGCGTTTCATGGCGGCCCGATGAATGGCCGCGATCGCTGCCATGCCCGAGGAAAATAGAAAAATGTCGTCCGGTGATTCCCCCGTCAGCAAGCCAAGTCGAGTGCGGACTTTTTCCCGTGCCCAATCTCCTGACTCGACGAGGTCGTCCGGCAGAGCTTCGTCAGTCAGGGCAGCTTCGGCGTTGCGACTGCTGACGATTTCCCCGCCATGCTGCCGTGCTTTCCAAGCGGATTCGTAGCCAGCTGGGTCAACCAGTAACACAGTGAGTCCGCCCCATCCATAACTCTCCAGACGACACGAGGCTCCGCTTCTGAGTTTCACGAAATCAGCGGCCCGCCACGCGGCTCCCATGGATGGAAACACGAGCGCCTGCTCCCCTTTGCGGGCGAATTCTTCGGCGGCAGCGGCGCACAGTTCCCTGACTTCGGGGTGCAGCACGAATCGCGGATAACCGCAGGCCAACTTCGAGATCACCCTTTCGTCGCGTTCCTCGTAGCCGACCACATCGGCCCAGGTTGGCAGGCACATCGACACCGCGTGAGGCAGATCCGGAATCGGCGCACCGAGATCCTCCGGTCGACAGAGCGGGTCGAGGAAAAGATTGCGTTCTTCCTTCATGTCATAAAGCAAGGCGGGCAAGCGCGTCGCGGACATCGCTGATGAGATCTTCCACGCTTTCGATGCCGATGGAAAAGCGGACCAGCGAATCGGTGATGCCCACCTTTTCCCGCTGTTCTTTCGGCACGCTGGCATGGGTCATGGACGCCGGATGACAGCAGAGCGACTCGATCCCGCCGAGGCTTTCCGCCTTGGGGAAATAGCGTAGGCTTTCCACGAATCGCAGGGTCTGCTCCAGGCTGAGTCCGAAATCGACCGTCACGATTCCCGATCCGCCGGCCATCTGGCGCTTGGCGATTTCGTGCTGGGGATGCGAGGGGAGAAAGGGATACCAGACCCGAACCGCGTTGGTTTCGCCCTCGAGAAACTCGGAAAATTGAAGCGCGTTGGCGCTGTGGCGTTCCATCCGAATCGCTTCCGTTTTCAGACCCCGCAAGGTGAGCCAGCAATCCATCGGCGAAGGCTGAAGTCCGAGCGCTTTTTGAGCAAAGACCATTTTTGCCTGCCACTCGGGATCATTGCTGCAGACCACACCACCGAGGGCATCGGAATGTCCGTTGGTATACTTCGTCGTACTGAGCAGGGAAAGGTCGGCGCCGAGTTCCAACGGACGTTGGAGGTAGCTGCTGGCGAAGGTGTTGTCGACCACCAGAGGAGCGCCTACCGCGTGCGCCGCTTCGGCCACGACGGCGATGTCGATGACCTTCAGGTTGGGATTGGTCGGGGATTCGATCCAGACCAGGACAGGTTGATGTTCGGCGATGCGATCGAGCGCTGCCGGGTCAGTGAAATCAAGATATACGATCGACACCCCAAACTTCGCGAACACCTGAGCGAACAGACGATAGGTGCAGCCGTAGATGTTTTCCTCTGCCACGACTACGTCGCCCGATTTCAAGGTCGAAACGATGGCCGTGATGGCCGAGACTCCGCTGGCGAAGACGGTGGCGTGAGCGGCGGACTCCATGCTGGCGAGGGCGCGCTCGAGGAGACGGAAATTCGGATTTCCAGATCGGGTGTAGTCGAAGCCACCGGGATTTCCATATTCGAAAGTCGACGTGAGCCAGATCGGAGGCGTGACCGCCCCGGTATCGCTCACAAAGTCCCGCCCAGCGTGGATAGCGCGGGTTTCGAAGCCTTCCGGAATCGGGGCGTTGGCATTGGAATCAGACATGAGGATGACTCAACAGGGTTGAGTGACGGAGTCAACAGGGTTGAATGAGGTTTCGTGTCCTACAGACCGCCATCACGGCGGAACCCACCGTCATTCGCTGCGAATTTGCAATCTCAAACCCGACTCGCTCCAAAAGCTGGAATCTGGCGGGGATTTTAGGCTTGTTTGGTGTAGAACTTGCTGATAATCAAGCTTCAACCCTTTGGTCCGCAGTCTGATGATTCGCGGCGCTTTGGTTCGGGCAATCATCGGTTTCAGCCCCCATTGAAACCGCTCGAACGGAGGCGCCTGTTCGTGTTGTTACCCTGCGTCCGCTGGGTTGTGTGAAAACAGAAAAAACTAACACACAACCTAATAAATGACGAAAAAAACACTGAAGTTCCTCGGAACCCTGTCGGGTGTGGCCTTGTTGGCCACACAAACCGGATTCGCCCAAGAGGCGGATGCCACAACGTCCGGCGACAATGCCTGGATGCTCACCGCGACGGCTCTGGTCCTTTTCATGACCATTCCCGGCCTGGCCCTGTTCTACGGCGGTCTCGTGAATCGCCGAAATGTGCTCAGCGTTCTGATGCACTGCTTTGCGCTGGCTTGTGTACTGAGCGTCGTCTGGTTGGTGATCGGTTACTCCCTGGCATGGGGAAATGACGGAGGGTTGATTGGCGGCTTTGATGCGCTTTTTCACAAGGGAATCGGACCGGACAAGATTCTCGGCTCCGCGTTTCAGATGACCTTCTTCATCATCACCCCGGCGCTCATCGTGGGCACCTTTGTTGAGCGCATCAAGTTCAGCGCCATGTTGATCTTCTCGGTCCTGTGGTCGCTGATCGTCTACGCCCCGATTTGCCACATCACCTGGTTTGGCGGCTGGTTCCAGCAGATGGGAGTCGTCGATCTCGCCGGAGGGATCGTGGTTCACATCACCGCTGGTGTCGGAGCTCTGGTGGCCTGTATCATGGTCGGAAAACGTCGCCATCCCGAGCCTCCACACAATCTTCCGATGACGGTGACGGGCACGGCGATGCTGTGGGTGGGCTGGTTTGGATTCAACGGCGGGAGTCAGCTGGCAGCCAGTGACGCAGCGGCGATGACGATCTTTGTGACCCACATTTCGGCAGCTACCGCAGCCTGCACCTGGGCGGCGATCGAATGGTTCACTGTTGAGAAACCCAGCGTGCTGGGAATCGTAACCGGGGCGATCGCGGGACTTGCGGCCATCACCCCGGCTTCCGGCGTGGCTGGTCCGCTGGGAGCGATGATCATCGGGGTGTCCTCGGGCATCATTTGTTGGTGGGCGTCCGTGAAGCTGAAGAATGCCATTGGCTACGATGACTCGTTGGATGTCGTCGGAGTTCACGGTGTCGGAGGTTTGGTCGGCACCCTGTTGGCCGCCATTGTTGGGGTCAAAGCCTTTGGTGGCTTTGGAGATTTCGCCATGGTTAAACAACTCGGACTTCAGGTCATGGCTTCTGTGATCACTGCGGTCTACACCGCGATCGCTACCATCGTCATCCTGCTTGTGATCAAGAAACTGGTTGGGCTGCGCGTCGATGAGCAAGAAGAGATCATCGGCCTGGATCAAAGTTCCCACGGAGAATCTGCCTACAACGAGTGATCGGAGACACACCTGTTTCAACGCTCTGATCACAGAGCGAATCACTTGGTTTTTCAGCCCCGGTCGGATGATCTCCCGGCCGGGGCTGTCTGTTTTTAAGCGGGTTGTGGAAGAAAAATGAATTTTCTCAAGACTTGGCACGCTCACTGCTCAGGAGGGAGTTGCGAAACACAAAACGTCGTTCCCTGGTCCGGTGGCCTGGAAAACGACTTCAACGTCAAATCCACAACCTACATGAAAAATCGATTCAACCTTCGAACCTGGTTGCTGTTGGGCCTGATGGCTCTGCCGCTCCTTACACACGTTGCCTTTGGGCAAGAAGCAGCTCCTGCGGCCGCTGACCCTGGTCCTCCAAGTGCTTATTCATCCGATGAGTTCATTGCCTCGGAAGGCTATGC
>JAGROX010000027.1:25331-27821 GCA_020440025.1 Verrucomicrobiia bacterium
ATTCTGTTTAAGAATGTGTGGATCGTGACCACTGGCATCCTGCTCTACGCCTTTTGGGGATTCAATTCCATGTATCCTAGTGATGAGTTTGTCCTGATCAAAGGAATCTTAGCAAGGGGGGCATGGTTCGGCGGTGATCTCAATAATGTTGGACAGACGACTTCCGAGTATAACGCTGGATACACGATGTGGGGTGATTTCCTCTTCCAAGCCATGTTCGCCGCTACGGCAGCGACCATCGTTTCTGGTGCGGTTGCGGAACGCGTCAAGCTGACTTCTTTCATGATCTTCGCGCTCCTGCTCGTGGGTCTCGCCTATCCGATCTCCGGTTACTGGAAGTGGGGCGGTGGCTGGCTCAACGAAATGGGCTTCTACGATTTCGCCGGATCTTCGGTCGTTCACGCCTTCGGTGGCTTCGCTGCCCTCGCCTGTGTGCTTGTCCTCGGACCTCGCAAAGGCAAATACACCAAGGATGGCATCAAGCCCATTGTTGGGCACAGCATGCCTCTCGCCACCATCGGTGTCTTCCTCCTCTGGCTGGGATGGTTCGGATTCAACGGTGGTTCCGCCCTCAGTGCTGACCCGAAAGCGGTTTCCTTTGCTTTGGTGACCACCTGCCTTGCAGCAGCAGCGGGCGCGGTGGGCGCGATCTTCACCTCCTGGATCGTTCTCAAGAAGCCTGATCTCTCGATGGCTCTGAACGGTATCCTTGCCGGTCTCGTCGGCATCACCGCTGGAGCTGACACCGTAAGTGAATTCTCCTCAGTGATCATTGGCCTGGTTGCCGGTATCATCGTGGTGTTCTCCATCCTCTTCTTCGACAAGATCAAGATCGATGATCCGGTGGGTGCCATCTCCGTTCACGGCGTGTGCGGTGTCTTTGGAACGGTTGCCGTAGGCCTCTTCTCCTTCAATCCGGAGCACAGCTTGATGACTCAGATCATCGGCACGTTCTCGATCGGAGCCTTCGCCTTCGTCTTTTCCTTCGCGGTGTTCTTTGTCCTGAAACTCATCATGGGAGTGCGTGTCAGCGAGGAGGAGGAATCAGAAGGTCTCGATGTGGCCGAGCATGGTGCTCCGGCTTATCACATCAGCTGATCATCTGGTTCTTTGCCACCGGAACTATCATTAAATACGAAAGCGGGAGAGGTTCGCCTCTCCCGCTTTTTCGTGCTCAGATTTGAAGTAGAGATTCCTCTTCTTCAGGTGCCAATCCAGAATTGATCGATTCCAACAACCCCATTCGAGCGATTCGCGAATCAACTTCGGATAGAGGAGTCGCCGCCGATGGTCCTTTTGATTGCCAATCGCAGTGATCAGACGATGCCAATGGCATCAAGGAGACAGCGGGTCAGCTTCTCCAGATTGACTGGCTTTGGCAGCACTGTCAGTGATCCGCTCTGAGCCACCGCGTCTTGGCTGGTCTCCCCTGGAGATACCAAAGCAGTCAGCATGATGATGGGAACCTTCTTGAGCACCGGGTCATTCTGAAACAACGCGGCAACATCGCCGCCGTCGAGACCCGGCATGACGACATCGAGAAGGATGACATCGGGCGCGAATTCCTGAGCAGTGGCCAAGGCCTTCATCGAATTGTTCTCGATCTGCACTTCGAACTGACCGCTCTTCTCAAGGTTCATCTTGAGTAGCTTGGTGAATCCAGCCTCGTCGTCGACTATGAGAACTTTGTGCGCCATGGTGTTGACAAGTTTGCTTGGGATAAAATTCGTATTGCAGCAGAGACGGCTCGGGCTGTTGCCGGGGAAAACGGGCCCAGCTAAGTATGTTCAATCGTGGCTGGCTCTGTCAATCGGCATCCTTGGTTTTTGGCACTTTCAGCATGATGCGGACCGTGACTCCACCGAGCAATCGATTGCGGATGCTAATGGCCCCCCCATGTAGCTCAACGATCTTGCTGACCACGGAAAGTCCCAGTCCGGTTCCCAGTCCGGTTGCTTTGGTGGTGAAGAAAGGATCGAAAATCTTCTGAATGTTTTTCTCCGAGATCCCGCATCCGTTGTCCTTTACCTCGAGGATGACCACTTCGTCGCCGCTCCGGAGATGGTGGGCGGTTCTGGCACCTTCGTCCCGGGGTACGTGGTCAAGTTTCTCGGAGTAAACCAATACCTCCAGTTTAGGCCTCTCCGTTTTGGACATGGCGTGAACGGCATTGATAAAAAGGTTCACCAGGATCTGCTCGAACTTGGCACCATCGATGTTCACCTTGGGGAGTGCCTTCTCGAACTCGATATCGACGTTCACTCCGTTTCGGGTCAATTCGTGCCTGACCAGCAGCAGTGACTGCTCAATCAGCGGGGGGAAATCCGTGATTTCCAAGGCGAGTTGGCGATCTGATGAAAAATCTACCAACCCCCGAATGATCTTGTCTGCGCGATTGATGGCCTCGCGCATCTCGGTGAGGATTTCTTCGATGTTGGGATCTGCTGGGTCGATACCGCTGCTGAGGTATTCGACGCCCATGAGCAGGAG
>JAGROX010000208.1 GCA_020440025.1 Verrucomicrobiia bacterium
GATAGTAGAGGAAGCGCTCGAAGTTTGATGCGATCTGGATATCCATCGAGGGAGCCAAGCTGGGATGGACGTCACCGGAGGCGTATTCGCCGGTGGTGAACAGCTTGTAGAGGATGTCGTTCTGGTTGGTGGCGACGATGAAACGTTCGACGGGAAGGCCCATGCGGTAGGCCAGCCAACCGGCGAGGACATTGCCGAAATTCCCCGTCGGGACCGCGAAATGCACGTCGTCCCGATTTTCCGGCGGCAACTGCATGTAGGCATGCACGTAGTAGACGGACTGGGCGAGCACGCGGACCATATTGATCGAGTTGATCGCGGAGAGGCGGAGTTTTTTCTTCACCTCCAGATCGCTCATCAACTCTTTCACGATGCGCTGGGCATCATCGAAGGTGCCTTCGATGGGAATGGGAAAGATGTTCTTGGCGGCGGTGCAGGTCATCTGCCGCTCTTGGAGCGCGGAGATGCGGCCTTTGGGATAAAGAATGAACACGTTGACACCCTCTTTCTTGGCGAGGCCGTGAATGGCGGCAGATCCGGTGTCGCCGGAGGTCGCGCCGAGGACGTTGATGGTTTCGCCGGTGCGACGGATCTGGTGCTCGAACAGGTTACCGATCAACTGCAGACCGAAGTCCTTGAAGGCCAGAGTGGGACCGTGAAACAGCTCGAGGATGAAAAGATTGTCCGCCAACTGCTGGAGCGGTGCGATGCCTGTTTCGGAAAAGCTGCCGTAGCTCTCATCGATGAGATCGATCAGTTCGTCCGTGTCGTGATCGGTATCGAAGAGATTGAAAAAATCCCAGGCCAGGGCGGGGTAGGGCATGGGGGTGTCCTCCAGCAACAGGGTGGGAGGCAGGGAGGGAAGGGATTCCGGGATGTAGAGGCCTCCGTCGGGGGCAAGCCCGTGTGCGAAGGCTTCGGCAAAACCGACGGCGGGAGATTTTCCGCGGGTGGAGACGTATTTCATGAGGGAAGAGGGGATTATGATGGGGACAATTCCTGGGGACGGCAGGAACATTGACCGTTCTAGGCCATTTGTCACCCGAGAGAATGGGACGATTCGGCAACGAAAAGACAGTCACGTCGGTGCTGCCGCGTGAGGTTTCCGTTTCTCGGCCCCAAGTTTCCGCCCAAAGAGCGGAGGGCAGAAGGCTTGGGAGAGATTCGGTTTCAGGAACTCAGAGTGCGCTCATGGAGCAATCACTTCTCGGAAGGTGCCGTAGAGTTTGGAAGAAGCCGATGCCCATTCCAGAACGTGGAATTCGTCGAATTGGCTGAATCCATCGGCGGTGGTTTCACCAAATTCGATCTGGAATTCGTAGGTGCTTCCGTTGATCACGAGCTGATTGGTGGATACCGGAGTATTGATCCGGACGTAGTCGGCATCGGGCCACGGATTCAATGGGTCTTCGATATTCTGCGTGTTGATCAACGAAAGATCGAAATCAAACCGGGTGTCGATCGCAAATCCTCCGGCATTCATGGCGATGTCCAAGCCCAGTTTCAGCGTATTCACCTGAGTGTCTCGGCCCAAGGTATCGAAGGCATAGGTCGAGCCGTTGAAGTAGTCGAAGGTGCCGATTTGAAAGCGCTCACCCTCATTGATGTTGGCAAAGGAGATGCCATCAAGGCTCAGCGAACTGCGAGCGGCTGGGCGGGTATCGCCTACCCGGAGGACATCATCACCCCAATCGAAGTAGGAAGACTCTGACACGCCAAGGGCTGACAGGTTGGTGATCATTCCGGCGCCGCCTGTTGGGTTGTGGAAGTAACCTTCCGTCGTGCCGACAAGATCAATGGGAGATTGGTTCAGGTTCTTGGTGCTGGTGATGCTGGACAGCCAATAGGATGAGCCGGAGGAAATGGCTTGTGATTCGATATAGACTCCGGATGGGTAGTCATTTCTTTTCAGATTGAATCCTCCGGTATAGGTCTGCCAAGCGCCGCCATTGAGACGATACTGGATCATCGATGTACCGGTGGGGTTGGGGTTGGACATGGTGACCTGAATCGTACCTCCAGAGAAGTAACCGAAGGAATCCTTGCTGGAACTGATCAAGGGTGGATTCAGCTTGGCGGGGTCCGCGTCGTAGAGCTGGTCCTTTTTGGGACTATCAGCCCAATCTGAGGTGAGAGCGACCGACTGTGCGCTCAAGGTGACTCCCGGTGGCAGGATGATGGGGGAGGTGTAGTCAAACCACGATCCGAAATCCAATGCATAGACGATCTTGGACGATCCCGAGGGGTTGGAGTTCGTCAGTGCAACGGGAAGGTCATAGTTCTGAAGGGCATATTTTCCGCCTGGCAGCGAGAATCTCGGAGGGGCAAGGGTGCCGTTCACGGGAGGAGTGGGACCAGTCGGCGCTGGGGGAGGGGATACGGCAGCGGCAGCGGTTGTTGTTGACATCGGAGGCACGGTCGATGGAGGGGCGCTCGCGAGGGGAATCAGTGTCGCTTCCGTGATTGAAGTGGGAAGATCACGATCTGAATAGTCCCAGATCCAAGCCGATTCCGAGGCGTATTTCATCGCGGAATCGCGGGTATCCTCGCCGGGGCCAACCTCTGCGAGAGATTCATCGAGGATAAATTTTTCGACGGCACCCTGGCCCTGTTGACCGGCGACGAATTGATTCTTGGTGGCGTCCCAAACGACTCCAACTCCCTTCTCGGCAGGCTTGTAGGAAAGTCTGGGATCGATGAGCTGAGAGCTCATCCCAATCATCTTGGAGGCGTCGGCGCTGCTGACCGCGGTCTTCAGCTTCGCGATCACGTCAGCTGGGGTCTTGGCATTGTCCAAGGAGCCGCCGCTGGCCAAATAGACCTGCACTGCCCGATTCAAGGCGTCAGTGTCGGAGGATAACTTCTGGTCCTTGGAAACACTGGTGACATCGCCGATTGCCACATAGGCAATCGAAGCGAGCACGCCGATTACGGAAACAGTAATGAGCACCTCAACGAAAGAGAAAGCGCTTTTTTTCATGGAAATAGAATTAGTAACAATAAATAATATCACTAAAAACAATAGAATCCATAAAAAATATTATTCCCACAATTGAGGGCTTAGACTGAGTCACAACTCCCTGATTCCGACCGACAGAGGTTCCGTCGACTTGAATTTGAGCCAGCCATTGCTGGGTCAAAAGGAATCTCGTGACTACGAGATTGCCTGACCACACGATTTCCTGATAGAGCCTCAGGCAGAGGAGGGAGATACGAAAATCGACCTTCCCTCAAGAGGAGCGGTGGCTACAGCTGCTCCACTCGCATGAGAATGGGCTCTTCGCGCACGCAGTCGAGCTCCTTCAGGCACGATAGAGCCGTCCGAACGGTGCCAAAAGTCGCATAGTGCAGCATGAGAACGATGGGGGCCGAACCTTCCGCGTGGTCCTCGGGCTGAATCACGGAGAGGATTCCGATGTCGTGATCACCGAGAACGCGGGCGATTTGAGCGAGGACGCCGGGAACATCGTCGGCTTCGACACGGAGATAGTATTTGGAGATCGATTCCTCGATCGGCAGCGGATTTCCGTAGAGTCCGTGAGGAACAAAGCCCGTCTGGCCCTCGCAGGTGTTGCGCCACAGGGCGGCGTCGGCGAGGTCGCTGATGACCGAGCTGGAAGTTGGGTCCTGTCCGGCACCAGATCCGTAAAAAAGCGTCTCTCCCACGACATCGCCACGAATGAGAATGGCGTTGAAGACCCCATTCACGGACGCCAAGATGTGGCCTTTCGGAATGAGCGAAGGCTGCACCCGCAACTCGATCGCGTTGGATTCGGGGTGGAGTCGTATGATGGCCAGCAACTTGACCACGTAGCCGAAGCGATGGGCGAAATCGATGTCCCGACGGGTGATCTTCTCAATGCCTTCGACGTAGATGCGATCTGTCGGCACCCAGCATCCATAGCTGAGTGAGGCGAGGATGATAGCCTTGTGGGCGGCGTCCCATCCATTGATGTCGAGGGTGGGGTCAGACTCTGCGTAGCCGAGCGCTTGCGCCTCAGTGAGGGCTTCGGGGTAGTCCAGTCCAGCCGCGGTCATCCGGGTGAGGATGTAGTTGCAGGTACCGTTGATGATTCCCGCGACGGCTTCAATGTGATTGCCGACGAGCGATTCCTGGACCGTTTTGATGATGGGAATGCCACCGGCGACGGCGGCCTCGAAGTAGATCGGGGTTCGTCTTTCTTCAGCGAGGGCGAACAGTTCCTTCCCGCGCTCGGCGAGGAGGGCCTTGTTGCCGGTGACGACCGTTTTGCCGCGTTCCAGTGCGGCTTTGACCAGATCATAGGCGCGATCGGTGCCGCCGATGAGTTCCACGACAATGTCGATCTCGTCATCGTTGATCAGGGCGTCGAGATCAGTGGTGACAAGATCGGCAGGCAGGGCGATCTCGCGCGCTTTTGCAGGGTCACGAACGACGATGCGGCGAATTTCCAATGCGCGACCGATGCGTTTCTGGAGGAGGTCGCGGTTTTTCAGCAGGTTCTTGTAGACGCCGGCTCCGACATTGCCGAAGCCTGCCAGTCCGATCTGCAAGGGTGATTGATCCGATTTCGGCATGAGAAAATTGATGAGCGGCTAGGAAAGACGAGATTTCACCCATTAGCAAGGAGGGTGGAGAGAGTTTTCAGCTTTCAGTTTTTGCATTTGAGAGTTTCCTGCAGGTGGGCCGAATCTTTGACGCTGACGACTTTCATGAAAACCGGACTGCTACTCGACGAATTCTTCACCGCGCATGATCCCGGTGATCACCATCCCGAGGCCCCGGGACGCATCCGTGCGATCATTCAGGAGTTGGAATCGCGCAACCTTCCAGAGCGCTGTGTGAAGCTGAAGAAGCGTGAAGCGACGGATCAAGAGATTCGCAGGGTTCACACCGATGGCTACTACGAAACGGTAATCAGGGAAGTCAACGGCTCGGGAGCCGGAGTCTTGAGCACGGGCGATACCAACTACGGACTGCAATCCCTGGAAGTCGCCCGCGAGGCAGCTGGTGGATTGCTGAATGCGGTTGATGCCGTGATCAAAGGGGACGTCGAAAATGCCTTCTGCGCGGTGCGGCCTCCCGGTCATCATGCGTCGGCCAATCGAGGCATGGGTTTTTGCATTTTCAACAATGCCGCCATCGCCGCGAGGCATGCACAGAAAGTTCACGGCGTGGAGAAGGTCGCCATCATCGATTGGGATGTGCATCACGGAAACGGCACCCAGGACATCTTCTACGAGGATGGCAGCGTCTACTATTTCAGCACGCATCAGCATCCGTGGTATCCGGGCACAGGGGCTGCTCAAGAGACTGGTGCCAGTGCCGGAAAAAACACCACGCTCAACTACCCCTTGCCTGCAGGGACAGGAATGGAAGCAATCGGGAACGCATTCCGCGATGATTTTGCGAAACGGATGAAGGAATACCAACCCGATCTGGTGATCATCTCGGCCGGTTTCGATTCTCGACACGATGACCCGCTGGGAGAGTTCCGTCTCACCGATGATGATTTTGCCTCGCTAACCAAGATTCTCTCTGACCTGGCCGGTGAGCATGCGCAGGGTCGAATGGTTTCCGTATTGGAAGGCGGTTACAATCAATCCGGTCTCGCCAAGGCGGTGGCGTCGCACTTGGAA
The DNA here is from genome assembly GCA_020440025.1 of Verrucomicrobiia bacterium. Taxonomy (GTDB): domain Bacteria; phylum Verrucomicrobiota; class Verrucomicrobiia; order Verrucomicrobiales; family DEV007; genus JAEUHH01. The sequence continues at coordinate 5,620 of JAGROX010000208.1, forward strand.
ACGCTGCTTGGATAGTTCCGTCGATCAGAATGCGGTGAGGCTGCGGAGTGGAGAATCCTTGTTCTCAGGGTTGGCATACCCGGACATCATTTGATCTGACCCGGAGTACGCGACGATCTTGTCGCCGTGTTTGACGATCATGACAAACCCTCGACATCTCACTTGAGTCTTGCCGCGCTCTTTCTTCGGGACCTCATCGTGGTCGTCGGCCTTGCCTTTGTAGGAGTTCTGGGCGCGGGTGTAGGATTCGATGGTTCGACTTTCGTTGATCCTCAGTTTCACCGTTTCACTCGATTTCGCCATCAAGTAGTGATCTCGTTTTCTGTCGGTGATTCCGATCAGGTAGGTTTCCACGGTGACTTCGGTGGGGTATTTCGAGATGTTGGCGAGTTCCGCCGTCGCTCGCCAGCGCTCCTGCGTCATGTGCGATGGGGTGCCGGTGATCCGTCCGTTGAGACGAATGTTCGGCAACTCCTTGGCGAGGTCACCTGCCTTTTCCACTTCCCCTCTCCACAGAGCCAGAGACTCTTCGGCCGTGCGGCCCACGCTGTTGGTCTTGGGACCATTCTCCACTTTTGCCAGACGGGCACCGCGTTCCTTTTCGGTCACCAACTTTTCCAGTTGGCCACGGTAGGCAAGTTCGCGATTTGATAGTTCGGCATCTTTGGCTCGTTTCTTTTCGACGGTGACCAAGCGCAGGTTGGCCAGTTGGTTTGACCCTGGTGGGTAGGCCTCGGCGGGGACGATCAACTCGAAAGTGCATTTGTCTCCTACCCCACGTCCTTTGGTGATGTGGTCCTGAAATTTCCCACTCTCATTGAACAAGCCTCGACCATTCGCCTCCCGCCAGGCACTTAGCACCGCAGTGGTCGTCATCATTTTCTCCCAACCGCCCATTTCGGGTCTGAATTCCATTGCCTTGGCGATGAGGCTTTCCGGGGTGGGGCCGTTGGTCCGATAGGAATCCTCCATCACTTCCATGGCGGCGATCATGCGCTGGCGCAGCTTGGCCTGGTCGCCCTCGTTTGCTTTCTTCGCGGGCGTCGTCGCGGTGAGATGTTTGGCCAGGTTCTGGGCGCTACGGTTGATTTTTGAGTCCGCCGCGAAAAGGGTTGGCGCGTCGGACAGCAGGCAAACGACAAAGAAGGGGAGTAAGAGGCGGCTCATGGCTTCAGATTCGAAGAGAGCGAAGAATAGAGGAGTGGCTCTCCGATGGCGATGCTAAAATTATGGAGCGGATCGGAGCAGGTTAACTCGTAGTCAGGCATCGATTAATTTCGATTGGATGGAGACGATTCGTTCCATGGGAAGGTGAAAGGCGCGAGAGCAGATTCCCATTTGGGATGACCAGGGAGCGCGCCGTCGCGAAGAAACAGCTCGTTTGGGATTGCCGTTTCGTGCTTTAGGGTGCTAGACATCATCGAAAGTGACGCCTTGGTGACCTGAGACTCTCCACTGCCGCCGGGAAGTGGTGCGCGAAGAGGGATTCGAACCCCCGACCGCCTCGGTGTAAACGAGATGCTCTACCACTGAGCTATTCGCGCAAAATTTTTGGGAACTGTCCGAACCGAGCGCTTGAGTCGCACGGTGGACGGACGCGACCTGTATACTTCAGTCATTGACCGGGATCAAGTGGGACTGCGCAGAAGAATTGACTTATCAGGGGCGGGTCAGCCACGCCAGATTGAATCGGGCCACGGTTAGTCGGTCACCGGAGAAGCTGGCTTTGTCTCCTCGCCCGTAAAAACAGAGGATGGTGCCTGACGGCGTCACCGCAATATCACTGTAGGCGCTCCATTCGGGTTCGATGGATTTTTTGAGGGGCCACGTTTTGCCATCGTCCTTGCTGATGTGAACGGACACGTTGCGGCGGTCGCGATTTTTTCCGGGACTCTCCTTGCCGTCCGCTCGGGAGAGATTGTCGGGATGAGAAAACAGCAGCCAGGGGATTTCGCTTTCGCGGTCGTATCGCACGAGCCCTCCCATGCAGATGGGTTCCACCAAGGCATCCTCAAAGTGGGGAGTGCTCCACCCGGTGGCACCGTCTGGGCTGGTGACGACGAGGCGGCGATGATTGGGGGATTCGTTGCGCACGTTCAGCATGACCCGCCCATCCGAGAGTTCGACGGCGACGGTTTCGTTGGGATTGATGAAATCGTCAGTACAGGGCACGGCGATCTCCCCAGCTTCCCAGGTTTTTCCGCCATCGTCACTGAAGACCGTCGCGGTCACGGATGGCCGATGGGCATTTCCACCGGTGCCGGTCGAAAGCCACACGGGCACGATCAGTCGACCATTCCTGAGTTGAATGCTGTGGTTGGGCCCGGTTGCCAGCACCTTCCAGTCATAGCTTTTTCGAAAGGCCTCAAAGGTCTGGGTGATCTCGACCGGGTCGCCCCAGGTCAGGCCGTCATCCTCACTGCGCTGGTAGAAGCAGCGCATGTATTCCAGGCAGAACAGCATGTGAACGGTGCCGTCTCGATCCGCGATCAGCACCGGATTATTGTAGGTGACATCGTTCGGATCTGTCTGCTTGAGGGCCAGGGAAAACGGGTTTTTCTCTTTTGGACCCGGTACCTCGACAATCTTGCGGGCCTCGCTCCAGGATTCGCCTTCGTCTGTCGAACGTCGCAGCAGAATGTCGATCTGATCCCAATCGCCTCCATCCTCCCGGGCTTCGCACCACGCCAAGACCGTGCCTTTGGCGGTCACCACAATTCCGGGAATGTGAAAAAGCTGATAACCGAGGTCGCCTTTGGCGAAGAGATCGACCTTTTCCAAAAAAGGCTCATCGGCGTTCGCGGACAAGGCAATTGCCGACAAGGCGAGTGGGATCAGCAGAAACGGTTTCATGATACCTCACCTGAATAAGAGGAATCTCCAGAGAAGGCCAGCCT
>JAGROX010000209.1:0-3938 GCA_020440025.1 Verrucomicrobiia bacterium
TCGTAGTTGGTCATTTTACTCCAAGCTCCCTGCTCCCCGAGGTGCCAGCCGTGATCCGACCACAACACGACGATGGTGTTCTCTTCCAACCCTGACTCGGAAAGCTCGGTCATCAGTCGACCAATTTGGCTGTCCACGTAGCTGATGCAGGCCCGGTAGGCATGCTGCACCGCCAGTTGATCGACGTCTGAGATCGGCCCGTGATTCGGAATCCCCTGATAGCTCCGCAGTTCGTATCCCGCCCAATCCATTCCCTCCTCGATCGACTTCGGACGAACCGGCATCGACAGCCCCTGATTCCGCGCCGTGCCGAGATAGCCATCAGAGTTGAACCATGCCATCAACGGAGAATCTGTGGGCGGACGGCGGATCTCCGCAGGCGGCAACCAATCCGGAGTCGGCTCATAGCGATCAAACCAAGCCTTTGGCGCGACAAAGGGCAGATGCGGTCGGCGATAGCCCACCGCAAAAAAGAATGGTTCCGCCTCGCTCTTGCGTTCGCGAATCAAGTCAACCACTCGCGACGTCATTCTACCGGCGAAGAGCGTCTCATCGGGAACCTCGGGAGCTTGGATGGCCGGACATTTCAGGCGCTCCGCAATGATCGTTCCCACTTCCCCGCGTTTTTCGAAGGGCATACCTTGGATCGCGGTCTCGTCCACGATTTCCATCATCTCCCCTTCCCGCCCCGGCTCACTCGGCACCGACCAGTCCCGGGCATCGTCCCAGCCGTCGTGGTAGACCTTTCCAAATCCTCGCGTGTGAAAACCGTGTTCTTTGAACCACCTCGGCAGCGAAAACAGATCCAGATTCGCTTTCCGAAATGCCAGCATGTCTTCATCTCGATGACTGAAGACCCCGACCGAATCCGGTCGCAACCCGGTGAGGATCGAGAGACGCGAAGGACCGCATTTGGCATACTGACAGTAGGCCCGCTCGAAAAGCATTCCCCGCTCAGCCAGGGCATCGATGTTTGGCGAGATGACGGTGTTTTCTCCGTAGCATCCCAGCATCGGTCGCAGATCGTCGATCGCGATCATGAGGACATTTGACGGAGACTTAACAGGGTTAGGTCCCTGACCCAAGAGGGTTAGGTCGGCTCCGAAAAAGATGACTACGGCGAAAAGAATCGCCCACCGCGATGTCGCCATGGTCAGAGGCAGTGGCTTTCCTATCATTGTGCGCATGTTCCTCATGAATCGTCGTCAGTTTCTCGTCACCAGTTCAGCCTTCTTGGCGGGAACGTCACTCTCGCAGGAAACCGGCGACCTGATCAAGTCCGTCACCACGGAAACGCTGTGGCGGAATCGGGATGGCAAAGGCACGACCTGGTTTCATCCCCGCCCCTGCCTGGTGCCGGGAGAGAATGGGAAACCCTTCGTCCTCATGGCCATTCAGGAAATTGGTGGCTCGGACTACTTCGGACCGGTGCAGTGGGTACGGTCCGATGACTTGGGAAAGACCTGGACCGACTTTACTCCCATCGACGCTCTCGGTCGTCGTCCCATGCCGGGGCACGATGGGCTGGAGAAAGGGGTCTGCGACGTGGTGCCGGAATATCATCCGCAGAGCAACACGACGCTGGCCATGGGGCATGTGGTCTTTTACCGTGGGCCTCATTTTTCCCGGAAAGATCAGCTGCCTCGCTACCCCATCTACGCGGTTCGCAAGGCCGATGGCACTTGGTCGGAGCAAAAGAAACTGGAGTGGAACGACCCGCGCGGCAGCTTCATCTACACCAACAACTGCGGTCAACGCGTGGTGCTGCCGGATGGCGATATCCTGCTCGCCTTCACGTTTGGTGCCGAGGAAAAGAATCGCGAAGTCGCGGGCGCCCGCTGCGCTTTCGATGGAAATACCCTATCGGTCAGGGAAGTCGGACCAGCGATCTCGCATCCGGTGGGACGCGGTTTGCTGGAACCTTCCATCACGCAATTTGATGGGCGCATCTTCCTCACCATTCGAGCAGAAGACAATCATGGCTATGTCAGTGTGAGTGATGACGGCCTCAACTACGCCGAGAAGAAGGCGTGGGCTTTCGATGACGGCGAGGCACTGACGATGTCGACGACTCAGCAGCACTGGATGACGCACTCGGATGGCCTCTACCTCGTCTACACCCGCAAGGACGCGAGCAATCTCAACGTCACCCGCTGGCGGGCACCCCTGTGGACAGCTAGGGTCGATCCCGAAAAACTCTGCCTGATTCGCGAGACCGAACGCATCGTGCTTCCGCTCATCGGAGACGGCGTCAATGCCCCCGATGACGTCGCCCTGATGGGCAATTTCCAAGTCACCAATGTCACCCCCGATGAAAGCTGGGTGACAGTGGGAGAATGGATGCCCAAACGCGAAGCACGTGGCGACACTCGCTTGGCCCGGATCGCCTGGGCAAAGCCGAATCAGTTGGTTCACTGATCCGGCAGATTTGCTCAGGCTGCCGATGTCGCGGCGCCACCGGATTTCTTCTTCTTGCCGCCGGATTTCTCGAGTTGCTTCCGCTCACGTTCGGCACGCTCCTGCAACCAAAGCGGCAGACCACACAGCATGATGAGCGCCATCACGAGCCACGAGATACCGAGCCAATACCAGATTCCGATGGTGAAACCGTAGGTGTGGAGCCCGATACCAAGGTTGTTGACGCCCCACCAGGAGAAGGTCACCAGCATGCCGAGGAAAACCGCGTTTACATTGATCCCGATTTCGCGAATGTAGCCGCCCATGCGACCATGCAGGATCACCAGCGTCCAGAGGCAAATCATGAGAGCTCCATTTTCTTTCGGGTCCCAGCCCCAGAATCGACCCCAGCTGTAGTTGGCCCAGATGCCGCCGAGAACGGTCCCCACAAGCGAGAAAAACAGGCAGAAACAGATGATGCCGTAATTCATCGAGTTGAGCGTCTTGTAGAATGCTTTATCGCCACGACGAAGCCCCGTCAATCGACCCACCAAGTAAACCGCACCAAGAACGGCGGACAACATACCGGCCGCATAGCCGATGTTGATGATGGTCACATGAGTCGCGAGCCAGAAATTGGTATCCAACACGGCAACCAGTTGGCCCATGGTGTCAGTGGCTTCCTTGGCCTCGTACTTGATGGAAAGGAACATCCCGGCGACGCCGATGAGAGTGCCGACAAAAAGCCCGACACCGATGCGAGTGAATCGTTCCAGAATCAGGGCCAACAGGACCGCCACCCCGGTGATGAAAATGACGGTGTCGTAGAGATTGGTGATTGGCGGACGATGCCTGATCAGGCAACGCATGGTGATCCCGGTGACATTGTAGACAAGCGCCACAACAAGGCAGCCAACGACCGCCCAGGTGAGATATTTGGAAAAACTGGTGCCGGGCGCGAGCCAGCTAAACGCCAGCAAAACGAAGCCGAGGATGAACCAAACCAGTGAATAGTAAAAGTAGTCACCCTGATAAAGTTTCACTTCGAGATGTGAGCGATCTCCTTCTCCACGTCCCCTGGCGTCAACCTCGGCGCGATGTTTTTCGGAAAAGGTCTTGAGCGCAGCCGCGAAGGTCGGACCATCCTGGGAAGCGGCTTCCACCAGGGTTATAATTTCATTCATTCGCTCCATCGCCCAAGGACGCTCGGCTTTCGAAGATAGCCCGGTCAACATGACGTCACCGATGCTCATCCAAGTTTCGGTCTCCTTGGACTCCGGCGGAAAGATGGCGAAACCGCGACCGGAATTGGCGTGAAAGAAGAAGAGTTGCATGGCCCCTTTCAGGAGTTTTTCATCTTCGGTTCCTCCGGCGGGTGACTGGAGCGATTGCATGAGCTGCTGCATGGACAACTCGGGCATGCGGTCGAGCATCTCCGTCATGTCGAGACGAGAAGCCAACTCTCTGAGCTCATCGGGCAATACCGATTCGTGAGTGAGTGCTTCGCCTTTTCGGGCAAACCCGAACTGGCCCATCAGGTA
>JAGROX010000209.1:4013-10978 GCA_020440025.1 Verrucomicrobiia bacterium
TTGTCCGACTCGTCGAACTTCTGCTTTTTCTGACCGTATTCACCGGCCAACTGAGCCAGCTTGGAGCGGCCGGGCAGCAGGTCGTTGTAGGAATAGCGATCCCGCTTTTCTCCCGGCTCGATGCCGAGTCGCAATACCGCCTCGGAGTCATCGACCACAAAGATGGGCATGTCCGCCGCCAGTTTGGGCCGGAAAAAGGTGTCCAACATCCACGCCACCGCCTCAATCTCGTGCTTCTCACCGTCAGCCGTCTCAAACCGAACCACGGAACGCCCGTTGAACTGCATGAGCATGAAACGGGAGTAGGTGTGAACAGGCTTCACTCGACCACCTTCCTGGACCAGCAATTCGCGAAAGGTGTCGGGAACTTCCTGAGGCCAAGGTTCGTAGGTCTCAAAAGGAACCGAGACGTCCTTGGCGAAGACGGTGCCTGAACTCAGCACCGCGATGATCGCCACGAAAAGAGCGGCGATAGAGGGAGTCTGAAAAAGTTTCATCGTTCTGGGGGATGGATTGAGGGAAAATGTGGGAGGGCCGGGAATCAGGCAGAAGTCGAGGTGACAGAGGATGGTGCACGTCCTCGCCCGCGACTGGTGTGATCAAAGAGTTTCAACACAAAGTGAATAAAAAGGCCAATGCCGGTGACCACCAGAGACCAGAGTGGCCATTGATCAGCCGGGTTGTTGTGGACGGCGAACTGGGAATACATGGCATCTCCTGGACGAGCGTTGGCGGGTCCGAAGGATTCCTGGAAAAAGGTAAATCCACCATGCCGCATCGGTTCATTCATCTTGATCTCAACCGCCTTGTCGGCATCGCCTTCGACTCGGGTGATACGGCTCTCGTAGCTGCGAGCCATGCTCACGCCGGGGTGGCGTTCGAAAATGAACTTGTCGAGTCTGACTTCGAATGGCACCGCCCAGTTCCACTTCACCATGCGAGCGGCATAGGGTTTTCCATCGATCTCAAAACCATAGGCCATCGGCTGCTCCCGGGGATCGAAATTTGACGATCGGGCCGAAAGAATGGCATCCACGCTGGCACCACCTTCGGCTTTCGGTCGAAAGCTCGCGATCACCGCCGGCAGGTTTTGCTCGGCTTCTTTGGCTGCTTTTTGCACAAGAAGCTTGTAGCCGTCGATTTCCGGGCCAATCGCATCTTTGGCGATCGGGGCTGCCACGGGAACCGGAACCGCGTTGCCGACGAAATCACTCAAGACCACGTCGAAAGGCAAATCGGCCGACTGAAAGGTGCGCTTTTCCCCTTTGTGAATTGTCTCCAGGTCTGCCGGCGGAATCACCAGTGCTTTCTCGGCCTTGCCCGACTCATCCAGCGGAATGATCTCCAGTTGCCACTGGCGGTAGCTTTCCACCCGATTGGAATCCTGCCCCTCATAGAGTGCCATGTAGCCTTCGCGGTTGAAGGCAAAGGTCACGAAACCACTCACTAGCAGGAAGATCATCCCGAAATGAGCGATCAACATGCCGACGCCCTTGGCCCGCTTTTTGACTTTGATCAACGCTCCGATGGTGAGGTTGATCGTCAGGAGCAACATCAGGAGGAAGCCTCCCGGCAGAGGAATGCGAAGATCCTTGGCCCACTCCAGAGGTCCCGGCAGCGGAAAGCCATCTCCGATTCGGTGCATCAAGCCCCATGAGTGGAAATACTTTTGTTTTGCCGCAAACAGTCCGTGGTCGACCTGATAGAGAGTGCCCAACAGGGTAATCACGGTCATGAACACCAGCACCCACATCGCGAGGAAGTAGGAGGTGAACACCTTGTAACCAAGTTGGGGGAGCTTGCGGAGTTCGAAATCTTCGGCCGTGATTTTGCTCATGGGGCGAAACGTTGAGGGGAGGAAAAACTTGGACGGTATCGCTGGGAGTGGCATTCATCCACTCTTCGTGAGGCCGACGAAATTAGCGCGGTTTGAGGGACTGACAGAAAAGATCGAAATTGGCTTCGTTGGCGGCCACCAGCTCGGCGGGACCGGTCATTTTGACAAAGACAGCTCCGGCTTCGGAAGTCAGGATGATTCCCAACATGCGGTAATTGGGTTTGGCCCCGGCAGCGCCCATGCCACTGAATTCGCCGGTCACATCGACGAAGACTCCTTCGAGTCCAAACAGCGGTTTCTTGGGAAGCGCGGCGATTTCCTCATCGGTCATCGGCTCTGCGCCCATCTGGCCGCGCCAGCGATTCACGTTGGCCGTCAGTCCTCCTCCGGCGCCCGGGAGGCGACTGAGATAGCATTCACCTTCCTTGGCTTCACCGATGGTAAAGCTCAGATCTCGCATCGGTGCGCCAAGCTGGCGTTCCCAGCCTTCGGGTGTGGTCCAGACAAACGGAAGCGCCGCTTCCCCGGCTCCTCCCGAGGCGGCCCCTCCGGACATTTGCGAGGGCATGCGAAATCGCTCGGCCGGAGAGTCTGCCACCACGATCTCCTGTTCTTTTCCGGAAAGTTCACGGACCTCCACGATCTCACGCGGACCGGGATCGGAGCAAGAATTCAAAGTGATCAGCGCCGCGATCGGCAGAAATCTGAAAAGTGGTTTCATCATTTTTTCGGCAAGGTGCAGGGAGTTTACGAATGCCACCCGTTACATGACTCAGGGTCGGGGAAACTTACGCTGCGTGTGCGCCCATGATCGCGCCATGAAGAACGGAAGCAAGGAACGAACGAAAGATCCAGAGCCGAGAAGATCTGCCCGGAATCACTTCCGGACAGATCGACGTTGGGTGCGAATCAGGTGAGGCTCAAGCGGCGGGTTTCGCTTTCTCCGCCGTCGGCGGCTTCGGCGTGGGAGCCGGAGTGGGCTTGGCCGCTGGCGTTGGCTTGGTGGGCGCGTCCTCTTTCTTGGCTTCCGGCTTGGGCGTCAGCGGAGCCGGAGTGGCTGGCTTGGTCGCGGGCTTTGCGTCAGTCTTCGGTGCAGCGGGTTTGGCCGCGGGCTTTGCCTCAGTCTTGGGGGCGGCTGGCTTGGGTTTCGGTTCCGTCTTGGCAGGAGATTCAGGTTTCTTCACCTCACCTTTGGGCGCTTCGGGCTTTGGCGGCGTGGCCGGAGCAGGCGTCGCCGGTTTGGGCTTTGCTTCGGGTTTGGCAGGAGCTGGAGGGGCTTCTTTCTTGGCCTCCTCGGGCTTGGCAGCGTCCTTGGCCGGTTCTTCAGGAGCATCGGTCGCGAGTTCGTTGCCGATGTTCACTTCCAAACTCATGCTGCGCTGAAAGATACGAGCGTCGGCGGGATCCACCTTGGTCTGCCAGAGGTAAAGTTTGCGAAGGTTCTTCGCATTTGCCAGTGACTCGAAGATCTTGGAGGTGACTTCGGTGCCGTAGAGATTCAAGTATTCCAGCTTGGAGAGCCCCGCGAGCGAAGCGATACCTCCGTCGGTGATCTTGGTGTTCTCCAAGTGAAGACGCTCCAGGTTGCGCATGTTACCGACGGTTTTCATGCCGGCATCGGTGACCTGACTGCGCCCGAGATCGAGCCAGATGATCCGCTCTGCCACCGGTGACAAGGTTGCCAGTTGTTCGTCGCCAAATTCCTTGGCGGCGTTCACCACATTGACCTTCAGACGATCATCTTCTGCAGAGATCGGCATCACGGAAAAGTTGAAATGCTCGGCGGCAGCGAGGACTTCGTTCATCCGCTCTTGCTGCACTTCGGGCGTAAGCAAATCCCATTCGCTGATCAGCCCCGCATTGCTGGCAATGGCGGCGGCGGCTTCCTCATCTCCCTTGAGGGCGGCTGACAACGCGAGAAGGCGAGCCGTCATCTCATCGTCGGCCTGGAGATCGGCCACGGTAGCCTCGGCAGACGCTCCCCCGTCAATCCACCAACGAAGCACGGCGAGTTCCTCGGGAGTGAGCGGTTCTTTGCCATCCGGCGGCATGAAATCGTCGTCATCGGTGGGAAGCAATACCCGGTAGATCAATTCGCTGCCCTCTGAATCGTTGGGCGCGACATTGGGATAATCCGCCCCTTCTGCCCCCGCCATGATGAATTGGTGTGTGTCGAGCCTCAACTTGCCTTTGCTTTTCTCCTCGTTGTGACACTCGGTGCATTTCGCCTCCATGATGGGAAGCACGAACTCGGTAAAGACCACTTTTTCGACCAGGGGAGCCTCTTCAGCAGGCGCTTCTTCAACCGGGGGCGTGACCACCGGCAGAGTCAGCGGAGATTCACCGAGTCCTACCAGTAACAATGGCTTCAGGGACTCCGGCGCATACTTCGTCAGGTAGCTGGAGCCATGAACCAACGCGCCGCCAAAATGACCTGCCAAACTGACGCTGACTACGGACAGCGCCAGAGAAACCAGATAGAGGAAGCTCTCGCTCCTCAGACGCAGAATGAGGGTAATGAGCGCAAACGCTCCGAAGATCAATCCGGTCCACAGGTGCCGTTCCATCAGAACTGAATCATCGGGTTCACCGGTCATCAGAAGATAGCCCATCACGGTCGCCGCCATGGCCCCCAGAACCGCCATCCAGAGTATCGTGGGGACAGCCGTGCGCATCGGTTTGTTGCCGAACCAGCGCCCGAACACCTCCAGAACCGGAACCACCAGGATCAATCCGATGGGAATATGAACGATCAGGGCATGAAACCTTCCCAGAAAGATCCAAAAATCGCTGACGGTCTCGTCTTCCCCTGGCTTTGCCCACCAGAGGATTCCCAAGACCGAAGCCCAAGCGAGTCCGGCAAGAACCGCCAGAAGGCTGATTCCCGGTTTCTTTTCATCATTTCGTTTACTCATATGGCAGAAGAAAATATTTCGAGGCGTGACGAAGAAATGACAGTCATTCGTAAAAAAACGTCATCGTCAGCCAAAGGGCCAGCAATGCACGTAAATCCGTAGAGAAATTCAGCAACCAGGGCACCAAGGGCCAAATCAAGCGGCTCGTGAAGCCCGACGTTTCGCCACGGCTCGCCTGACAAGTTCGTCGGCAATGACGCCGATCAGCAAGACGGCCCCGATCATGAGGTATTCCATGCTCTGCTGACGCGGAAAAACGATGGTGATCATCTGGCGCAGCAACTGAATCAACGCGGTGCCGATCACCACGCCGGCGATGGTTCCGGTGCCCCCGCGCAAACTACACCCTCCCAGCACCGCCGCGGCAATGGCGAAGAGCTCGAAGAAGTTTCCTGCCGTGGCCGGTTGTTCCAAACCCACCTCAAGAATGTGAAGCAAGCCAGCAAACCCGGCGAGGACGGAACAAATCACGTAGGAAAGGATGACGAGTCGGTTTGTGTTGATTCCACTGAGCCGGGCTGCTTCCTCGTTGTTCCCGAGCGCCTTCAGATGACGGCCCGCGACGGTTTTGTTCAAGAAAATGGCAGCAATGACGGCGACTGCCAACATGAGGACAAAAGGAACCGGCAATTGAAAATTCTCGACGAACGGAATCGGAATCTCGCCCTTCGACAGCTTGCGCAGCCCTTCATACCCCGTTCCAAATCCAGCCGTCTGATCCTGGGTGAATCCGCGGGTAATCCCCCGATACATGAGCAGGCCGCATAGCGTGACCACGAATGGTGGCAGGTTCAGCTTGGTGATCAAAGTGCCGTGAAACAGGCCGATTCCCGCCGAAACAAGCAGGGCCACGGGCAGCGTCACCCAGATCGGCCAGCCCACGTCAGTCAGCAACCAGGCCACCCCCACGCCGATCAGACAAACCACGGAACCGAGGGATAGATCGATCCCTCCGGTGATGATGACAAAGGCGACGCCGATCCCGAGAATTCCGATGGGGGCCACGCGCCGCAGCAGATTCTCCTGAGTGAATCCGGACATGAATTCCGCCCCTTCATTGGCGGCCATCACCGCCGTAGCCACATAGACGACAATGAAAAGGATGAGAATACCGAGAATGCGTTTCATGAAAAAATTCTGAAAGACTAAGCTGCCGAGGCGGCCACCGTTCCACCGGTCGCCAATCTCATGATGGCTTCCTCGCTGAGTTGCTCCCGCCTCAGTTCACCAGTGATGCACCCCTCGTGCATGACGATGGCACGGTCCGACATCCCGATGACTTCCTCCATTTCACTGGAGACAAAAAGGATCGCCACACCATCCCGGGCGAGTTCCTCCATCAGCCCATAGATCTCCTGCTTTGCACCCACGTCGATGCCACGGGTCGGCTCGTCGAGCAGGAGGACGCGGGGTCTCATCGCCAGCCACTTTCCGAGGACCACTTTCTGCTGGTTCCCGCCTGACAAATAGCGAACCACCTGTCGATCAGAGGGCGTCTTGATCCGCATCTTCCGGATCATTTCCTCGGAAATCTCGGTCTCCTTTTTCAGATTCAAAAAGCCCTTCCGCTGATCACGACTCAGACTGGCGAGACTCAGGTTTTCACGAACCATCATCTCCAGGACAAGGCCTTGCTGCTTGCGATCTTCAGGCGCCAATGCGAGACCCGCGCGGATGGCGTCGCGGGGCGAACGAATCGATACCAATTCTCCAGCGACCCAGCATTCCCCACCCACCGGAGGGAGAACGCCAAAAATCGTCTCGATCATCTCGGTGCGTCCCGCCCCCACCAGTCCGGCGACCCCGACAATCTCTCCGGCCCGAATCGAAAAATTCAGGGGATGCTGCGGATGAACGGGACTGCGAAAATCCTTCACCTCCAGAGCGATCTCGCCCGGGGTATGCGGTTGATGAGGATAGAACTGCGAGAGATCGCGCCCCACCATGAGGCTGACCATGCGCTCGTGATTGATCTCTTCTTTGGCGAGATCGCCCGCGTTTTCCCCATCTCGGAGGACCGTGACTCGATCGGCCAGTTCCTTCACTTCGCCCAGTCGATGAGAGATGTAGATAATGCTGACACCACGCGAGCGCAGGTCCCGAATCACCGCAAAAAGGCTTTCGGTTTCCTTCTGCGAAAGACTCGATGTCGGCTCATCCATGATGAGAACCCGGGCGTCGATGGATAGCGCCTTGGCGATCTCCACCATCTG
>JAGROX010000210.1 GCA_020440025.1 Verrucomicrobiia bacterium
CGCGCCATCGAACGCAGAACCTACAGCCACGAGTTGAGAACCAATGCCTTCACCGACATCGAGGCGTTCTTCGACTACTTGAAGGCTCACCAGCCTCAGGTTTGGAACACCGTTCAAGACTATCCGGACGGGCTGAAGGAGGCAGCGTTCTTCGCTGCGAATCGAAACTTTGGTTGGTTCAATGTGATCATGCATCACGCCCATGAAAACCACCAGGGCGGAACTATCCCAACGCCGGAGCTTCTTCGTCGGTTTGCTGAAACCGGCAAGGGCAAGAAATCGGTATTCCAGATCGAGGCCATAGGTGAGTACCAGATAGAGCAGGATTCATCGAAAGGCCAGATCGAGGAGTTGATGTATGGCCTGCTGCCGAAGCGGATCGGCGCCCAGATTTCGCAGCAAGAAGCAACGACCCTGCTGGAGAAGCGGGCAACGGGCAGGCACTTGTTCACCGGGGTTGTTGAAGTCAAGTCGCCGGAACCTCACCGGATCACGACACAGTTCGTTAAGAGTAATTTCGAGAACGAAGGCGGATCAGTGATGGTGCTCCCAGGAGAAAGCCGCTTCGACCTTCGCGTGGTGATGGATAGTCTGAAATCCTATTCGACTATCTCACTGGAGGGCGATCAGAGGGAGCATCTCCTCATATGTGAGAGCCTGGCGGAGTTCACGGCGCAGCTTGAGGGGTTATCCCCGTATGGTGCTCAGGCCAACCAGATTGCCCCCATTTTGCATGGGATGCTGATCGACAGCTCAAACTTGGTGAAGGACGGTGACGAGCCGATTCGTTACCTTGCACCGGCATTCTCCTTCCTCTCTCGTTTTCACAGGCTGAATCGGGTGCGCATTGGAGAAGACGGTTACCTCACGGAATCCTCCAAAAACACGAAGCTTGAGGAGGCGTTCCGCGATCTTCAAAAGGATTCTCAGAGGTGGCCTTTGGTTCTCCTTCAGGGTATCGCGAACGAGATCGAACGCGACAACGCACCCGTGGTCTCTGAGAGAATTAACGGCTGCAAGCTTCCGGCCATCGCCTTCAAGTCTTCTGTCGAAGATTTTGATCTAGCGGGCGACGAGTCTATCGTCGCTCTCTACGGGACTGAGGGAAGCCTTGAACAGATCGACCAGGATCTGAATCATCTCGCGGGCAAGCGTCCTGCCGAACCTGTCCTGCTCGTTCTTGAGCGAGATGAACAGCAGGTTCGAGAAGAGCAGATCCGTGAACGTCTGTCTCGGACTGTCCCGAAGATGGCGTCACGGGTCGTCATTGTGAATCTCACCAAGTACCTCGCGGAGAACCTCGCCCGCTTTGGACTGCTTGAGGACGCTTTCTCGAAGAACGATCTCAAGACCAGCCAATTCCATGCTGCTCTTGCGCGCGCTCGCGACCGGATCTGTGAACTCGTCTCCAATTGGCACGTCGAAGTGCTCGAACGGGAGGGCCTGTTGCTCGCGCCACTCTTTTACGGCTCGAAAGTTGGCGACGATCAACTGGCAATCTTCGCTCGCGGATACGGGGCAATGCTGGGTGGCATGGCCTATCAGGATGTTTGTCAGGAGGGCGCTGTCTTCGACAAACAGGGACGCGACGAATTTAAGAAACTCGTCGAGCGCCAAGTCGATCCCAGCGCGCGTTTCAAGGACGAGCATGGGAATGCTCCGCTACTGTCATTGATTTCGAAACCCGGGGCGGAGGAGATCGCGGAACTTCCCCGTCAGCTTCTCGCTCTCGTGAGGCACGCCCGGGTGAGCACATCGATCCGCTCATTGGAGAAGCAGTTCTTTTTCCAGCGCCCCCGGAAGAAGGATGTCGCCATCAAGCCCTCGGATATCGTGCGCCATTTGGTTGGCATTCTCGTTCACCTCGGACTGCTCGAAAAGGATGATGACAAGGTAAGCCGGGTTTCGAAGAACTCTTTAGAATCGCGCATCGACGGCGCCAGTTCGTGGATCGACGGTCAGTTCGAGCAAGGAGCAAACCAGATCAAGAAGATCCACTCCGACGAGGGACAAAAGCTGGTCGACCTCAAGGGCAAGGAAGCTCGCCAATCCCTCAAGGACGTCCGCAAGAGCCTCGATTCGCTTCACTTGGACTTCGTGAACAAGGCCTGGGCTGATCTGAACAGGGAAAGCGGCGATGAGATGCCCGTCTTCGAATCGCAAATGCGGGCGGCGCTCGGGGTCATTGCAAAGGCCAAACGGACGCTTGAGCAGGTCTACGACCCAGACCGGTTTTCAACATTCCCCTACACGCCAGACACCCTTCACGAATTCCAACAGCTTCAAGGCACGAGCGAGTATCCACTCTGGAAGCGTCTCAAGGTGTTGGGTGGCTTCTACAGGGAGTTGGATGCCGAGCGGAATGAGCTGTTGAAACAGATCAAGGATATCCGTGCCGACGTCGACGCCCGAATTCCGGATCTCGCGGACGGCCCGGATGCGGGTCGGCCAGCGCTACCCACGCAGGCACTCAAGATGCCGTTGGAGATGCTGGAGCAAGAACTCGATTTCGATTCTCTCCGGCCGAACAAGACGATCGCGGTGGGCGGCAGTTCGATTTCGATTCGATCGCTCGGCTACAAGATCGTCGACGGAAAATATGCCGAGGCTCGCGACCGGCTTATGGAGATCAAGGCCGAGCTGAACGATCCGGGTAAGCTCGTGAAAAACTTCATGGGCTGCCTGGAGAGCTGGGAGAACCTCAAGCAGCGAGTGAAGGTGGTGAAGGACGGCCTGAAAGCCCAGGAGGTCTTTTACGCCGATGCACCCGATGACGTCAAAACCCGCACTGGTTTGAAAGCGCTTCTGACCAAGGTCGACGATCTCGACGATGAGGTGAATGCTGGTGGTATCCGTCAGAGGGTTGATGAGGCGGACGCCGCCGGGGCTCCCAATGAGCGGCTGGTAGAAAAGCTGATCCAGCATCTCAGGGAACTCGACGACGCCCCCCGCGTTTATCAGGAAAAGATTGAGGAGCTCGAAGGGCAGACCGTTCCCGTCCTGACCGAACTTTATCAGCAACGGAATTCCGATCTGATCCGGGCTTACTCGCACATTTGCCGACGTAAGGGAGACGCTATCCCGGCGTGGCCGGAGAAGAAGAAAAACTCCTATGCCGCAACCGAAGCCCAGTTTGACGATCTCGTGAGCACAATGCGCTCTGGCGGAGAATCCTTCTTCGCACAAACGAAAGACACCTCATTCGATGACTACATCAATCTCTTGAAGATGCAGGAAGCCTCGGAGCACATCGACTGGCAAAGCGACGAATTCCGGCACCATCGGGATAACCTCCTCGAACTCAACCTCCTCGAACTCCGGCTGATCTGAAGATGAGACTATCTGCACTACAGAGCCAGAAGAGCCTGCGCGACCTTCACCGGTTGGGCGCGTGGGAGGACGGGGTCGATTGGCTCGACGCTGACGACCTGCTGAGTTCGCCGCATCCAGCGATCGTCGTCGGAACCTGGTTTCAGGATGACCCGGAAGAAGCGAAGCGAGTGTTTGCTGGACGCTCTGCGAATCGCGCGGTGACCCTGGTCGTTCCTCGCTTACCGAACCTCAATTTTCAGGGTCACCTCGGAGCGCCTGTTTCGATCAAGCTGAAGCTCCACGACTACGACAGCCTGGCGCTTGGAGGCCGCGAGTTCACAGTTCCTGGACATTCGACCATCGAATCGCCCTTATCGAACGGTCGCTGGGGGGAAACCGCCGACGACTGCGCAGTTCTCGCTTGGCGCGCCCACCAGGACGCTGGGTGGATCATCATTTGCACGGCGTCTACGGCGAGTCGCGGATTCGGCCTGGATTCTGAGGAGCAGCTCGGGCTACTCGACGCAATACTGGAGAATGCAGGCGCAAACGTGCCTCAGGCTCCGGAGTCGGCCTTGGAAGAGACAACAGTCGAATTCGCCGATCTAGATTCACTGCTTGCAGCCCGCGGAGGCGAAATCGCTCCGCTTCTTCTCGCGAGGTTGGCCGCCGGGAACAATCCCGATGCGTCCGCTCTTCGCGCGGCCGCAAAGACTCTGGGGATTTCGCTTAACGGAACGCTTGAGGTTCAACTACCTGAGGCGAGCTCTGCCGAAACCGTCGCGGCACTCAAACGCCACGGTTGGGGAGCATACGTCCGGCGCGTCCGCCAGATCACCGAAACCGCCGAAAAGGAGGGCACCACTCAATGAGAAAGGATGAAGAACACACGCCTCTGGCGCAGGAGATGACCGCCCAGATCCAGCTGGGATTGCTGGGGACTGTTGGGAAGCTTTCCAAGCAATTGCGAGCCATCGACAAGATTGCGCCCCGGCTGAAGGAGGGCGGCGTCGTGCGAAAAATCAATGTCGATCGCGATCAAAAGCGCGTCAGCGTTGGCATCGACTACGCTAGGCGCTCGATACAGGCATTCGGTGGTCTCCTCTATTCGGCCGGAGCGGTTTCCCACAGCCTCTTCACGGAGGGATCAGACATCGCGCACCAAGGGCAGAACAGCCGGCTGGATGTTGGCGACATGAGCTTCCTCGATGCAGAGACGCGCATCGACTGGAAGTGCCTTGGTGCTACGTATGACCTCCTGGAGGAGGTTTTCGAGTCCGATGATCTGCCCAATCTCGTGCTGATTAGTTGCCCCTTCGTTCTCGGCCTCCAAGTCTATCCCCACGTCATCGATGAACACGACGAGGCCAAACTGGATGTGTATCTGAAGCGCGAGATGGAGTCGCTCAAAGAGAAGATCGATGCCTTCTGGGCGAAGAACCGCCGCCGGTGCTTCCCCTACGATAAGGCCGGGCCGAAAGTGGTGAGCGTCCATTCCGGGAGGCTCTCCGAACCACTGCGTGCTCTGCAAGGCCAGGGCACGATGGTGAGCCCGGACGGAGTTGATCCCGAAATTGCCAACCATATGCGCACCGATTGGGTTGAAATTATCTCGGTCGGGCTTGAGAGGTTGCTGCTCGGAATCCTAACGCCTTTCCACAGAACGGCCGCTTTCGAGCGGGATTATGCCAGGCTCGACGAACGCGCTTTCCCACAGGAGATCAAAGAGAGCGGGACGATTGCCTTCCACTACCTCTCTGGACTCCGCAGCCAGCCGGTGCATGCGGAAACCCTCGGGAATTCAGACGACTGGAAGGAACACGGCGGAGCCGAGGCTCTCGATGCCTTGGCTGGAGATTTGATGGCATTGACTTTCTTCGACCACAAGAAAGCTTTGCCCTTGCCGCTCTGGTATGCGCGGGAAGCGGTTCAGACCGTCAAAAAGAAGGGGGTGCTTGAGTTCTATAAACGCGAGGCGCTCAGAGCGATGCAAGAAGAACAAGTCGATCGGGCTTGGCTAACCGGATGGGAGGGCGAATGACGGTGGTTGAGCAAAAGTTTTCTTGGATAACTGCAAGGACAATGTCGGAACGCCTCGACTCCAGCTACTACTCCCGGTCAGCATTGGCAAACGAAAGGCGAATTTCGCGATGCCCCTTCGGTTCTGTAAAGTTATCAACGCTGTTCTCCGTCACAAAGCTATCAGGGTTCGAATACACAGAGCATTTCACTGAAAATGAGCTGAACGAAGGAACAGTGCCGTGCCTGACGAGTCAGAACGTCGAAGATTGCAAAGTTAATACTCACGGTTGCTTGAGAATTTCTGAGACTCTTCATCGAGAGTTGGTCCGTTCATCTCTATCGCCTGAAGACATCATTCTTTCATATACTGGCCACTACCGCCGTGCTGCAGTTATTCCCAAATTCTTAGATGCGCACTTGGGGCCAAATGTCTGTAAATTATCGACGATTGATTCTTGCTGCGATGCTTACTTTTTTGCGGCGTTCCTTAATGGCTCAACGGGACAGGCTGCTTTGGATCGAGAGAAGACACTCTCAGCTCAGCCAACGGTCAATATGGATCGGATTCGTTCACTGAAGGTAATCTCACCTAGAGAAGACCTTCAGAGGGCAATCGGAAACAAACTTCGCAAAGCCGAACTGTTGCGAGAGTTGGCAAACGCGTGTCGTAGGAGCGGCGAAAATCTGCTTCTCGAATCTATCCCGTTTTCAAAGCCGGACGTCACTAATCGACCAACCTGGTCTGACAGCGAAATCACTGGCACACATCGTTTTGATGCCGAATACTATGCCCCAACATATTTGGCTCTTGATCACTTCTTCTCCGACTGGATGAAATCCGGAAGAAAGTTGGATAGACTTGAGCGCTTGATCGGAGACGGTGGCTACGGTGTCCTGCCGTCGAGCGATCACTATGGACAGGGTGATCTTAGGTTTCTGCGGGCACAAGATATCGACAGTCTGCTTATCAAAGAAGACGTTGAATTGGTAGTGCCTCGCTCTTACTTGAACCAAAAAGCGATCACGAAGAAGGACGATGTTTTGATGGAAGTGAAGGGCGAGATCGCGGGGTGCGCAGTGTGCTCTTCCGAGATGGTCGGCTGTCTGGTAAACGGCAGCATTTACCGGATGACCGTTACAGATGACATCGATCCATACTATCTCGCGTCTTTCCTAGTATCCACGACTGGGGTCTTGCAAAAAAGGCGAGCCGCCGCGAACAGCGTGATCAGCTATCTGAGCGTCGACTTCCTCAACGATCTCCGAATCCCTCGGTTGGAGGAAGAGGAGGAGGTCGCAATAGCGAGTGAGTTCCGTAGCTTTGTCAGGCATACTTCAGAATCGAGAAAGCTCGTTGTGCAGGCCAAGAAGGATGTCGAAGCGTTAATCGAAGGGACTCTCGTGGAATCCAGTTTGCTTGAAGATTCCGCTAAGATCGAGCAGTGGCTCGAAGACAATCCTGCGCCTGAGTTATAACCGAAAAACCTTTTTATATCACTATGAGCACGACAGAAAAACATTTGGGGAAACTTATCGGCAATACTGGTAATCCTGCCGGCCTGAGCCTCGCACTGAAGGGCGCCTTCGCGGCACGTAGAGGCGAGTTCGTCCGTATTCCGCACACCGAACGGGAAGGCGAACAGGAGACAGATTGTTTGGGGCGAATCGTCGGTATCTCTCGAAGCAACGTGCTGTTCTCTCAAGACCTGGGTGAAGGCGTCGAGGACGTCAATGTTCTCCCCGGCTCACGTGTCAGCGGCGAGACACTTTACGCCAAAGTTGAGCTCATCGGCTTCAAAGACCCTTCAACTGGTGAAATTCGGCTACCTCGCCGCCCGCTTGATCCTGGAGCCAAAGTTTTCGGCGTCGACTACGCGTTCTTAAGGCAGTTCTACCAATTCAGTGAGGATACCTCGATCCACATCGGCAACCTGGTCGGTTACGAGCGCGGCGCTGAGGCAGTGCCGATCTACATCGACGTTAACACGCTCGCCACCGAGCACCTGGCGATCCTGGCCATGACTGGTTCCGGTAAATCTTACACGGTCGGCCGGATTATCGAGCGCCTCGTTGCGCAAATGAACGGGACAGTGGTCGTCTTCGATCCCCATGGAGAATACGGGAAGGCATTTGCCGGAGGGCAGATCCAGACCAATCCGGAGATCGAGAACGTCGATGACGCGCGGGACAAGGAGGCGCTTCCGGAGATTGTCCGGAATCTGCAGCGGCTTCAGGAACGGGGTGGCGGCATCATCGTTTACACGCCTCAGCAATCGGATTTCGACAACAAGTATGGTGGTGCCAATAAGCGGTTGGCATTGCAGTTCGACAACATCGATCTCGACGACATTGGTCAGATTCTCCCCGGCCTAACCGAGCCCCAGGCGCGTGTCCTTGATATTGCGATCCGCAAATGGAAAAAGGAAGAGCCCGACCAACCCCGAGACGTGAACACACTGCTCGACCTGTTAGGCAAGCGCCTCGACGAGGTGAAGGAAGACCAGTCGCTCGATCTCACCGATCAGGAGAAAAAGGCGCTGGGTGCCCGCAGTGCCGCGATCGCCGGAATGCGCCTCCGTCGTGTCCTCAATGAAGCCAATGCTTTCTATACGGCCGGCTGTGAAAATCCGACAAGCATCCAGGATCTCATCGGCCTGCGGGGCGCTGCAGTGGGACGGTTGGTCATCGTCGATCTCCAAGGGCTGTCCGATGATGCACGGCAAATCATCGTCGCTCTCATGTCGGCGGAGATCCTTCAGGCCGCTGCGAGCAAAACCGAACCGATTCGCCCATGCTTCCTCGTTTACGAGGAGGGACACAATTTTGCCCCAGCCGCTGGGCAGTCGATCAGCCGATCAATCATCAAGAAGATCGCGGGTGAAGGCAGGAAATTCGGAGTCGGTTTTGCCGTGATCAGCCAGCGTCCGTCGAAACTCGACCCGGACGTTACCAGCCAGTGCAACACGCTGATCACCATGCGCATCAAGAACCCCGACGACCAGCGGTTCATCTCCAAATCCACCGAGCAGCTGAGCGCCGCTGATCTCAATGAACTTCCATCGTTGTCCACGGGGGAAGCCCTCATCTCCGGTCGCTCTATTCCAGCGCCATTGCTCGTGCGCGTCGGCTACAAAGCTCTGAAACACGGCGGCGAATCTCCCCAGATTCTCAGCGAATGGGCACCAGGCCAAATCTGAATCTCTGAATGTTAACCACTACCGACATTGCCGAAGCGATCGAGGAGGAATTCCGCACCCTGGAATTCCTTCGCGAGGAGTTTCCTATGTTTACGGAATGGGGTGTTGAGGACACCAGCATTCTGGTTCACTCGCTCGGCTGCAACTACCTGG
>JAGROX010000211.1 GCA_020440025.1 Verrucomicrobiia bacterium
GTGATCGTTTGCGGATGCCCGCCGAGACAGCCGATCCAGTCATTGAGATCGTCCATCGCGATGAAGAGCACGTTGGGGCGGGGATCGGCAAACGCCGGTGATGGCGAGAGCGCGATGAGCCCAGTCAGAGTAAGAATGATGGGGAAGGTTTTCATCGGGTTTCAATGAGATGACGAATCAGGTGGTAGAGCATTTCGAGTCGACCGACTTCGGCCCCGGCGTTGAAACCGCGACGCAGTGGTTCGCCCCAGATGGCTTCGACCTCGACCTCGCGGCCTTCGAGGAAATCGATCAGGCTGGAGGGCCGGTAGGCTCCCATCGCCTTGGTGTTTTCGATATTCTTATCAGCGAAGGAAGGCGAAATCTCGTGTCCGAGTTTCCTGGCCATGCCGATGATTTCATCCATGAGCGCGCGGGTCAGGTAGAGCAAATCGTCGTGGGCAAGGATGCGACCGACATCAATGCCGCCCGCCGCGATGGAGAGCCCGTTGAAAGGCACGTTCCACACCAGTTTTCGCCATCGTGCCAGCCCGAGGTCGGGCATCACCGAACAGACGACACCGCAGCGCTTGAACTCCGTCTGGATTTCCCAGGTGCGCGGCAGCGGCAGACCGGAAAACTCGCCCATCTCGATCTTGCCGTGGCCGATGTGGTGAATCACGCCGGGTTCCGTGCGGTTCAGACAGACAAAGCAAAGTCCGCCGAGGATGTTCTCCGCACCAAAATGCTCGGCGAGGAATTCCTCGTTCCCGAGTCCGTTCTGAAGCGTCATCAGCATCGTACTGCCGTCTGCTTTCATGAGCGGCGGAATGAGCGAGAGCAGCGCCTCGTTGGCGGTCGATTTCAACGCGATCAACACCAGGTCGACCGGGCCGATTGCCTCCGTCGTGGCGTGGGCGTTGACTTTCTGAAGGTGAACATCGCCCTGCTTGCTGAGGATTTTCAGGCCGCGCTTGCGGACGTGTTCCAGATCGGACCGCATCAGGAAATGCACCTCGCGACCAAACTGGGCGAGCTTTCCCCCATAGTAGCAGCCGACGGCACCGGAGCCGACGACGGCGATGCGGAAGTTCGGGAGGAGATGATGCGACTTCATGATTGGGAAAACGCGAGAAAGTCAGGGCAGCCAGGAGGGCTTGGTCCGTTTCCACCAACCTTTTAGCTTCTCAAACGGACCCGGAGGCTTCTTGTCGGTGATCTGAAGGTTGGTCTCATCGAGATAGAGTTGCTTTCCCACGAGCCGTTCATATTCTCTCAAAATCTCGCCCGGCGTGGTGTCCGTCAAGACCATGGGGAACAGGGAATCAGACAGGTTCTCGTTGTAGGAAGACATCGACAACCCGAATTCGACGGGCTCGGTCGCCGCGCGAAGCAGGGAGTTCTGGTAGCGAATCTCGGTTCTGGGAATGGGGGTCTCGAAAAGGTTGGCGACTTCCGGGAGACGGGGGATTTTGGGAAGATCGATCACGATTCGTCCGAGTTTGGGAAATCTCCGGATCTGGGCTTGGGTGAGATCGGCTTCCTTGCCGTGGAGTTCCACGGAAGTGATGCCGCCATTTCCAGAGAGCATGCGGCCGGTGGTTTCCGGGGTGGTGACGAATTCCATCAGGTAGTGGTTTTGCGGTGGCCAGACCTGAAAGATCAACGAGCGACGTTCGGTTTTTCCCGTTGTCGATGGCAGTAGATCAAACGTGGCTCGCTGTTGAGTGCCGGTGCCACCCCAACTGGATGAACCGTGCCCGTTAGGCAGGATTTCCAGCAGATTCGCCACTCCCTTGTCGTCGAACTTGGCGGAAGCGCCTTTCTCAATGGTTAGCGGACGAATCTCGGGTTCGCCAAAAGCGAACTGGACCCCCAGCTTCAGGGACGTCTGATGCCAGATATCGAGATCGATCCAATACATCCCATGTTTGTCATCGGACGAGTGGGAACTCGTGGAGCTGACCCTTTGGAGCGTCCGGGCATCGAAGGCCTCCGGCCAATGCCACCGGAGAGGAGCTTCGCCCACTCTTTCCAATCGCAGGAAAAGTCGGGGGCTCTCGTAGGGAACCGGTTGTTCCTTTTGCCAATCCGCTTTGGGCAAGGGGGCGCCTGTGAGGGGATCGATCCACTCGGGAATCTTCTTCGGGTAACGTTGATCGCCCCACTCGACATCAGACGGCAGCATCAGGGCCATTGCGGTGAGGGTGATCTGATTTCCATCGGGCAGGGTGACGCGGTGCCCGGCATCGGAGACAAAGATCTCGTAGAAGGTGTCGCGCGAGTTGTTCTCGGGGGTGTCGTGAAGAACTTCCAGTTCTCCGGGGGAATCGGTGGAAGAAGAACTGCCCGAAGCCGAAGCGGTGAGCTTGGTCGTCATCTTCACCGAGGGCAGGGGAGAGGTGAGCAAGGTCGCAACCGGTGAGGAGAGTGCCGGATCGAAAGTCTGATTGAAAGGCGACCGGGCCCAGGGGCGTTCGGCTGTGGGTGAACTCTTGAGATGAGGCGGAGACGAGGCCGCCACTATCAGCCCCAGAAGACCGATCGCGACGAGAAGGAACAATCCCATCATCATCCAGAAAGCGCGGCGATGGGAAGTAGGGGTTTCGTCTGACATGGCGGATAGTGTGAGTGGTGAGTTCGCTACCTGCAAGTCAGGTCTCCGGCGGGCTTCACCAACTGGTCACGTTGTCTTCGGCCGTGGTGTCATCTCCGTCGGGACCTGGGCTCCAGACGATGACGGTTTGTGGAATCGTGAGTGAAGCGCCTACCCAAGCAGGAGCGTCCACTTTCCCGTCGCCATCGGTGTCCATGATCACGCGGTAGTAATTGCCCCAGGGATCCCAGAGTTCGTTTCCTTCTTCTGGAGAAGATGTCAGGCCGTTCCGAAATCCTCCCTTGCCATCTGGGCGGGCGGGCTTGCCTGAGTAGAAAGCGATCCGGCGTGGACTGCCCATGGTCTTGCCCCATTCATTATCGGAAGCGATGAGGAAATCCATCAGCGCGCTATCGGTCAGGAAAATTCTCTCTTTGGGGCGTTCAGAATCGTGAGGGGGAAACTTCCGGTATTCGGTGAAATAGGCGTAAACCGCATTCTTCAACTGGAGGGCGTCATTTTTCGCCACCACCTTTTCGATCTTGATCCTGGGAGGGCCTATCGGAAATGGCAACGATAGGGCGATGAGAATCAGCAATCCCAGTAGCACCGCGATCACTGGTCCTCGGCATCCCTTCTTTTCCCGCGAACGCGGATTTTCGACGCTTGCTTCCATGAGGCAAATCTTCTGATGATTTCGGCTTTATGACCACCAAGAAAAACGTCAAACCACCCGACGCCGGTCGCCTGCATTCGCTCGATGCCTATCGCGGGCTGGTGATGTTTTTCCTCGCCGCCAACGGCTTTGGCATCGCGGCGGCAGCCAAGGGAATGGGCGATGCGGCTCCGGGCTGGCTGCAGACGCTGGCTTTTCACAACTCGCATCCGGAGTGGATCAGTCAGTTCCATGTCATCGGCGTGTCTCTGTGGGACATGATCCAACCGTCCTTCATGTTCATCGTCGGGGTATCGATGCCCTGGTCCTATGCGAAGCGTGCGTCGCTGGGGCATTCTCTGGCGAAACGGGCCGGTCACGCCTGGGGGCGGGCACTGATTCTGGTGTTGTTGGGCGTCTTTCTCACCTCGCAACGGCGCCCCGAAACCATCTGGATGTTTACCAACGTCCTCTGCCAGATCGGACTCGGTTACGGCTTTCTCTTTTTCCTCGTCGGGAAAAGCTTTCGGGTGCAGGCCATCGTTGCGGTGGTGGTGCTGATCGGCACCTGGCTGGCGATGGTAATGTTTCCCTCACCTGAAGGAACCGCGGGATTCGCGGTTCACTTTCAGCAGGGCAGCAATGCGATCGAGACTTTTGATCGCTGGTTCCTCAACCTGTTCCCCCGGGAAAAGCCGTTCGAGTCGAACCCCGGCGGCTACGGCACGCTGAACTTCGTCCCGGCGTTTGTCACCATGCTCTTCGGGGTGATGTGCGGTCAGTTGTTGCGCGAGAAATCCATCAGCGACCGCGACAAAATGCGGTGGCTGCTCGGAGCAGGTGCCGTCTGTCTGGTGCTCGGAGCGGTTGCAGGCCTCACGATCTGTCCGGTGGTGAAACGCCTGTGGACGCCTTCCTGGGTGCTGCTCAGCGGAGGCTATTGCATCTGGTTGCTCGCCCTGCTCTACGGAGTAGTCGATTTGGCCGGTTGGCGGCGCTGGACCTTTCCCTTTCTCGTGGTGGGGATGAATCCGATTACGGCTTACGTCATGAGTATGACCATGAGGGGCTGGGTGCGGGACAATCTGAAAACCCATTTGCCCGGGGCGTGGTTCACGGGATCGGGAAGTCCGGTCGTTGAGGCCTGTCTGGTGATGCTGGTGTTCTGGCTCATCCTGTGGTGGATGTATCGGAATCGGGTGTTTGTGCGGATTTGAAACCGCTGATTTTCGCTGATGACCGCTGATCTTTTTTCGGGAAAAATGAATGACATGACTGATCTCGGGAGCGGCAGGCTCTGTCTGCCCGCCATCGTAGTCGCATTGTTGGTGGCGATGACATCAAGCTGGGCTGCGGAGAAAAAGAACATCGTGTTCATGATTTCCGACAACCAGTGCTGGTTCGATATGGGATGCTACGGACATCAGCTGGTAAAGACACCGAACCTCGATGCGTTGGCGGCGGGCGGCGTGCGATTCGATCAGGCCTTCGCGACCACGGCATCGTGCGGCCCGAGCCGGGCGGTCATGTACACCGGGTTGCTGACGCATCGGAACGGGCAATACGCGCATCCTCATCGCGAGCACAATCAACAACTGCGGGAAGACGTCGTCACCGTTTTTTCCATGCTCAAAGACAACGGCTATCGCACGGCCCTGATCGGCAAGGATCACATCAAGCCGATGGAGAAGTACCCCATTGATTTCAAGCCGCGAACCAGCTCCCGAGACGTGACGGCAATGGGGACGCTGGCTGCCGAGTTTCTTGAGACCACTCCAGAGGCCGATCCCTTTTTCCTGGTGATGTCGTTTCACGATCCGCATCCGACATCGATCGACGGATCGGGGTGGGGAATCAAAGGGCCGACGCCCGGTTATACCCCGGTCACCTACGACGTCGCCGAGGTGCCCGTTCCCGGCTTTCTGCCCGACACGCCGGAAGTGAGGGAAAGCCTCGCGGGCTATTTCCAGCAGATCACTCAGATGGATCACGGAGTCGGACTCGTGATGGCAGCCCTGGAAAAATCGGGACGCAAGGACGACACTCTCGTCGTTTTCATCAGCGATCACGGCACCTCCGAACCCGGCGCCATGGGAACGCACTACGAACCGGGAGTTCGCGTGCCCTTCCTGGTGTGGCGATCCGGATTGAAGCAACCCGGATCTGTCAATCGTGCGCTGGTGGCCTTTACCGACCTGACGCCGACCTTCCTCGACTGGACGGACACCAAATTCGACGCCTATCCGCTGCATGGGCGCAGCCTGTTGCCGGTGTTGGATGAGCCTGAGGCGGAAGGTTGGGACAGCGTGCTGCTGAGTCACATCGGTCACGACGTGTTCGCCCATTATCCCATGCGGACCCTGCGGGAGCGGCGGTGGAAACTGATCTGGAATCTGCTCCCGGGGCAGGAATACCCGCTGCCCATCGACACCTTCGAGCGTCGATTGTGGTCAGGCATTCGCGCCCGGGGCGAGACCATGATCGGGCCGCGCACCGTGGATCAGTTTCTGCATCGGCCCCGCCTGGAACTCTACGATCTGGAGACCGATCCCTGGGAGACGAAAAACCTCGCCTACGATTCCGCGCATCGCGGGCGTGCTGAAACCATGGCGAAAGAGTTGGTCGATCGGCTCACGGCCCAGGACGATCCCTGGCTGCGGAAATATCATCCCCTGCGGGAAAGTCAGGCTGACGAAAAGTAAACAGGGTTAGGTCCGCGAGGGTACCCTGTTGAGTTTTTTGAAATCTTTTTGAGCGTCGACCGGGTTGGCGCTGTCATAATCTGGAAGCCATGTCGTTCCGTCCGTCTCTCAGCGCCCGATTGAATGAAAGTGGAGGTTACCTCACTCTCGATGGTGGCTTGGCAAGTGAGTTGAGCCGAGCGGGTTGCGATCTGAATCATCCTTTGTGGTCGGCGAAAGTGATGTTGGAAAAGCCTCAGGCCATCGCTTTGGCGACACGAGCCTTTGCCGAAGCGGGGGCGGATTTGCTGGCGACGGCGACCTACCAGGCGACTTTTCCCGGGCTGGGACGGATCGGGCTGGGTTGGCAGCAGTCGATCGACTTTTTCCAGAAAGCCGTCGCCGTGACCCGCGAAGTTGCCGATGCATGCGAGAACCATCCGCTGGTGGCGGCAAGTGTCGGGCCCTTCGGCGCCTTTCTCGCCGATGGCTCCGAGTATTGCGGGAACTACGGCCTGACGGAGCCGGAACTGGCAGATTTTCATCGTGAACGATTGGCGGTGCTCGCGGACACGAGCGCGGACCTGATCGCTTTTGAGACGTTTCCTTCGAACACCGAAATCCGGGCGGTGGCTGACCTGTTGGAGGCCGAGTTCCCGACTTTGGAGGCTTGGGTCAGTTTCAGTTGCGGCAATGGTCGTGAGTTGTGGGATGGCACGCCGGTCTCTGAGATCGCGACTTATTTGAATGATCACCCGCAGATTGCGGCGATCGGCGTGAATTGTGTTGATCCCGGTCACACCGTCGAGTTGATCCATCGGATTCGGGAGGCGGCTCCCGACAAGGCGGTGATCGTGTATCCGAATGCGGGCCGCGGCTGGGATGCCGAATTGAGCGCGTGGCGTGGCACTGACACCCCTGAGGAGTTCGCCCGGCGCGCCTGGGAATGGCGCGAGGCGGGAGCTTCCATCGTCGGTGGATGCTGCGAGACGACGCCTGATCACATCCGGGCGCTTGCGGAGTCGGCGATTCTCCGTTGATTGGTCTGCCATGAGCAGCCCTACCTCTTCCCTTGCCGAGCAACTGATCGCAGCCACCGACCGGCTGTGCCGCGATCTGAAAGGGCTGACCTTTTCTGAACCGACCGCCTGCGTCTACAATCCGCTGGTTTATGCCAAGGCTCCCCACGAGATTTACCTGCGACGTTTCGGCAATTCGAAGAAACGCATCCTGATGCTGGGGATGAATCCCGGCCCCTTCGGCATGGCGCAAACTGGGGTGCCTTTTGGGGAAATCGCAGCGGTGCGGGATTGGATGGGAATCGAGGCATCGGTCGACAAACCGGATCCCGAACATCCCAAGCGACCGGTGGAGGGATTCGCCTGTCTGAAATCGGAAGTGAGCGGGCGGCGCCTGTGGGGACATTTCTCGGAGCGATTCGGGGCGCCGGAGGCCTTTTTTACCGATCATTTTGTGGTGAATTACTGTCCTCTGGTCTGGATGGAGGCGGGCGGGAAAAATCGGACGCCGGACAAGTTGCCGGCGGGCGAGATGATTCCGGTGACAGAGGCTTGCGATCGCTATCTCGGTCGGGTTCTCGAAGTACTGGAGCCGGAATTTGCGGTGGGCGTGGGCGCTTTTGCCGAACAGTGTCTCGGGCGGGTCATCGAATCGCTGGAGCTACCGACACCGCCCAAGCTTGGTCGCATTCTGCATCCCAGTCCGGCCAGTCCTGCGGCGAATCGCGATTGGGCGGGCACGGCGACGAAGCAGCTGGAGGCATTGGGAGCCTGGGTTTGAGGGGCAAAAAATGTCTGCCAAAGTAGGCTCCGCATCAGTTCCATCACGGATTTTGGCTGATTCGCGTCATTGCTTTACAAGCCCGGAAATCCGAAGAGGATGGGTTGCCGACTTGGTCGGAAGAGATGCGAAACACAGAGACGAATTCGAGGGGCCGACGCCGAACGGGGTGGATCGGGGGTGTAGCGTTGGCCTTGTTGGGCCTGAACGTGTTGGGGAGTTGTGCGCCCCAGTTTTATGAAAAAGCCGCTGATCGCGAGACCAAGAGGGTGCTCTTCGGCAAGACCGGGAAGGTCGAGAATGTGGACGCGGAGGCGCTCGACATTCATGAGGCTGAGATGCGGTCGCTCGATGATCTGAAGAAAAACTCATCGGAAGGTGAATTCCTCGGGAAAATGGCGAAGATCGAGGACGGCGCGCGGGTGTTGAAGCTGGATGATGCCTTGGGGCTGGCCATCAATCACAATCGTGGCTATCTCAGCCAAAAAGAGACTCTTTATCTTCAGGCACTCGACCTCACCCTCACCCGTCACGAATTGTCTCCTTTGTTTCGTGCGGAAGGCGACGTCGGGACCCGCAGTGATGCCCGCGATGGCGATCAGCCACCGGAGCAGATTGAAGTCCAGAAGGTGGTGGACGTGATCGATCCTCTTACGGGAGTGGCGGCAGTCGATCCGGTCACCGGAAAAACGCAGACCAAGGTCGTCACCGAGATCGTGGAGCGTGAAGTCGATGGACTGATCGCGACCAATACCTTCACTCGGCGCCAGTCGGTGGGCTTCACCATGCTCCAGAGGACCGGGGCGCGTCTGGCAGCGGATTTTACTTCCGATTTTCTGCGTTTTGTCGCCGGTGATCGATCAATCAACAACTCCGCGCTGGCAGTGAGCCTCGTGCAGCCACTGCTCAAGGGAGGCGGGTTCAAGGTGACTCTGGAGAATCTGACTCAGGCAGATCGCGACCTGCTCTACTCGCTGAGGGATTTTGCCAACTTCCGACGGGAGTTTGTTGTTGGGATCACATCTCGCTACTATGGGGTGCTTCAGGCGCGGGACACGGTGCGCAACAACTGGGTGTCCTATGATGGCTTTCGGAAAAACGTTGAGCGTGAGGAGGCGCTGGCGGAGGAAGACAGGCGGACTCAGACCGAGCTCGGCCAACTGCGCCAGGCACTGCTGCAAGCGGAGAGTCAGTGGGTCAATGCGATTCGCGATTACCAGAATCAACTCGATGAGTTCAAAATCGAACTGGGCTTGTCGATTGACGAGAAGGTCGTTCTCGAAGAAGCCGAACTGAAGAAGCTCAAGATCGAAGACCCTAACATCAAGCGGGAACAGGCGGTGGATTTGGCCTTGGTTTCGCGACCCGATCTCCAGACGGCGGATGACCGCATCGTGGATGCCGAGCGCCGGATCAAGGTGGCCAAAGTCGAATTGCAGGCCGGTCTCGATGCGGTGGCGACCTACGACGCCATCAGTGATCCAGATGATATCACCCCGAACATCAATTTTGAGCGAAGCTCATGGTCGGCTGGTCTCGAATTGGATTTGCCGCTCGATCGCAAGTCCGAGCGGAACTTTTATCGGTCGACTCTGATCGCTCTGGAGCAGGCGCATCGACAGCGTACCCTCGCAGGAGATCAGGTGCGGTTGCAGATCTACGATGACTGGCGTGCGCTCGAACAGGCCAAACGGAATTTCGAGATCAGCGAGATGGGAGTGGCCTTGGCTGAGCGTCGCCTGGAAGAACAGCGGCTCCTCGCCGAGATCGGAGATGGGGAAGCTCGGGATCTCGTCGATGCCCAGAGGGATCTTGTAAACTCTCTCAATCAGCGAACATCTACGGCGGTGGACCATACCTTGGCGCGTTTACGTCTTTGGCAGGATATGGGCATCCTCTATATTAACGAAGACGGTTCATGGGTCGAAAAACTGGAGGAAGAAGGCCAAGCTGATGAGTAGAAAACCCATTCTGATCACTGGGGTGATCATTGCCACAATTGGCGGCGTGATTGCCATCAAAGGCCTGCGAAACGATTCGCAGGCTTCTTCATCGTTGCCTGAATTTGAGGTCAAGCGGGGAGATCTGACCATCGAAGTGATGGAGGGCGGCAACATCCACGCACTGCAATCTCTCGAGATCAAAAACGAGGTTAAGATCACTGCAGGTACCAAAGTTCTGGAGATCATCGATGAAGGATATCTGATCACTCCTGAGGATGTGGACAACCGTAAGGTTCTGGTCAGGCTCGACGCGTCGGGGATCGAGGAGATGATTGTCGACCACGATGTGGAGTTTCAACAGACCGAGTCCGGATACGCAGAGGCCAAACAGGGCTTGGAGATCGAGGAAAGCGAAAGCCTGAGCTCTGTAAAACTGGTGCGGCAGTCTTTGCGTTTCGCGATGCTCGATTTTCAGAAATTCGTCGGCGAGAAAGCCGCCCGTGAGGTGCTGCAGTCGCTGAGCCTGCCCTACGACGCCGAGACCATCGCTGCCTACGAAACCGAGGCGACCGAATTGATCATGAAGAGCTTCGACACTCAGTCGTTGCTGACCGAGGAGAGCGATCCGACTAATGACTCAACCCCATTTACCGGTGATGGGGCGGACAGCCGGGCCTCAGAAGTCGACTTTGCGATTTTGCTGAAATCGGATCGGCTCGGAGCTGGTGAGGCTGAGCAGACCATGCGTCGACTGAAGGACGAGGCCT
The DNA here is from genome assembly GCA_020440025.1 of Verrucomicrobiia bacterium. Lineage (GTDB taxonomy): Bacteria > Verrucomicrobiota > Verrucomicrobiia > Verrucomicrobiales > DEV007 > JAEUHH01. Next base: position 10,422 of record JAGROX010000211.1, read on the forward strand.
TGGTGGCCCAGACCGAGTTGGCTGTTGTCACGGAATCGGTGGCCGGTGCGAAGCGCTTGCACGAGCGGGAGTTCATCACCCGACAGACGCTCGACAACGAAATGGTTGGTCTCGAAAAGGCCAAGCTTTCCCTGCAGACCAAGGAGACCGAATTGGGGCTGTTCCGGGACTACGAGTTTCCCAAGGAAGCGGAAAAGTATCTCTCGATCTTCGAAGAGGCGCTGCTCGAATTGATCCGGGAAAAACGCGAGGCCATCGCAACGGTGGCCCGAGCTCAAGCCAAGTATCGTTCAGCCAAGCGACGCTATGAGTTGGAATTGAAGAAGCGGGAAGATCTTCAGGCTCAGTTGGAGAGTTGTGTCATCTATGCCCAGAAACCAGGGCTCGTTGCCTACGGAGGTGCCAACGACAACTACTATACGTCGCGATATTACGATGCCATTTCCGAGGGGGCCACGCTGAAACTGGGGCAGCCCATCATCACGATTCCTGACATGTCCCGACTCGGGGTCGATGTCGCCATTCACGAGTCCCACATCAAGAAGATCGAGATCGGACAGCGGGCGGTCATCACCGCAGAGGCGGTTTCGGACAAGACTCTCGAAGGCAAGGTGAGCAAGGTGGCCGTGCTGCCGGATTCCAATGCTTCGCGCTATAATCCCTCGCTGAAAGTTTATCCTTCAACGGTAGAGATCGATGGTACCCAGAATTTCCTGAAACCGGGAATGACGGCCAAGGTGAAAATCATCGTCGATGAACTGAAGGACGTTCTCTACATCCCGGTTCAATCGGTGTTTGTGGAGAAAGACAACCGCTTCGTCTTTCTTCGCGATGGCAACACCTACCGTCGGCAGGCCGTGACCATCGGGAACTACAATGATGAGTTCATCGAAGTGATCGAAGGCTTGTCGGAAGGTGATGCGGTTGCATTGCGCATGCCGGACGGCTATGATCCGTTGAAGGAAACTGACGATCTGGTCCCTGCGAATGTCGCTGAAGCGAAATCGACTGATGCGGACAAGGAAGCCTGAGTGTTTTCCGCCTTTCTGACGCGGACTTGTCTCAGTGAAGCGGACGAGGTCGCTTTCCTCTTTCCCTTTTCATTTTCCCTCCCTTTTCCCCTTTCATGATTGCCGCCGCTCGCAGACCCATCATCGAGCTTCGCGGGGTGGAGAAACACTATCAGATGGGGGAGTTCACCGTGAAAGCGCTGCACGGGATCGATGTCACCGTGCGTGAGGGCGACTACATCAGCATTCTCGGTCCATCGGGTTGCGGAAAGTCGACGCTTCTCAATATCCTCGGTTGTCTCGATCAACCGACACTGGGCGAGTATCTGTTGGAGGGTAGCGATGTCGCCAAACTGGAGGACGACGAACTCTCCCAAGTTCGGGGAAAACGGTTGGGGTTCATTTTTCAAAGTTACAACCTCATCCAGCAACTCACCGTGGTGGAGAACATCGAGGTCCCCCTCTACTACCAGGGTGTCTCGGAAAAAGAGAGTCGCGAAATCGCCGTAGGGTTGGCCGAGAGAGTCGGCTTGGGGGCCAGGCTCGATCACCGACCGACAGAGTTGTCCGGTGGCCAGCAGCAGCGTGTCGCCATTGCCCGGGCGCTGGCCAACGATCCTGCCGTCATCCTCGCCGATGAAGCGACCGGAAATCTCGATTCCAAATCGGGAGGCGATATCCTCGGTATCTTTGATCAACTCAATGCCGATGGAAAAACCCTGATCATGATCACCCACGATGAGTCAATGGCCCGCCGCACCTCGCGGACCATTCGTTTGCGTGATGGGCTCATCGAGTACGATTCGGATGCGGACATTGGCGGAAAAGCGGAGGGAGGAAAGAAGGGCGCCAGAGATCAAGTCGCGACGGCTTGATTTGATCTGGAGATGGGAAGCTGACTGGCGGAAATGGATGTGATTCAACAGATCAGGGCGCTGTCCCTCTTTCGGCTGAAACGCTCTGTCATTCTAGGGGTCAAGAGCCTCTGGATGCACAAACTACGCTCCATGCTCACGGCCTTGGGGATTGTCTTTGGCGTGGCCTCCGTCATCGCCATGCTGGCGATTGGGGAAGGGGCCAGTTTCGAGGCTCAGGAGCAGATCAAGAATCTGGGTAGTCAGAACATCATCATCCAGAGCGTCAAGCCGACCAACGATGCGACCGCTGGTGAGGAACAGCGAAGTATGATTCTTTCCTATGGACTCACCTATCGGGATCTGGAGCAAATCCGGAGCACTATTCCCGGCGTCGATGTGGTGGTGCCGGGGCGGCGCTTCAAGGACTATCTCTGGAACATTTCCCGCAGCGTGGACGCCGATGTCTTGGGCACCGTGCCGTGGTATCCCGAGATGCGAAATCGGAAGATCAAGTCCGGTCGTTTTTTCTCTAAACTGGAGATGAATGATCGGGTCAACGTCTGTGTCCTCAGCGACGAGCTGGCCCACAAGCTCTTCCCCTTCAACAATCCCATCGGCAAAGAGCTGCGGCTGCAAAATGGTTACTACCGAATCGTCGGGATCATCGAGGCCGGATCGACGACGGCCTCGGTAGCTTCAGGAGGCGGTGGAATGATGGGAGGCGGTGGCGGCGGAAGCGGCGGCGGAGCGGGTGAAAATCAGACCGGGATGGAGATGTTGATTCCGCTGACGACGCTGGTCGAGCGTTTTGGCGAAGTGCTGATGAAATATCGTTCGGGGAGCTTTGAAGCCGAAAAAGTCGATTTTCACGAAGTCACCGTGAAGATCGACAGTGCGGATCGGGTCGTCGGCGCGGCAGAGGCCATCCGGCATCTCTTGGAGCGAAATCACAAGAAGCTCGACTACCAGATGATCGTGCCTCTGGAACTCCTCAAGCAGGCGGAACGAACCAAGCAGATCTTCAACATCGTGCTGGGATCCATCGCTGCGATTTCCCTCTTGGTGGGAGGCATCGGAATCATGAACATCATGCTCGCCACCGTGACGGAGCGGACCCGTGAGATCGGGATTCGTCGTGCCCTCGGGGCCAAGCAGCGCGATATCGTGTTGCAGTTTCTCATTGAAACGATTCTCCTCTCCGGTGCCGGTGGAGTCCTCGGAGTGATTGTGGGATTGGCGGTGCCGATGATCATCACCCATTTCGCCGACATGATCACCATCACCCGGTTCTGGGCACCGGCGATGGCGTTCACCATCTCGGTTGTTACCGGAATCATCTTCGGCATCTACCCCGCCTTCCGCGCCGCCGGCATGAATCCGGTCGAGGCGCTGAGGCACGAGTGAGTGAATCGTCGCTGAAACTCACTCAGTGATTGATGATTCGCGTCAACGCACCCGCTGACCCGGCTGAGCACCGTCGTCAGGGGACAGCAGGTAGATGTCATCGCCGCCGGGGCCGGAGGCGATGACCATGCCTTCGCTGACGCCGAATTTCATCGTGCGCGGGGCGAGATTTGCGACCATGACGACGAGTCGGCCGACCAGCGCCTCGGGCTCGTAGGCGGCCTTGATGCCGGCAAACACATTGCGACGTTCGTCGCCGCCGAGACTGAGGGTGAGCTGCACCAGCTTCCGTGCCTCGGGCACTTCGTTGGCGGTGATGACTCTGGCGACGCGGAGATCGAGCTTCGCGAAATCATCGATGGTGATCTCGGGAGCGATGGGCTCGTCCTTCAGCGGCTGATCACTGTCGTCAACCGCTGCCGTGCCGGAAACTTCGGCGACGACCTGGGTATCGGGCGCTTCTTCGCGACTCTCTTCGATCATGGCTTCGACCTTCTTGGGATCGACCCGTTGCAGCATGTGCTGAAATTTCGCCACCGGCGTGCCGACGAGCGGGGTCTTCGCCTGCTCCCAACTCGTGATGGGATCGTTCAGCAGGGCGCCCGCTTTCTCGGCGAGGTCGGGCAGCACCGGTGAAAGATAGATCGCCAGTTGTCGGAACAGATTCAGCGCGACGGTGCAGACGTCCTGAAGTTGCTGCGCCTTTTCGGGATCCTTGCGGAGTTCCCACGGAGCGTTGGTTTCGACATAGGGATTCGACAGATCGGCGAGGTCGAGAATCGCCCTCATGGCCTTGCTGAAATCGCCAGCCTCGTAGGACGCGGCAATGGCGCCGCCTTCGGCAGCGAATTTTTCGAAAAGTCCCCCGTCATCGGGATAGGTCGCGGACAGGCCGGACTCGGCCACGAATTTGGCGGAGCGGCTGGCAAGGTTGACGACTTTGCCGACAAGGTCACTGTTCACCCTGGCGACAAATTCTTCCAGATTCAGGTCGATGTCCTCGACCTTGGAGTTGAGCTTGCTGGCGTAGTAGTAGCGCAGGAAAGCCGGATCGAGATGCTCGAGGTATTTCGAGGCGCGCACAAAGGTGCCGGTCGATTTGGACATTTTCGCACCGTCGACGGTGAGAAAGCCGTGAATATGAACCTTGGTCGGCAGAGTGAACCCGGCAGTCTTCAGCATCGCAGGCCAGAACAGGGTGTGGAAATACTGGATGTCCTTGCCGATGAAATGGTGAATCTCGCTCTCGGGATTTCGCCACCAGTCGTCGAAATTTTCTCCGTGCAGATCGCACCACTGCTTGCTGGTGCCGATGTAGCCGATGGGGGCATCGAACCACACATACCAGTAGTTGCCGGGGGAGTCGGGAATCTCGAAACCGAAATACGGTCCCGGTCGGGAAATGTCCCAATCGCGGAGGGCCTGGTTGAGGAAGAAACCTTTCAGGTAGTTGGCGCTCTCACTCGGCAGAGTCCCGGACTGGGTCCATTCGTCGAGGAAACCGTGGAGCTTTTCGATTTCGACAAAGAGATGCTTGGCCGAGCGGATTTCCGGGGTGGTTCCCGACAGGGCGCTGACGGGATCGATCAGATCGGAAGGCGAATAGGTCTCGCCGCAACTACCGCAGTTGTCACCGGGTTGATTTTTCGCGCCGCACTTGGGACAGGTGCCGCGGACGAAGCGATCCGCGAGGAAGCTTTGCTTTTCGACATCGTAGAGTTGCTCGATGTCTCGTTCCGCCACCATGTCGGCGTCGCGCAGGGCCTGCCAGATCTCGTGGCAGTACTGGCGCGTCTCCTCGCTGTTGGTGCTGCCGTAGTGATCAAAGGCGATGCCGAAACCGCCGAAGTCAGCGAGGTGTTCCTGGCTCACTTGGGCGATGAGTTCTTCTTCGCTCCGGCCTTCGTGTTGGGCGCGAATGGTGATGGCCGTGCCGTGGGTGTCGTCCGCGCAGATATAGATGCAGCGGTTGCCGTAGAGTTTTTGGAAGCGGACCCAGATGTCGGTCTGGAGGTATTCCACCAAGTGCCCCAGATGAATGGGGCCGTTGGCGTAGGGGAGGGCGGAAGTGACGAGGATCTGGCGCATGACTGAAAGAGAGTAGGGAATAAAAGAATGTTGGCAAAAAGCGATTCGTCCCGATGGAGGAGCCGAGTCGAAAGAAACGGGAGGAGGAGGGGAATGCCCCGACGAGACCGTGTCGGCGGCAATTCCCGGTCAGCGCATTCGAATTTGCGTCGTGAAGACCGTCATCTTTGACGACTTTACTCTGGAAACGGATTGATTCAACCCTGTTGGGTCGCGGACTTGACCCTGTTGGATTAGCTTGGCGGCATGAATCTGATGACGGCGGAAACGGAACTGAAAGGCAGGACGGCTCTGGTGACAGGGGCATCGAGCGGCATCGGGCGGGCCATCGCCCTGGCGCTGGGTGAGGCGGGCGTTCGGGTGACGGTCTGCGCACGGCGACGGGATCGGCTGGAGGCGGTGGCAGCAAGTATTCGCGGGGCGGGTGGGGAAGCTCAGGTGGAGACGGCGGATTTTTTTCAGGTGAATGAGATCGATGCCGCCGTGCGCGGCGCGGCGGATCATTGGGGTGGGGGGCTCGATATTCTCATCAACTCGGCTGGCATCGGACGTCAGGCGAAGCTGATGGATGGCGACACCCAGGATTGGAGGGAAATGATGGATCTGAATGTGTTGGCGCTGGCAGTGGCGAGTCGGGAGGCGCTGAAATATTTTCCAGAAAAGGGCGGCGACATCGTGAACCTCGGCAGCATGTCCGGCCATCGGGTGCCGGGGAGGGGAGGTTTCTATGCGGCCACCAAGTTCGCTGTGCGGGCGATGACGGAAGGGCTGCGCCAGGAATTGCGAATGGTGGGAAGTTTGACCCGAGTATCGAGCGTCTCGCCGGGGTTTGTTGATACGGAACTCCTCGATGACTATTTCAAAGAGGGAACCGGTGGGGTGGGCCGCTATGAAGCGATCCAGTATCCCATCCTGCGCCCGGAGGACGTTGCTGCCATCGTGGTTCGGCAGCTCACGATGCCTCGCACGGTTGAAATCACCGATGTTCTGGTGCGTCCGACAGCTCAAGGAGTTTGAAAGATAGAGGCAGAGCTAGTCGAGAATTTCGGATAGAGAGGGCAAATTGAGATTATTGAGGTTGAAATCTAATTTCCATTAATTTCAAAATTGTGTTGAATTCCAACACAAATTCGGTAGCCTCGTTTACTGGAATCACTATAATTAGATCGATTCTCTGTTGAGTTCCGTCGCAAGGGCAGCTGGGAGAGCGGTGGCGGACATCGACGAGAGTTGTTCGATAGACCCAAACAACGATGTCGTTCTCCTTCCGCAATCTGTTTGCCCAAGACCAACCCCCGGGTGGTACCGAGCAATCTCCAGCCTCGTCGGAGGCCCCCATGGCTGGCGGGCCTGAGAACCCATTTTCTTCCGGAGGCTTTTCGAATCCATTTTCGGCCTCATCGGGCGGGCAGCCCGCACCGGCCTCTCCGGCTCAGGAAACGAAGGAATCTCCGTTTCGTCCGAATCCGCATCCGACCAATCGAGGAAGTTTTGAGGCCATGTTTTCCGGTCAGCCTGGCGGTAGAACGGCAACGATTTCCTTGCGCGAGTTGGTTCCCTACTTGCCGCCTTCGTTGGTCTCACTTGGTGACTTGCCTTTGGATCGTTCTTTTGAAATTCCTCTCTCTGGCAATGGTGATCTGGAGGTGAAGCTGTCTACCATCCAAACGGTCTGTCCCGAGGTCTTTGCCACGGAGATCACGCCGCTGAATGATTCGGAGATCACGCTTCCGTTTGGCGATTCGAACCAGGCGCCAGTCAAGTCGGCGGCTACTCCGGCGGCGACCGATACCATGCGCCCTCAGGAAACAACGATTTCGCAACCGATTGAGAAGGAGAGCGCGGCGGCGGAAGATGTTCCGGTGACCGCCAAACGTGGCATTTTCAGTTCGCTTTTCTCCGGCGGATCGAAATCCGCTCAGAGTAGTGGTGAGGATGAGCCGATCAGTGCTGGAGTGACAAATTCCGCTTCTTCCCCGGTCTCTGCCTCTGGGGGCGGGAATGCTCGACCGCAGCCAGCTTCGGGGCTTCCGCCGGTGGCGAGCAATCCCTTTTCTGCCGGCGAAGCTTCTGTCGCAGCCCGTTCCAAGTCTGGCGGAGCTGGAGAGAATCCGTTTGCTGCCGGGCTGTCCGCTGAGGTTGAAGAGAGAAAAGGATTCGTGAACCCTTTCGCCTCCCCTTCCCCGAGCTTTGCCTCCCCGGCCGATGAGTCGAAGGAAACACCGGAAGCAGCTCCAACTGCCTGGTCTCAGCCGACACCCGAAGCGAAGGTAGCGGTCGAATCCGACAAAGTTTTTGGTGGTCCTGCCATTCCCGAAAATCGGGTCGAGCCAAAACATCAAGCTGAACCCGTGGAATCCAAAGGCTCCGCTTTTGGAGAAAAAACAGCTCCCTCTCCGTTTGGATTTCCGGCAGCAAAGGATGAAGGAAGCTCGCTCTTTGGTGCTTTTGGCACCCCGCCGCAACCTGTCAGTCAGCCCGAGAAACCAGCTGAAAGCTTTCCGAGTGTCGCAAAGGAAAGCGCGTGGACGGAATTTTCCAAGAAATCCGTCGAAGAGCCCCTCGAACCGAAGGGGCTTGAGAAAACAGCTCCCGTGGCTGAATCGCTGCCTGAGCCTGCACCCGCACCCGAGCCGGCTGAGGAATCTACCTCCGCCCAAGCTCCGAGCTGGAACATTCCCAGTCTGGATCCTGCGCCTGCGAAATCGCAACCTGCTCCGGTGGATTCGCCTTGGTCGGGAAGTCTCTTTGGAAACGGTGGTAATGCCGTTTCCAGCGAGGATGACAATCCTTTTGCCGGTCCGATCTCGGCAACTCCGGAGAAGGTCCAGCAGACATCGTCCCCTGCTCCAGTATCCGAGGCTGTCTCAGTCGAAGAACCAGTCAAGGATCAGGCTGAGAGAACTGGGTTGACCGACTTTGACACGTTTTTCTCAAGGCATCTCGAGACCGAATCCGAGCCGGAAGAGGACTCGCCGTTTGAGCCCCCGTCAAAGGCGGCAACGGCTCGGGAGGTGGCGCCGACTCCCGCACCCGCTGCAGCTCCTGAAGAGTCAGTCGTTCCGATTTGGTCCGGATCATTTCCCTCCTCGATTTTCGGCAATCTGGCCTCGAAACCAAAGGCTGAGGAACCCGCCCCGGAACCCAAGTCCACGCCACGCGAGACGGCGCCCGTTTCTCCTTGGGATTCGGCCCCTGCTGCCGAGGAGCCTGTTTCGGCTCCCTCCGCGCCAGAGCCTGATCCTATTCCGGTCTCAGCGCCTGCGACACCCGCCGCATCTCCCGATCAGGTGGTGTTTTCGCTACGAGACATTTTGATTCCGATGACTCAGAAGACGGGGATCAATTTTTCCAATATCCCGCCCGTCGCCAAGGTGCGTCTGCCAGTGTCGCTGATCGAGCCCCAGTTGGCGACCGGCGAGGTCTCGCTTCGCGTCATCGATTTGGCTCGCTACACCGATCTGGAGTCGGCTGAGTTGCTGAAACGCATCGATCCGATGCTGTCGATTCCTTTGCCGCAGAATGAGCTCTTCCATCAACTTCAGGATATCGCTCCCGAGTTGTTGCCGGAATCCGACATGGATCTCGAGACCGAGTTTACGACCCTGTTTGCTTCAGAGGCTGACAGCGATTCCGGATTGACCTGGCTGTCGCCGCCCAAGGTGACGGATGAGTCGGTGGTGGCCCCATGGGAGACTGCTCCGGTTGCGGCTCCGACATCAAATCCTCAACCTGAACCTGAGGCTCAACCGGAAGCGAAACCGGAAGCCGAGCAGGCACCGCAGCCGAAAGTCGAAGAACCTAAAGAGCAAGAGGCAATGGCAGCCGCCGCACCGGCGCCGAAGCGAGTGATCTCTGTGACGAGAACATCTCAGGCGAGTCCGTCTCCGGCCCAGAAGCCCGCCGCGGAGATCGCGAAGGCACCGGTAGCCGCGATCGAAAAGAGTGCAGGCCCCACGATCATCGACACCATCATTCCGACTTCGAAGCCGGTGGTCACGGCTTCGGCCGCTCCCAAAGCGCCCCAGTCTCAACCGGCTCCCAAAGTCGCCAAGGAAGACCCGTTTGCGAGCTTCAATATCCTGGGACCGCTGCCCGTGGATGACGAATTGACTTCCGATCCTGTTCAGCCCCAGCCAGACACCGTGGAACCGAAACCCGCCAGCCCCACCTCGTCCTTTCCATCCTCGGACTGGCCAGATCCCTTCGCACCTCTTCCGCGGAAGTCGCCGCCTCGCGCCGCCGAGCCGACTCCGGTCGCTGAGGATCGGGAAGAAGAGGAAGGTGACACGTTCTTTGATGATTTGAACCATTTCTCTGGCGCAACTCAGGAGGTGAAAAAGGAACCGAAACCCGAGCCGGAAGCCGAGACTCCTGCCGCCAGCCGGTCCAAGGAAATCAAGGACGTGCCGAAACGGGAGAAAGAAATGCCCACCGGCTTCACCAGTTTTGCTTCGTTCGACGATTTGGAGCCATTCAGCCCATCCACCACCATGGAATGGCCTGGCAATGCACTGCCCAAGAAGAGTATCGAGAAAGCACCTGAGAAGGAGGCCGACGCTCCCGCCCCAGTTGCTGCGGCACCAGAACCAGAACCAGTAGCCACCCCAGCTCCTGAGCCGACCCCGACTCGGACGGTTGCCCCGACGACTCCGCTCTCGACGGGAGGGAACTTCTTCGAGGAACTGACTGCCGACACGCTTGAGGAGATTCCCAGCCAAGCCGCGGTCCAGTCACCGGCGTCATCCGTTCCGGCGACTTTGACGACTCCGGTAGTGCCCTCGCCAGTTCCTACCAAGAATCTTGAAATGGGCATTCGTGACATTGAACTGCGGGCGGTGTTCGGCACCAACGAGCCATTCACCTATAAGCGGGTCGCGGATCTTGCGGCTTCGTTGCCAGGAGTGGAAGCCTGCGCCCTGATCGGTCCCGACATGGCGGTGCAAGCGCCGCGGGGGCGTGAATCTGGCGATCTGGCAAATCAGGCGGGCGCGCTCATGAACAGCGCCCGAGAGTTGGCGCGCTTCACCGGAGTGGCCAATGCCGAAACTTTTACCCTGCACACCGAAAGGGGAATCGTCAGCGTGTTCGTCCACGGAGACTGCTGTCTCACCGTGCGTCACTCCGAAGGTCAGTTCGATCCGGGCGTCCGGGAAAAACTGATTCTCGTTTCCCGAGGTCTCTCCGGCCTGGAAAGCTGAGCGGTTGTCCATTTGATTATTTCCGATTTCTTCATCACACCTTTCACCCCCAAACATCGCCATGGCCGTCGTCAACCACGACACCCGAGAAGTTCAGTTCAAGATCGTCTATTGTGGCACCCCGCTCGGGGGCAAGACGACCAACCTGATCTACATCCACGACCGGCTCGCGCCTGCGATGCGGGGCGACATGGCGTCCATCGCCACGGAACAGGAGCGAACCCTGTTTTTCGATTTCCTGCCGGTTCATCCGACGGTGATCGCGGGCTACGACACTCGCTTTCAGCTCTACTCCGTACCAGGCCAGAAGATCTATGGCGAGACCCGCCGCATTGTCCTGACCGGTGTCGATGGCATCGTGTTCGTGGCGGATTCCGATCCAGACCGCATGGAAGCCAATCTGGAGGCTCTGGAGTCGACTCTGGAAGCCTTGAGATCCTTGAATCGTTCCTTTGATCGGATGCCGGTGTTTTTCCAATTCAACAAACGCGACCTGCCCAACGCGATGCGACCGGAAGAGATGGACGAAGCCCTCAGGGTGACTCGTCCCACGTTTCTAGCCTGCGCCAACAGCGGATACAACGTGTTTGCCACACTCGACGCGGTCACTCAAAAAGTGCTAAGAGATTTTCACCATCGACGGAGGCTGCGAGTCCTGCGCGAGGAAGAGAGTGCTGCTGCCTCTGTGGCCATTCCCACTTCCACTCCGCGACAGACGAGCCCCCCTTCGCCGAACCCATCTCGGACTTCCGCAGACCCGGCATCAGAAGTTGCGCTGGGAAGCTGAGGATTTTCGCGCTATGGTGATCTTTTGATTTCCCGGAAAATCTGGATTGAGTTCGTCACCATCAACCGCCTGTCTGAAAAGAGAACCCCATGAACGCAGACCCTGAAAACGAGATCCTCGATTGGGATGATGTTGAAGTCAGTGCCGATGCCGCCGACCGGGCTGAGGATCTGCTGCGCGACTTCGCCGCCGAAGCCGAACTGGACATGGCCGTGATCGTGGATCGCAGCGGCGGCATGATCGCCGGCGTCGCCAGTCGTCCCGATGTCGATGTCGACACCGTCGGAGCCTTGGTCGCCGGTGCCTTTGGTGCGATGCGCTCCCTCGCTCGTGAACTCGGAGAGTCTGCCATCGTGGAGAGTCTTCATCACGGCGACAAAGACACCATCTACCTGCGTCAGATTGGTTCCCGATACATTTTGCTCGGCGTCGCGGCGTTGACTCTGCCTGCGGGCATTGTTCGGGAAAAGGCCGCTCAGATTTCCGGTCCTCTGGCAGGATTGCTCGGGGAGCCGCCTGTTTCCGCCCCGGCACCCGCAGTGGCATCAGCAGAACCTCCTGTTTCCGACTCACCCCCTCCGTCAAGTTCGTCTCAATCCGGCTACGCCTACGACATCGGCTGACGCACTTTGCGTTGGTAGTCAGGCAGATTGCGTGCATTTTGAGAGCGGATTGGCGGGAATCCTGCCTGCAAAACCCTGGAGGTTGGTGAGTCGTTTATTGCTTGTCACGCGGGGATGATCGTGGCATTTGAAATGAAGGGAAGGAACGCATCATGATTGATCTGATCGAAAAAGGAGGCCCCCTAATGTGGCTGCTTTTGGGCTGTAGCATTCTGACAGTCGCCATTTCTTTGGAGCGGTATTTTCATTTTCATCGGGCCCGTATCGATGTCGGCGATCTGCTCCATGGCTTGCGGAATCTCGTTCGCAACCGCAACTATGCCGAGGCGCTCCACGAGTGCGCTGGCACTCCGGGGCCCGTCGCCCGTGTGATTCACTCGGCGCTGATTCGTCACGATTCACCGCGCACGGAGTTGAAAGAAATCGTGCAGGAAAGCGGCCAGCTCGAAGTTCCCAAGCTGGAAAAGTATCTCGCCGTGCTCCTCTCCATTGCCTATGTTGCTCCGCTCATCGGTCTGCTTGGCACCATTCTCGGATTGGTGAATACCTTTGTTCAGGTGAATGCCGCTGGGGGATACGCTACCGCGACCGAGATTTCCAAAGGGGTTTACACCAGCCTGATCAGCTCCGCCGCCGGTCTCATGGTTGCGATTCCGGCATTTGTTCTCTATTCCTTTTTGCGGTCCTATGCCAAGACCCTCATGCATGACATGGAGCGGGCCGGTATTGAAATCGTGAACATCGTCTGCGACCTCCGCAAACAACGTTCCGACATTATTCTGATGAATGCCGGTAGCCAGACCGAGCCATCGGACGATGAGAAGGGCCCTTCATTGGCGTCCAAGTGAAATTGCAGTCGTCATTGCCCACCCGGGCCGCTCCGCTCTACACGGCGCCCTTGCTGGATGCCGTGTTGCTTTTGCTGATTTTTTTCCTGCTGGGGTCGAATTTCATTCTGAAATCGGGCATTGCGGTGGATCTCCCGTTTTCTGACTCCAGTCTGCCTGCGGTGGAGCGTTCCCACATCGTCACCATCGTGCCGGGCGAGGCCATTCAATATTATTTCAATGAGGACAGGGTCACCATGGAAGAGCTGGAACTGCGATTGGAACAAGGGGTGGAGCAGACCCGCCAGGTGATTCTCTTGGCCGATGCGCGGGCCGCTTATGGAACCGTCATGCAGGTGTCGACTTTGATTCTGAAACACGGCTACGATCTCGCCTATGCCACCGGCAGCGAACCCGTGGCTCCCTGACTGACTGGCCGCACGTGGTGCCATGGAAAAGACCGAAGACAGCCCGACTCAAAACGGCCATCAGGGCCGGGATGGGCTCATGTTTGATTGGTCGAACTCGAAAGGTGTGGTGGTTCACATCGGCACCTTCCTGGCCGCGTCGCTCGGGGTTCACCTCTTTGGATTCTACCTTTTTCAGGTGGTTTATCCGGTGACGGCCCGGGTCGAGCCCATTCCCAGCCGGGTCCGGGTGCTCGATCCCTCCCAGCCTTCTGTCAGTGCCCTCATGCGGCAGATCGATGATCGCCTGGTATTTCTCCGGCCGGCATCCTCGGGATCCGAGGCGCGGGTCGGACTCACTGATTATACCGTGCAGTTTCAGCCGTCCTTTGCTGGCCACGAACTGACGTTTCGACGATTGCCAGTAACTGGCATCGCCACTCAGGAAGCCGAGGGCATGGGAATCGTGCTGCCACCGGTGACAAAGGTGGATCTACCCACATCGACCCTGAGGAATTGGCGGCTGGGTGGCGGATTGTCTGATCGCCCGGTGCGGAAGCAGGAGGCTCTCGACAAGGCCTTTGCGGAGTTCGAGACCAGCGGCAAAGTGGTGCGTCTCAGCCTTGCCGTGGATCGGCGTGGGCAATTGCGGGCGGTGCTTCCCGTGAAGACTGAAGAAACCATTCCCGAGATTGATCTGGGGGATCTTGAGAATGCGGTGTGGACGAATCTCCGCTTCGAACCCGAGATCGGTCCGGCTCCAGGGAATGATGAAGACTGGCAACGCGGTTGGTTGGAAATCGGTCGATGACATGGTAATCTGAAAGACTGGGTCGGGATTTTCCGGCTACTTGGTGACGTTTTTTTATCGGCATGATCCGCGTCTCACTTGACCACCTTATCGTCGTCTATCTCGCGATATTGCTGGGATTTCTTTTTTGCGTCTGGGTGGCGGCCGAGCTTTTTCATACCCGTCGGGAGCGTCGTCGTCGCAGAGACTTCGTCATCTGCGGGATCTGCGATCACGTTTTCGAAGATCGTTCCGAGAAACACCTCATGAACTGCCCGCGATGCGGAGCGCTGACAGAACGAAGTAAGGTCAGAGAAATCTGACGCGTCTGACCAAGCAGGCCGTTCTTTCCCACTTCCGAGCGATGGGACAAATGGCCTTGCAAAGGGGATCAAGCATGGTGAGTTTAGCTCCCAAAATTTCCAGAGATATGGATCGAAGAGTCGTCATTACAGGAATGGGAGTGGTATCCCCGATCGGGAACGATCTGGATACCTTCTGGAGCAGTCTGCTGGCCGGACGCAGCGGCGTTCGCCGGATCGAGCAGATGGACACGACCGACTACGATTGCAAGATCGGCGGTGAAGTCGTCGACTTCGATCCCGCGCCCTGGTTCAACAATCACAAGGATGGACGTCGGGCCGACCGATTCACCCAACTCGCCATGGCAGCGTCCAAGATGGCGGTGTCGGATTCCGGCATGGACATGACGGCCGTCGATACCGCTCGGGTCGGCGTCATGGTGGGCAGTGGTATTGGCGGACTCAACACGCTGGAGACCCAGCATACAGCCCTGGTCCAGAAAAGCCCGTCGCGGGTTTCCCCGTTCACCATTCCCATGATGATCGCCAACATCGCCAGCGGCATGGTGTCCATGGAGTGGGGCTTGCGTGGTCCAAACATGTGCATCGTCACCGCCTGTGCCACCTCCAATCACAACATTGGCGAAGCTTGGCGGATGATCAAAATGGGCGATGCTGATGCCTTCGTGGCTGGCGGCAGCGAAGCCACCATCACCCCCATGGGACTCAGTGGATTCGGCAATATGAAGGCGCTCTGTCTTCGCAACGACGAGCCCGAAAAAGGCTCTCGTCCCTTTGATAAAGACCGCAGCGGATTTGTCATGGGTGAGGGCGCCGGTGTCGTCGTGATCGAAGAGCTTGGTCACGCCCTCAAGCGCGGCGCCCGCATCTACGCCGAACTCGCCGGCTACGGACTTTCGGCCGATGCCTATCACCTCACCTCGCCTCATCCCGACGGCGAGGGTGCCAGCCGCTGCATGGAAATGGCCCTCCGCCACGGCAATGCCAATCCCGAGGATGTCGACTACGTGAACGCTCACGGCACTTCGACGTCGCTCGGAGACATCTGTGAGACCAAGGCTATCAAGCGCACCTTTGGCGACTACGCGAAAAACGGATTGCTCGTCAGCTCCACCAAATCCATGACCGGTCACCTGCTCGGGGCCGCCGGCGGCGTGGAACTGGCGGCTTGTGTCAAAGCCATCATCGAAGGTGTGATCCCCCCGACCATCAATCTCGACGATCCCGATCCCGAGTGCGACCTGGACTACATCCCGCATCAGCCCCGCGAAGTGAAGATCGACTGTGCCCTGTCGAATTCCTTCGGCTTCGGTGGTCACAATGCTTCACTTCTTGTGAAGCGTTTCGAAAGCTGATCGGCCCTGATCAATTCATGCAACAGGAAATGGTGTTGAACCAATTCCCGGGATTCGACGTATTTGCTTGTTGATCCCTGCGTTCCTTCCTATTTTGGAGCCGATGGGATCGATTTCTACCACTCAATATTTGACCACCATGAGCAAGTTCATCTTCTCCCTCTTCATTGCCGGAATTTTTCTGGTGGTTGCTACCGGATGTGCCCATCGGCAACCGCTCGGACACGCCAAGGTACTGTTCGATTCGACTGATCTGAATCGAGATGGTCAGCTCACCAAAGCTGAGATTGCGGAGTTCTCGCATCGACGTCTGTTGGCGACCTATGATCTGAATGGAGATAATCGCATTTCCGCTGATGAGTGGGACGCCAGTCATCCCTCTTCAGCAGATTCCGATGCGCATTTCAACCGAATAGACAAGGATGCAGACGGTCATATCGCTGTGAACGAGGCAGTTCTCTACATGGAGGAGCATGTCGACTACACCAATCATTTTGGAAAAATCGATCGTAATGATGACGGGTTGCTGCACTTCAATGAATATGCAGAAGCTGAGCCTCATATGTGGAACCTGACCGTGATGTCTCTCAGCATTTGAAGTGCGTCATTGTTGATTTCGCGAGTGATATTTGAGTGAGAGTTTGGCCTTCCCTTGCACCGTTCGTATCAACGATTTCTAGTGGCCGCGAATGAGGCTCGTTAGAAAGGGCTGGTCACCAGACCGCACATTCGAACTTTACTTTGGAGACGATGAATTTCTCTGCCAATTTGAATCTGATCGGAATCGGGCTGTTTGTCAGTTTTCTGAGCGGGGTCTCTGCCGCTGATAGGCCCAACATCCTTTTCGTTCTGGCGGATGATGTCAGCTATCGAAATGTGAGCTGCTTTCCCGGCAGTTATCCCTGGGCGAAAACACCGGGAATTGATGCCTTGGCGAGCGAAGGAATGAAATTCACTCGAGGTTACGTTGGCACTTGGTGCATGGCCTCGAGAGTGACCCTGATGACGGGGCGCCAGCAGTATGGCAATGAGTCCATGAAATTGGACCTGCTAAAGTATCCTGCGGCAAAGTACGACCCAGAGAAGATGCCATTGTGGCCATCGGCCTTGAGGCGGAATGGATACCAAACCGCGATGATCGGAAAGTGGCATATTGGTGAGGAAGCCGGTTGGGGTGAGGCGTGGGATCATCAACGAGTATGGAATCGCTGCAAGCATCCTCACAATGCGCATGCCTACTACGAAGCTCAATTGATCGAAACCGACGGAGGTGAGGCTGAATTGATCGACGGATATCCCACCGATTTTTATACGGACTGGGCGATCGATTATATCCAGGGGAAGAATCGCTCTCCAGACAAACCATGGTTTCTCTGGCTTTGTTATGGGGCTTCTCATGGCCCTTTTGTTCCTGCGGAGAGAGATAGCGGCAGTTTTCCCGAGACTTTTACTCCGGCTCCTGCGGACGTTTTTCCTCCTCGATCGGGCAAACCTCGCTACATGCAGAAAGTGAATACCTGGGAGCGGGGGGATGATGGAAGGCCCAAGTTGAAAGAGTTTCATACCCCGAAGGGAAGCACCGTTTGCCGATTTGGTGAGGATCTCTCCGATTGGAATCGTCAGTATCAACAGACGATCAAATCGTTGGATGACAATCTTGGGAGGCTCATCAAGGCTCTGGATGAGAGCGGCCAAGGAGAGGAAACGCTGGTGGTGTTTACTGCCGATCAGGGATTTGCCTTTGGGCAACATGGTTTTGCCACCAAGATGGCACCCTACGATGCCAACATTCGCCCGCCGCTGATCTTCAGGCATCCCGGAAACATTCCGGAAGATTCCGTATGCCATCAACCCGTCACTGGCTCCGATATTGTCTCAACCTTGTTGGCCAAATCAGAAACTCCCGAGCCTTGGTTCATGCACGGGCACGACTTCAGCGCATTGCTCGCTGATCCCGACTTGGAGACGTGGGATCATGGGACCTTGCTCGCTTTGACGGGAATCGAGTGGGGAGACGATACCCGACATCTCCCCAAACTGATCAAACACATTCAGGGGATCCCTTGGTGGATTTCCTTCTCGAAAGGTTCCTACAAATACATCCGGACACTGGAACGCAATGAAATCGAAGAGTTCTATGATCTGGAGAAAGATCCCGAAGAGTTGACGAATCTCGCTCTTGATCCTTCGTATCATGATTTGATCCGATCGATGCGTGAGGAGGCGGTTGCCGAGCTGAGTCGAACGCAGGCACCTTTTCTGAAAGACCTGCCGAAGGTGTTTGTATTGGATCAGGAAGTCTCGGAAAACTTCCACAAGGCAGGTGATCCTGATCGACCTCGGCAGGAGGCCGCGGCGGAGAAAGAGTTGAAGGAACGGGGTGTTCTCTCGCATTTGCATCCCTTTCATCAACTGTTTGATCTTCATTAACCGAGGCTCGACAGAGTCGATCAATGGCGTTCATCGAACAGAGGGCAAGTCGCTGGAGTGATCATCTCAATCTCTCAGGATTGATCGCGGTCGCGATTCTAGCCTGGTCTCTCGGGGTGGTGGGGTGCCAGTCGCCCGGATTGGTAGAAAAATCAAAACCGGTTGCCGCAGATCCGGTCGTTCGGGATCTGCTCAATGAATCGAGACTCTCTGAACCGACTCGTGCCTGGCTTGCATCGAAGGGATTGAAGCAGCGCTACCGCGAAGCTCCCGAGGAAGTCGTTCAACACCTCTACGCCGAGTTGGATGAGACTTCTCATGACGCTGAAAAGTTGATTCTTGCCGAGCTTCTCTGTGATCGCGCTGCTGCCTTGGCGACGGCGGGGCAGATCGAGTCGGCCATGGGCTGGTATCTGGCAGTTGCCCAGATTACGTTATCTTCGGCGCTGTCTCCTTCGTCAACGGAGCATGGCGAGACGCTGCTTGCGCTATACAATCATGCCAGTGGTCTCTGCGGTGAACTGATTTTTGAACTCAGCCATTCATCATCACCTTCCTCATCGTCGAGCATTTCTGTTCCCGGTCCTCTGGGAGACTATCAACTTTCGATTGCCCCGGGCGACGACGAGGTGGTCGATCCGTCCTATTTTGATGAACTCAAGGTGGCCGAGTATCTCGAGATTCGAGGATATGAGCATCGGGAAGTTGAACTCGGCGTCGGTGGATCTCTGGTGGGACATCGTAACTTCCGGCAGGATCAGTTGGAAAAAGAACCCTTCCTTCCTGACTTTGGGATGGCGCTACCAGTGACGGCGACGTTGGCGTTTGATCGATCAGATTCTGGGCACGAACTGGGTGGAAAGGTTGAGTTGGCTCTTCACGATACTCTCGTCCGAAACACGGTCACGCTTGATGGAATCCAAGTGAACCTCGCATCCGATTTGACGGCTCCACTGGCCTTGTTGACAACGCTTCGGCCGACCAAGAATCTCGGGGTGAAGAGCATGTTGCGACCAGCCGAATATCTTTCCAAGGCTGGGATATTTCAGTTGGAGCCCTACCGAAAAGACAAGATTCCCGTGATCCTGGTTCACGGATTGTCGAAGACTCCCGCAGTCTGGATTCCCGCGGTCAATGAGCTGCGCGCCGATCCGGAGATACGAGAGAATTTTCAGTTTCTGCTCTTCCGATATCCCAGCGGACTGCCAGCTCTCTACTGCGGAGCGATGCTGCGCCATGAAATGGCCCGATTTCGGAATCACACTGAGTTCAGCGATTCCCGCGGTGAAACTGTTCTCATCGGGAAAAGTTTCGGCGGACTGGTTTCGAGTCTGCAAGTTCGCCAGAGCGGAGATTCGCTCCGGGAACTATTCGTAGATCGACCGTTGGCGGAGGTCCCCTTGCCAGAGAGCGAGAAGGAGGCTCTAAACCATCTTCTTCACTTTGACTCTAATCCCGATATTCACCGGGTGGTATTTCTGGTCACTCCTCATCAGGGAACCGATGTCGCCGACAAGAAATTGGCGACGCTCGGTAGCCGTTTGATTCGTTATCCGCTTTCTCTGGTCACGGATGGTCAGGTTGTAGAGGTGGAGGGGATGACTGAGCTCGCCCGGCAGTTTGTGGCATCTCCACCGACCAGCGTGGATGACCTTCATGCTCACTCTCCCATTCTCCGTACCGTGTCCCGGCTGCCCTTCTCACGGGATCTCACGATCCACTCCATCGTGGGTAAAGTGGGTGATGGACCACTTTCGGAGAGCAATGACAAAATGGTGCCCTACTGGTCCAGTCACCTGATAGAGGCTGTCTCAGAGGTGGTGGTTCCCTGCAAACACGGTGACATTGCCCACCATCCCCAATCCGTGGAAGAGATTCGCAGAATCCTTCACGTCCACCTCGACGAAGGCGGGACGAGGTAAGTTTGGAGAAGCTGGACGAATCGAGGAAGCGGAAAGCCGACCGGATCACGCTCCTATCCGACCTCGTCTCAGTAATTCAATAGCGCCGTGATCGGAACTCCGCTGACGGCCTGCTCAAGGGCGGCACGACCGTCGAGGAAATCGAGTTCGATGAAAAAGGCGGCTCCGATGATGTTGGCGCCCTGCTGTTTCACCAGATGCAGCGCCGCAGCCGCCGTTCCGCCGGTGGCGAGAAGGTCATCGACGAGGAGGATGTTCTCACCCTCGCGGATCGCGTCTTCATGAATCTGCACGGTGGCTTCGCCGTATTCCAAGGCGTAGCTCATCTCCCGGGTTCTCCACGGCAGTTTGCCCTTTTTCCGGATGGGAACCAGCCCGGCTCCTATGCGATCGGCCACCGCTGCCCCAAAAATGAAGCCGCGAGCGTCAATGCCTACGATCTTGTCGACCCGCTGGCTGCCGATGGCCTCGATCAGGCCGTCGATGGCCAGCCGAAAAAGCATCGGATCTCCGAGCACAGGGGTGATGTCTTTGAAAACGATGCCTTCCTTTGGGAAATCGGGCACGTCCCGGATCGCGGCGTTGAGTTGTTCGATGTCGGCTGAGTCCACGGCCTGACTTTGCCCCGGATGGGCTTCCGGGTCAATAGAAGCTGAGTCCGGGTAAGCGCACTGTCGCCATTTGCAAAGCGGGAGCCTCTCCCTTAGGTTCCGCGCCCCCTGCGACTGATTGATTGGCTGGCAGAGGCATCCCGTCTCTCTGGCCGTCACCATCGTAATTCCTTTCATGGATAAACTGCTGCTAGCGCTATCGACCTTGTGCTTTCTGGGCGGGTTCATCTACGTGATGATCGCGCTGCGGAGCGGTCAACCACGCCCTACCGGTTGGCTGACCTTTGGCGTGGTCGCTGCAGGCTTTGTCCTCCAGTCCTTGGTTCTCTATTTGCGGAGCCAATTGCACGGTCGTTGTCCGGTGACCAACGGAGCCGAAATTCTCATTTTTTTGTGTTGGAGTACCATCATTCTCTACTTCCTCGTGGGGCGGGCTTTTCGACTCTCGCTGCTGGGCATGTTCACCGAGCCGATGGTGTTCGTGTTTCAGACCATAGCGCTGATTTTGCTGATCACCGGCGATCCGGGCGCTCGTCCGGTGGAGAAGGTCGATCCTTGGCATGAACTCCACATTTCGGTCGCGCTGCTGTCCTTTGGTGCCTTCGCTCTCGCTGGCATCGCCGGGGTCATGTATCTGGTGCAGGATCGACAGCTGAAAAAGCACCATCTCGGGGCGCTGTTTTACCAGCTTCCGCCCATTCGCTACCTGATGGAGGCCATCATCCGACTCATCGTGATCGGGCAGATCCTGCTAACGATCGGAATTGCCGCCGCCTTTGTGCAGGAGACCGATCCGAACTCGAAACACTTCACCATGGCCATCGCCGTGTGGGTCGGCTATCTCTGCTTGCTCGGCTGGCATTTTTCGGGGAAGTCGACTCCCAAACGCATTGCGCTGGGAGTTATCGCCGTTTTCCTACTGCCGCTTGCGCTGCTCGCCGCGCTCTGAGCGACTGACTCCGTTTTTTCCCGCATCTTCTGTCTCGTTGTGAGTATTCTTTGTCTCGGAGTCAACTACAAGACCGCCCCGGTAGAAATCCGGGAGCGTCTCGCTTTCCCGGAAGGCGAGATCGCGCAGCGACTACACGAAATTACGGGGCTGGGAACGGTGAAGGAAACCGTGGTGCTCTCAACCTGCAATCGCGTCGAAATCTATGCTGCCGCCGAGGATCATTCGCTGGCCTTCGATCAACTCGGTCGCTATCTCGTGGATCACTTCCGCATCGATTCCCCTGACATGGTCGAGTTTTATCATCTGGAAGACGAGGGCGTGGCTCGGCACCTCTTTCATGTGGCGGGTGGCCTCGACAGCATGGTCCTCGGCGAAACCGAGATTTTCGGTCAGGTCAAGAAAGCCTATCATCTCGCCCTCGCCGCCAGCGTCACCGCCCGTCGAATGAACAAGCTCTTTCAGCAGAGTTTTCGCGTCGGAAAGCTCGTCCGGACCGGCACCCATATTCAGCATGGCTCCACCTCGGTCGGTTCGGTGGCGGTCGACCTGGCCGAGAAGATCTTTGGTCAGCTCAAAGGCTGTAAAGTCATGGTCATCGGGGCCGGCGAGATGAGTCGCCAGACCGCCCAGAGCCTGCTCTCTCGCGGGGCCAGCAGTATCATCGTGTCGAACCGCTCCTTTGACAAAGCGGAGGAACTCGCCCGCGAACTCAAAGGCGAAGCGGTGCGCTTCGATGACTGGGAAGGCGTCCTCTCCAAGGTCGACATCGTCGTCAGTTCGACCTCGGCACCGCATGCCATCATTGTTCCCGAGATGATCGAAAAAGTCATTCCCAAGCGCGGGGGGCGTTCCCTTTTCCTCATCGACATCGCCGTGCCGCGTGACATCGAGCCAGCGGTCAATGAGATCGACAACGTCTATCTCTACGACATCGATGATCTGGAGCGCACCGCGCAGGTTGCCCGGATCGAGCGGGAAAAACAGATCGCGATTTGCGAGAACCTGATCGAAAGACACATTGAAGAGAAGGGCATCGAGGCACTTGCCCCTGACCGCTCCCAAAACGGCTCCTCTGATTCTTCGATCCCTTCCTGAAAGACTACCAGACTGATGAGCGACTCTCCCCAGAAAATAGTTCTCGGCTCCCGTGGCAGTGATCTCGCGCTAACCCAGGTCCGCATGGTCGAGTCCGAGTTGCGGGCCGCCGGATTTGCGGGCGAGATCGAGATCAAGATCATTCGCACCATCGGTGACAAGCGTCCCGATCTGAAACTGAGCGAGTTTTCCCAAGGCGATCAGCCCATTGTCGATAAGGGCATTTTCACCAAGGAACTCGAGGAAGCACTCCTTGCCGGTGAGATCGATGTCGCCGTTCACAGTCTCAAAGATGTGCCCACCGAGTTGGGACCGGAGTTTTGCCTCATCTCCACCCTGGAGCGCGCTCCGATCGAAGATGTGTTGCTGACTCGCGAGCCCATTCAACCCTCTTCAGTCGACGACCTGACCCTGTTGGATCGTGGTACCGTGGCCACCAGTTCGGTGCGGCGGGCCCGGCAACTCACTTGGCTGCGACCAGATGTCGAGGCGGTCGATATTCGCGGCAACGTGCCGACCCGGGTGCGCAAGTTGATCGACACTCCCGAGTGGGACGGCATCATGCTGGCGCGGGCCGGCCTGGAGAGACTCGGGATTCTCCCGGTCGGCGGCGAGACGCTCGCGAGTTTTGACTTCGAGGGACACACGGTTTACGCCGCTTTACTGGACTCCGAGAAATTTCTTCCCGCCGCCGGTCAAGGTGCCGTGGCAATCGAGTCATTGAAAACGAACGCCGCAGCCGCCGAGATCTGCGCGCTCATCAATCACGCGCCGACCTTTACCCGCGTCACCGCCGAGCGCCATTTTTTGCATCGCCTCCAGGCAGGATGCCAGACGCCGGTGGGTGCCCTGACCGCTTTCGAGGACGATGGCGCGACCCTTTCCATGCGAGTGCGGGTTTTCGACGAAGAAGCCCCCGATGCCGAGCCGCTGGAAGGGGCGCTCAGCGGACCCGCCGACGAACCCGAAACGGTGGCCAACCAACTTTACGATCTGATCCATGCCTGAGAAAAAAACGCGATCCAAAGCGGCGAAAAAGAACGTCGGCATCTGTTACCTCGTCGGCGCTGGCCCGGGTGACCCCGGACTCATGACTTTGCGCGGTCGCGAGTGCATCGAGCTGGCCGATGTCGTCGTCTACGACTATCTCTCCAACGTCGATTTCCTGAAATGGGCACGACCCGATGCGGAGAAAATCTACGTCGGTAAGAAATCCAAGGATCACACCCTGCCGCAGGGAGGAATCAATCAACTGCTCATCGACAAGGCTCGTGAGGGGAAAATCGTGACCCGATTGAAGGGTGGCGACCCGCTCGTTTTCGGTCGTGGCGGCGAGGAAGCCCAAGAGTTGGTGGCGGCCAAGGTACCCTTCGAAATTGTTCCCGGCATCAGCTCGTCCATCGCCGGCCCGGCATACGCGGGCATCCCGGTGACCCATCGTGCTCACAACACTCAACTGACCATTTTCACCGGTCACGAAGATCCGACCAAGGCAGAGTCGACGATCGACTACGAGCAGATTGCCAAAGCGCCCGGCACCAAGGTCATGCTGATGGGTGTGGAGCGACTCCGCATCATCACCGGCAAGCTCCAGGAACACGGTCTCGACCCGAAGACGCCGATGGCCCTGGTTCGCTGGGCGACGACGGGACAGCAGCAGACGGTGACGGGAACGGTCAAAACGATCGCCGATGTGGTCGAGAAGGCTGGGTTCAAAGCGCCCGCCGTGGCCGTGATCGGTGGCGTGGTCGGATTGCGCAAGGAACTGAACTGGTTCGAGAATCGGCCGCTGTTCGGCAAGCGCGTCGTCGTCACCCGGACCCGTTCGCAGGTCGGTGGACTCAGTCGTGAGTTGCGGGACCTCGGTGCCGATGTTCTCGAGATGCCGACCATCCGGATTCAATCTTCCGAGGGCGCCGAGCTGCGGGCCTTTGCCGAGATGGTGAAGGATTCCCATCGCTACGAATGGATCATTTTCACCAGTCCGAATGCGGTCGATTACTACTTCGAGATGTACGACAAGCTGTTCACCGATATCCGTTCGATTGGTGGGGCGCGCATCGCCGCGATTGGACCGGGAACCGTGCAGAGACTGAAAGCGCATCGCCTCGAAGCCGATTTGGTGCCTGAAACTGCGGTTGCGGAATCCTTGGCCGATGCCTTTGAAACGCAGATCGGCAGTCTCGAAAACCTGACCATGTTCTGGCCCCGCGCCGATGGAGCCCGCGAAGTGCTGGCCGAGCGCCTCATTGATGCCGCCGTCCTGCTCGACGAAGGCATTGCCTACTGCACGGTGCCCGAGACCGATGATCCCACCGGCGCCGTGGCCCGTTTCCGCGAGGAAGGGGCCGACGTCATTACCTTCACCAGTTCCTCGACCGTCGATTGCTTTTTCGAGATGGGCTTGGAACTACCCAAAGGAATCAAGATCGCCAGCATCGGACCGATCACGTCGGATGCCGTGCGCAAACACGGACACAAAGTCGACATCGAAGCCAAGCCGCACGACATCCCCGGATTGGTCGCGGCGGTGAGGAAAATTTGCGGCGCTTGAGAGAATAGGCGGCTTTGCGTCATTGGCGGGTTGCCTGCAAAGTGGCTCTAATGAGGGAATGAAATACTCCCGCAAACTGGCAACGGCGTCGATCGTTCTTCTCTCCCTTCTGATGGTGATCAGCGGGTTCTTTTCGGCGACCCGGGCCGAGACCGCCAAGACCGCTGAGGCCGCCACAACCTCCGAATGGAAAGCCGGTGCGGCCACAGCGAAGATCACGCCATCTCGGCCAATGCCGATGTCGGGCTATGCGGGACGAAAGGACAATCCCTCTGAGGGCACGGAGCAGGATTTGTTTGCCAAGGCGCTGGCAATCGAGGACGCCGATGGCAATCGCGTGGTCATCGTGACCACGGACCTGATCGGCATTCTCGCGACGCTGCGAGAAGACGTGGCCACCAAGGTCGAGGCAAAATACGGTCTGCCGCCTCAGGCGCTGTTGATGAACGCCTCGCACACCCATTGTGGCCCTTCCTATGGACGCGATGATACGCGGGATTACTTCGAGTTTCTGTCTGGGGAGATCGTCCGCATCATCGGTGAGGCGATCGATACGATGGAGCCGGCGAATTTGAGCTATGCCTCGGCCAAGTGTGGCTTTGCGATGAATCGGCGGACACCGACCCCGCAGGGTTTTCGGAATCATCCCAACCCAGAGGGAGTGGTCGACCATACCGTGCCCGTCCTGAGAGTGGATGACGCCGAGGGCAATCTGAAGACGGTGCTCTTTGGTTATTCCTGTCACAATACCACCATGGGTTTCATGAAGTGGCTCGGTGATTATGCCGGTTATGCCCAGGAGTATTTTGAGGCCGATCACCCCGGAGTCACTGCGATGTTCATGAACAATTGCAGCGGCGATCAGAATCCCTATCCGCGCAGCATGCTCTACTTTGCCCAACGGCATGGCCGAACCCTGGCGACGGCGGTGGAGGCGGCGTTGGAGACGAATCAGTCGGCTTTTTTCCACCAGCGAAAACTGAGCGGACCGATGAAGTCGATCTTTGAAACCGTTGAGCTCGAATTCACCGAAGAGTCTAAGCGCGAGCCGTTTTCCTATCCGGTGCAGGTGTTGCAGTTCGGTGACGGCCTGTCGTTGATTGCGCTCGGCACCGAGGTGGTGGTCGATTATTCGCTGCGGCTGAAGAAGGAACTGGGCGACCGAGGACCCGCGATCTGGGTTGCGGGGTATTCGAATGTCTACAGCGGTTACATTCCGAGCAAACGGGTGTTGGAAGAGGGCGGCTACGAGGCGGTGAGTCGCCCGTGGAAACCGGAGCTGGAAGAGCGTATCATCAGCAAGGCACATGCCCTGTTTGATGAGGTAAACCGCTGATGGACCCTGAACGAATCGAGCAACTGCGAGATCCTGCCTTGTATCCGGAGCGGCCGGAAGCGGTGGAGATCCTGCAAACGCATTTGTCGGTGGTCTGTCTGGTGGGCGATTCTGCTTACAAACTGAAGAAATCGATTCGTCTTCCCTTTGCCGATTTTTCGACCCTGGAGAAGCGGCACCATTTTTGCGAAGAAGAACTGCGTCTGAATCGTCGACTCTGTCCCGAGATGTATCGCAATGTGGTGGCGTTGCGTCGGAACTCGGAGGGGGCACTGGCGTTTAATGACGCGGCGGGTGAGATCGTCGATTATGCGCTGGTAATGCGACGACTGCCAGCGAATCGGATGCTGGATGTGATGCTGAAGGATGACGCCGTTTCCGTGGCGGATATCGAGGCAATCGCGAAGCGGATGTCAGCGTTTCATCGAGAGGCGGATCGCGGGCCGGAGGTCAGCGAAAACGGATCGCCTGACAAGCTGCGCGATTTTGCGTTGGCGAACTTCGAGGAAACTCGGCAGGCGGTGGGAACGGCTTTTCCGTCAGAACTGCATTCTGCGCTGGAGCAACGCACGCGCCGGGACTTCGAACATTGGTTGCCCACCCTGCAGGAGCGAGCGCAGTCTGGAAAAGTCGTCGATGGGCATGGCGATCTGCATGCCCGCAATATCTGTCTCACTGATCCGCTGGCGATCTACGACTGCATCGANNNNTTCAATCCCGCTTTCCGTTGCGGCGACGTGGCCACGGAACATGCCTTTCTGGTGATGGATCTTCGCTATCGGGGACACGCCGAACTGGCGGCGGCCTATCTGAATGCGGTGATCGCGGCGAGTGGTGACGATGGCATTCGGGATCTGATGCCGCCGCTCCTACGCTATCGGGCGATGGTGAGGGCCAAGGTGGCGGCGATCGCGTCGAGCGAGACCGAGTTGCAGGAAGAAGACCGCGCAGAATCCCGGGAGACGGCGAGACGATACCTGCGACTGGCGGTTGCTTCGGCGATTGAGGAAGATGGACCTTGGTGGCTGCTGTTCTGCGGATTGCCCGCCTCGGGGAAATCCAGTATCGCTGATGCCTTGAATCGCTCCGCGGCGGGAGCCTGGCCGGTGTTGTCGACGGATCGAGTTCGCAAGGAACTGGCAGGCGGTGACGCGACCGAGTCCCTGTCGGCGGAGTTCTACACGCCCGAGTTTTCCCGTCGAACCTATGACGAACTGAGAGCGCGGGCGGTCGAGGCGTCGTCGGCCTCGTGCGTGGTGGTGCTCGATGCCAATTCGCGAGAGAAAGAGGAGCGCTCCCTGATCCTCAGTGCCGCCCGATCCGTCGGAGCCCGTTTGGCGATTCTTGTGGTGGAGGCACGAGAAGAAACGGTGGCGGCCAGGCTGAATCATCGGGCGAATGACCCCGATGCCGAAAGTGATGCTGACTATGCGGTCTATCGAAAACTAAAAGCGGCGTTCGAAGTGCCAACCGCCGACGAAGCGGATCGTCGGATCTTGGTGGCGGGCGATATCGCTTCGGATGACGCGGCCGATCAGGTGTTGGCATCTCTGTTGAATCCCTAAGTCGGTGGGTGGGTGAATTCGAACGATGAATCAGGATTTGAAGGCGATCCGAGACCGTGTCACTTTGGGCTACTTTAGAAAACACGTCGGGTAGAACGTGATTGGAGCGATCGCCCCAAAAACCTGAGGCTTGTGAGCTTGACCGTCCCTTACTGCAACTGCGAAGTCTTCCAGGTCTTTCTCGACACCGTGGCGGAAGAAGCTCCTCCTGTTGTCGGTCATCGATGTCTGCTTGTGATCGAAAACGTGAGTTGGCACCAAGTGATGTCATTGAACTGGCATCACCACCGGCTATCGATGCGGCGTGCCTCCGGCACTTTCAGAATCAAGCTGATCTAACAGGGTAGTGCGCGGGGCTGAACCCTGTTGAATGTGGTCGGAATTTCACCTACCTGCTTTTGCGATCGCCGCGGCTTCGACCTTGGCATCGAATTTCGGATCTGGCTCGGTAGGCACCGGCGCTCCGATTTCCTGACGCCAGGTTTTGAGGATCTGGTGAAGCTCGGTGGTTTTGTCCAGATTCGACTCAGCCAGGTTGGTGGTTTCGCCGATGTCGTTCTTCAAATCGTAGAGTTCCAGACCACCGTCTTCGAAATACTCGTGGAGTTTCCATTGGCCCACCCGAACGATGGAGCAGGGGCGGGAGCGGAACAGCGGATCGCGTTGCTCTTGATCGTTCTTGCCGCCGTAGCTCTGGAGATAGGCGGGGAAGTGCCAGAAGAGCGGGCGATTTTTCATCTCGGCTTCGACTTGGGAATCGCCTTTCAATAAGGGCACCAAGCTGACGCCGTCGAGTGGCTGCTCGGGCAACCCAGCTCCGGTGATTTCGCAGAAGGTTGGGTAGAAATCGACGCCGGATACGGGAACCGCGCACTTGCTGCCGGGTTTCACCACGCCCGGCCAGACGACGAACATGGGTTCGCGAATGCCGCCTTCGTAGTAGGTGCCCTTGTAGCCTTTCAGCGGATCCATGTCGGTGGCGGGCCCGTAGCCGCCGTTGTCAGAGAAGAAGACGATCACGGTGTTTTCCCGTTGGCCGGTTTCATCCAGTTTGGCGATGATTTCGCCGACTCCGTCATCGACGGCCTGGATCATGGTGGCCATGTCGACGTTGTGGTGAAGCGTTCCCGGCTTCTTGTTTTGATATTTCGCGACCAACTCCTTCTTGGGTTGGATGGGGGTGTGGACGGCGAAGTGGGTCAGGTAGAGTGCCCACGGTTTTTCGCGACTTTCGTCGATGAACTTGGCGGCTCGGTGGCTGAGGGTGTCGGTCACGTATTCGCTTTTCGGAACATCTTTGAGACCCGGAACTTTCCCGTGAGGCGGGTAGTAGCCATTGGGCGGACCGCCGGAATGGGAGCCGCCGACGTTGACATCGAATCCATAGGGAATCGGATCTTGGCTCAGGTGCCATTTGCCCATGGTCGCGGTGCGATAGCCGACGGACTGGAGACATTGCGCCCAAGTGGTGATGTCGGGCCGCAGTGTGTCGGTGCCGGGAATGTGAAGCAGACGACGGTGCTCGGCTTTTCCTCTTGGCCCGGTCCCCACATTGTAGATTTCGTGCCTTGGAGTGTATTGACCCGACAGCAAACTGGCCCTGGCCGGGGCGCAGTTGGCAGCGGCCGAGTAGGCATCGGTGAAGATCATTCCTTGCGCGGCGAGGGCATCGAGATTCGGCGTCTC
>JAGROX010000212.1 GCA_020440025.1 Verrucomicrobiia bacterium
GCGGTCGTCCGCGAGCACAAGACCGGCATCGTCTACTGCGCCACCCGCAAGAAAGTCGATGAAGTCGCTGACTCACTCGCACTTCAGGGCATCAAGGTCATCGCCTATCACGGCGGCATGGATGACCGCAGCCGCGAGCATGCGCAGAATGCCTTTCTCGATCGCTCTCACGATGTCGTCGTCGCCACCAACGCCTTCGGCATGGGGATCGACCGGGCCGACGTCCGCTTCGTGGTGCACTTCGAAACGCCCGGCAGCATCGAGGCTTACTATCAGGAAGCAGGGCGCGCAGGTCGTGATGGTGAACCCGCAGTGTGTGAACTCCTGTTCAATTTCGCCGACACCCGGACCCAGGAGTTTTTCGTCGAAGGCAACAATCCCAGCTACGACACCATCTGCGATGTCTATCGCACCCTGCGAATGCTCGCCGATGACAAGCATGAGGTGATGATGCCGATCCGTGAGCTGGCGGAAACCGTGGGAGCCAAGAATGACATGAGCGTCGGCTCGGCCCTCGCCACCCTGGGACGGGCCGGATATCTCGACCGCTTCGACATTCCCGGCGAGCGCGTCCGCGGCACTCGATTGACCCGACCGGAGATTCCGCCAGAGCAGTTGGAAATTGATCGCGCCGCCTTGGAGGAAAAAAATCGGCGCGACCACGAGAAGATCGAATCGATGATTCGCTTTTCCTATTCCGAAGATTGTCGGCAGACTTGGATCCTCGACTACTTCGGCGAAAAAAATGCCGCCGAATGCGGCAGCTGCGACATCTGCACCCGGCACTCGGATCAGGGTGATCGGCGGCCTCCGGCCAACGACGCCGAGTTTGTGCTCGTGCAGAAAGCACTCAGCGGCGTGGCGCGCGCGTCGCGCAAACATTCCGGCGAGCGCTGGGAGGGACGTTTCGGCAAGGGCAAGATCGTGTCCATGCTCACCGGCAGCCGTTCTCAGGAGATGCTTTCTGCCGGACTGGATCGACTGACGACCCACGGGCTGCTCAAGTCCGAAGGCAGCGCCTACGTGCATGCCCTGCTCAAAGCCTTGGAAGGCGAAGGACTCGTCGCGACTCAACGTCGGGACAACTTTGCCCTGCTCACCCTGACCGCGCGGGGTTCAGCGGTGATGCGAGGCGATCGCAACTTCCGCCTGCGCTGGCCCGATCGCGCCCGCATGCAGGCAACCACGAGCAGTCGGACAAAATCAGCCCCCAGCAGCGGCGGGATTCCCAGCATGGCGCTGGAAGAACTGGCGTTCGACGATGCCCTCTATGAAAAGCTGCGGCTCAAACGCAATCAACTCGCCGAAGAAGCCGGCGGGGTCCCGGCCTACGTGATCTTCAGCAATCAGACGCTCGAGTTTTTGACCCGACTCCGCCCCACCACCATGGCGGCTGGGTTGCGCATCCGCGGAATCGGCGAAGTCAAAGCGGAGCGCTATCTGGAACCTTTCCTCGAAGTGATCCGCGAGCACGGGCCGCAACCGGGAGCCTGATGCAGGGTTGTATCTTCCCGGCTCTTCCGTCATCTTTCCTCCCTCGTCCCGTTTCCCCTTCGCCCCAATGCGTTCGCATGTTTCCTCTGCCCAAGCTTCCCGGCGCCATCGACGCGGCGGCTATGCGCTGCTGGACGTGATTCTGGCGGTGACGGTTTTCGCATTTTGGGGCGTCGGACTGATCACGCTGCTGCAAAAAATCAGCGACACCTCCAACAGCTATTCGCGGGATCGACTGATTCAGTATCAGTTGGAATCACTCCTCACCGAGATGAAACATCGGCCAGTCAATGAAATGAACACCGAGCGTTTCGATGAGGCCTTGGAAGTCACCTATCGCACGGTGGTGGAGCCTTTGAATGCCGCCAACCTCGCCGGAGACACGCTGGAAGATCTCTACGAAATCACTGCCACCGCCGTCTTCAACGATGCCGGCGGCGAACAGATCGAGACCGCGAAACTCACGGTCTATCAACCCGAGGAGAAAGGCCGATGAGACCTTCTCCCGCGCGTCATCATCGTTGTTTTCAAAAAGCGGATCGCGGCTTCTCGCTTTTCGAGATCGTGATTGCCATGTCGATCCTCTCCCTGCTCGCGGGCACTCTTTTTGGAATCGTCTGGAAAGCGGCCGATGCCGCCGAAGAGATCCGCGACTACGACAAGCGCGATGAACAAGTCGCGCGGTTTCTCAGCCTGATGCGTCAAACCGTGGAATCCCTGCCCACCGGTGCCACTCTCAAGATGTCGGCGCCCGAGGAAAACGGCACCGAGTCCTACCAGATGACAATCACCGACGCCCCGTCCGCGTTTACTTTCGGCGAGAAAAATCTCGGCACTGGCGAGACCATCATCGGCCTGCGTCCTCAGATCGACCCGTCCCGCGACCCGGCGTTTGCCGACGTCGATGACGCCACGCCGCTTTTCGATGTCTCCGTGAGCCGCGAAGACTTTGCCCCCACTGATACTGATGGCAGTGGCATGGTCTTCAGAGCGGGCGGAGACGATGCCTTTCTCCAGGCAGATGAAGAGGGTCGCTATTGGTTGCCCATCCTCGCCGATGTCACCTCGATGAGTTGGCGTTTCTGGGATGCCGAGCAGCGGGACTGGATCGATCAGTGGGAAGACACCGAACGCATGCCCGAGTTGTTGGAACTCGCCCTCGACGATCGCTATCGTCCGGCGCCCATGCGTATCGTCTTTGAAGTGCCCTCCCACCTCTCCAATCCTCCCGCCCAAGCGGCCGCAGCCACCAGCAGCGGCTCCAGTACTTCCTCCTCATCCGCCCAACCCACCAATAGCGGAGGCGGAGGTGGTCAAAGACCCGGCGGAGGAGGAGGCGATGGACGTGGCGATCGAGGGCAACGCCCCGGCGGTCGACCGGATGGCGGTCCCGGCGGAGGCCCACCTTCAGGAGGCGGACGTGGACCCGGAGGCCCCGGCCAAGGTCCGGGAGGCGGACGCGGCCCTGGCGGCGGTGGCGGAGGACCCGCAGGAGGCCAAGGTGGTGGTGGTGGTAGCGGCGCAACCGGGGGAGGCGGAGGAGCAAGCCGATGAAACTCGTCCTCTCACGCTCTCAATTTTCGGGTCGCTTTCCCGGCCCGGGCTCTCGGCGTGGCATTGCGCTGATGCTGGTGATTTTTGCCGTCACCTTCATCGGTCTCATCGTGGTTTCTCTGCTGCAAATCTCGCAATTCAGTTGGGAAGAGAGTTCGCTCGAACGCGGAAAGTTTCAGGCAAAAATCCTCGCCGAATCCGGGGTGGCCATGGCTTCGCATCCGAAAATCGAACGCGGTGATCCCCTGCTGAGGCGCGAATACCCTGATGGCCGAAAGCTGGAAGTGCGGATCACCAGCGAAGGCGGACGCATATTGGTGTCCACCCTGAGCGAGCCCCTTTTCATCGAAACCACCCAGGAACTCTTCATTCGCTGGGGACTCGATGCCACTCAGGCAGCGACCGCCGCTGAATCACTGGCCGACTGGGTGGATAGTGATCGCGAAGCCCGCACCAATGGGGCCGAGACGGATTTCTATACCACCCTCGAATATCCCGACTTCCCCGCGAATGAGCCCTTCACCAATCTCGATCAGATGCTGCTGGTCCGGGGCATGGATCAAGTCGCCAAGGTCCAACCGCGCTGGCGTGACTACTTCACGCTCTATGGAGATGGCACCATCGACGTCAATGCCGCCCCGGCAGATCTCATCGAAGCTTTTTTTGGCAGCACCCCGGATGCTGCCCTGAGTCTGGTCGGAACTCGAGCGGGAAATGACCTCATCGAAGGCACCGAGGACGACTATCGCTTCGAGAGCTTCGATGAGGTCAAAGTCCTGCTCGGCATGGCCGAAGACCAATGGTCCCGCGTCTCCGCCGACATCAGCCTGGAGAATGCCACCCGCCGAATCGAAAGCACCGCCTCTATCGGCGACACCTATGTCTACCGTCTGATCGTCCTCACCGAAGGCGCCGATGACAAGAGCGTCGGAACGCCCGTCGCGAGAATCAACGAATGACGCCACTACGCCAGTCGATCCCGACGTTTCCGGTTCGCATTTTTCTCCAGCCTGCGGAATACTGCCGCGCAACGAACCCGATTCAACAGGGTTGAATCTCTCGCTCAACCCTGTTGAGTCATCGTCCTTTTCCAAAATCAATTTCCATGAGCCGACCAAAAATCGCCCTTCCCGACGAGAAGCGGGGCTGGACCCTGTGGTCCGGGCGCGGTGTCGCGGCCGAGGGTCGTGAACTGGCCGACATTGCCGATCAGGGAGCCGACGTGCTGGTAGGTGTGCCCGCCACGCTGAGCACGACCTTTGCGGTAAAGCTCCCGACGACGGATCCCACCCTGATCCCCAGCATGGTGGAGTCACAGATCGAGAGACGTGGGTTGGCTCACCACGGAGTCGGTGGAGCGACGCCTCATCGTTTTCAAATCATCGAGCAGGAAGGGAACGAAACGCTTCTCAGCGTCGACGTGCTTTCCGATGAATTCCCTGACGCCCTCTGTCTGAACCGAGCCGCCGGCTACACGCCCTCGGCGCGGCTGATCCGACTCCCGGAGGAGAAACTCTACTTGTGGCTGGAACATGGCCGTTTGGTCTTGGCGGTGAATCGCCACGGACTCCTGACTCACGTCCAGGTGCTGAGCGCCGAGCCAACGCTCAATGTGGCTGCCGCTCAGGAGATCAACCTCACCACGATGTCTCTGCAGGCCGAGGGCCTGGTTCACGACTCCCCGGAATTGGTAGTTGGCGGAAAGATCGCCTCCGCCTCGGCGGCAGAGCGAAGCGCTTTCGAAAAGGCCCTCCTCATTCCAGCCGAATTTCAGAGCGAGACAGCCACGGCATTCGCTTCCCCAACTGACGACGGATTTCTCCCGGCCGCCGTCAGGAATGCCCGACAGAGTCGCAGCACGGTCAAGAAACGCACCTTCGGCGCTCTCGTTGCGGCCGCGATCTACGTCGTGATCGGCACCTTTCTCTGGATGCATGCACAACGCACGGAGGCTCAAATCTCGGAGTTGGAGACCAAGGTGGAAGCGACTCGCCCCGAGGTCGCCGCCATTCAGGAAAGCGAGGCCCGCTGGCGCGAACTCGAGCCCGGCTTTGATCTTCACTACTATCCGCTGGTGCAACTCAACGAAGTCACCCGCGCCATGCCCGGCAGTGGCGTGGTGATTCGGGAGTTTCAGACTCGCGGTCGCGAGGTTAATGTGAAAGGTCGGGCACGTGATGTGCAGATGGCCTTTCGCCTGAAAGAGGATCTTGAGAGCAATCCATTTTTCCGTGCCTACGCGTGGAACATGCCGCAACCCAAAGTCGAACGCGACAACACCGTGACCTTCGCCATTCAAGGTCAACCGAAACATGAGGGGGCTGACAACTAGAGAAAAAAGACTGCTTGGCTTTTGCCTGCTGTCCATCTTCATCGTGGCGAATCTTTTCGCCGCGCGAGCGGTCATGCGTTCGCTCGGCGGCAGCAGCAAGAAAATCGCCGCATTGAAAAACGAACTGGCCGAAAATGAGATGTGGCTGGAGGAGAAGGACCTCTGGGAACGTCGTCAGGAATGGCTCAGCCAAGGATTGCCGCCTTCATTGGTTCGGCAGCGCATCTCGGTGGGGAATGCCCAGGGAGACCTAATGCAGTCTCTTCAGAACGATCTGCTGGAGCGAAAGCTCAAGATCGAGCGCCAGAGTTTGTTGCAGCCGGTGGTCAACGCCTTCTATGACGAGGTGGCAGTGAATCTCCGCGTAAAGGGCGACGCCGCAGAATTGACCCGCTGGCTGGCGACCTTGCAATCACCCGAGAGATTTCAGGTGATCAAGAATATCGAGCTGGAATTGGATGGACACTCCAAGGAGGTAGAACCGCAGGCCGAATGCGACATCACCGTGGCGCGCTGGTTTTCCCCAAGCGCTGGTGATTCCGCCGCGCCTCTGGAAGAACCGACTCCCAATTCCGATCCCGCCACAACTCCCGACCCGGCGGTGCCGACTGAAGCGGAAAAGCTCGAGTTGACGGAACGCTCCTAAATTCCCGATGAAAGCCGCCACTCAATCCTCGATCTTGGCTTGGGCGCAGATGCGATTTGGTTTCGCTGGTTTGGGGCTGTTG
Source organism: Verrucomicrobiia bacterium (assembly GCA_020440025.1). Lineage (GTDB taxonomy): Bacteria > Verrucomicrobiota > Verrucomicrobiia > Verrucomicrobiales > DEV007 > JAEUHH01. The sequence continues at coordinate 6,109 of JAGROX010000212.1, forward strand.
ACGATTTTCTCTTTCTCGATCGATGGTGCGGCTCAGGAGACGGTCCCAGCGGTCGACCCGGCCCTGCCACCAAGCTTGGAGGCCAATCATTTCGAGGCGCTGATGGGGAACTCTCCCTTTCTCCGCACCCTCAACCTCTCCGAAACCTACGCGCTTCGCGGTATCGCCGAGATCGACGGAGAACAGGTCGCGACGCTCTACAATCGGGAAACCAAGAAGTCCATCATCGTCAGCGGCGTGAAAGTGAATGCCGAGCAGATGAAACTGGTCGCCGTCAGCGAGTCTGAAGCCCTGGATGGCATCAGCGCAACAATTGCGGTGGCGGGCGAAGAAGTGGATCTAAAATTCGAACTTGATCGCGTCGCTCCCAAACCCAAGAACCCGAAAGGTGGGAGCGGTCCCAGCAATACAGGCGTCAAGAAAGCTGAAGAACCGCGACGCGGTCCCTCCAAAGAGGACATGGAGCGCTATCAAGCTCTCAGCGATGCTCAGAAAGAGAAGTTTCGTGATTACATTCGGCAGACCATGCAGAAATATCCCGACATGAGCCGTGAGGAACGCGGCAACATGATTCGTGGTGCCATGACCCGACTGTCCGACGGACACGATATTTCAGTTGAGAGCAGCAGCACCAATGGTGGCGGCGGACCGCCTCCTCCCTCTTCCAGTTCCAGAGGTTCTTCAGATCGGCGCTGATCACCTCGAGGACCGCTACTGCTGAACTTCTTTCGGCGCCTTCTTGCTCGACGGGAAGCCACGCTCGCTTTGCTGACGGCCTTCCCGGCTTCGTCGTAAAATTTGTCCCACTTTGCAGGCAAATTCTCGGACTTTTCAAAAAATGAAGGAGAACGGCTTCAATTCTCTTCAAAAATGAGAATAATTTTGAATTAGCGACCAAGCCTTGTGAAAAAGAATTGCATCAGGTCATGAAAATGACCATAATTACCATGCATTTAACGAGAATCAGCTGAGCCGCCTTCTGAAGGGGGGGTTCAGAAGGTTTTTGCCTCTTTTTCCCTCCACTTTCCCCGTTTTTCTTGATGCCAAACTCGAGCAAATCCCCCATCGCAGAGTTTGCCAATTTCCGGTTTGTGCGAAAGGCCGACGGCTCACTTGCCGAACTGACATCCGATCGACGTGGGGAACGCACCTTCCTCGTGCTGGACTGCCTTCGCTATCGACTCGCGAAACTCCATATTTTCGAAGGGCTGGCCGCCTCAGACGACGAGGCCGACCGGGAAATCGAATTCAACGCTCAGATGACTGCCCTCGCCCGGCTGAAGCATCCGGTGATGACGCCGGTGCTAACCCATGGGCGGGATGATACGGAACTCTTCTATGTGGAAAGTTTTGTCGATGGTGAGGCTCTCGGAGATTACTTGCGGCGCACCGGAGGGATGCCAGAGTCCACCGCCATTCAGCTGATGCTTGATCTGCTGGAAGCACTCATTGTCTCCGCCCCCCGACCCGCGGCTCTGGATAATTTTGAATTGGGGCATCTTTACGTTTCCTCAAAGTCCGATGGCGGCTTGCGACTCCATTTTTGTGACTATGCGGGATGGCATCTTCCCGCCGCCACGGAACCCGCGGCCCTCGTCAGTCGTCTCGTCCTCGGGCTATACAGCCTCATGGGCGGCTTCCTCTTCCGCAATGCTCCGGGCCATCTTTTCGGACACGAAGCCCGCCACGCTTCGCCCGAAATTCGATCGCTGATCACAGCCACTCTGGAGGAATCCGAAAGCGATGATCGCATCCGCACTCTCACAGGTTTTGCCTCTGCACTGCGCCAGTTGCTGAACCAGCATGATCAAGCCGTTGCCGAGATCACCCCACCCCACCGTTTTCTGTATCAGTGGCTCACCGAAGGACAGGGCACTGAATCGATCAACCCCGGTTCCGAATTTCAGAAACATCGCCGGGATTCATCTGATGCGGAGACTGAGATCTACCGTTTTGAAGCAGCCACCGACCGCGCTTCACTTCATGGGCGCATCCGATTTCAGCTGTTTCCCAACTGGGACTCCATCCCGCGCGAAGGCTGGCTCGTCCAGCATCACACCGCCCTGAGACGAGGGTGCCGAAGCCTCCCCAATCAACTGGGCGTCGCCGCCATTGAAGCTCACGGGCGATGCCTGTTGATCGGCGAAGAGCAGGTTAAAGGGATCACTCTGGAGACACTGATCCAGACTCACGGATTGTTGAAACTTCCCCATGCTTTGGCGCTCGCACGCAAGATCGCGTCCGCGCTTGACGCCATGGAGAAGACTGCCGGCGCCGCTCCGGTCTGGTGGTTGCCCATGCGCAACATCTATGTCGTCACTGGGGACGAAAACCCGGCCAGCGTAGATGTCCTGATGCAAAAACACGGCGCCAATGTCTGGCAGCATTTTCCCGTGCGACTACGGCTGCATCAGACTGCGCCCGATCTGATCGATGGCCTCGACTTTCCCGAGTCGATCATGGATTTCATCAATCAGGGAGGCAAACAGGGACAACCGGGCCGACGTGCCACTGTCATCCTGCCCATTCTCTGGGATCTGCTGACGGGCGAAAAACTGAAATGGGATCGTCCACTGGAATCCGCTGACTCCCTCCCCCAGAAGATCGTCGCTTTTCTGGAGGACATTCGGCTGCAACTGAGTTCCGATCCGCGGAATCTGCAGATGCCACTCATTCAGGCCTTGGACCACCTCGTCTCCGAAGAAGCAGAGAACTCGGAAGATCATCGTGAGGTCGAGGCTGCCTTCGGCGAAGGCATGGTCTCTGAACCAGTGACTCTCTTTGAGACTCCCGTGACTTCGGCTTCCACGTTTACGGTCGATGTGGAAGAGCAGAACTCATCTTCAACGATTGGCGACGATCCGGGGGAAATTGCGACATCCATTCCCGGCCCTCCCCGTTATCGTTCACCCCGGACGACTCCCTATCCGAAGTCGACCGTCCCGTTGGAAGAGATCGAATCCCTCGGAACGATCGAGGATCCCAGCTACTACACAGCCCTCGGCAACACGGAAATCGCCACCACCTCGGCTTCGGCCAAATCTCCCCTCAACTTGGCCCCCTTCTCGGCTCATCAGCGACCCACCATCATCGAGACGGCACCGGAGCCGAGAGAGACTTCGGAGACAACGGCCCCTGCCGAACCCGCAGCCGAGGAACCCAAAAAAAATCGGCGACGGCTCTTCTTCGGACGCTTTCAAACCACCGAGGCGAAAACCGAGATCCCCGCTCCGGCAGCCGAAGAGCCAACGGAAGCTACCGACATCAGAGAGGAAGATGTTGAACTATTGATTGCCCCGCCCCCCGTCGGAGAATCGGAGTTAATCACAGCTTCCCCTGAGCAGGCAGAGTCGGAAGAAGAGTCGCACCCCGACTGGGTCATGGGTCTTCTCTGTGCCCAGGAAACCGAGAAACCGAAAGTGGAGGCTTCCGACGAAGAAGGCCCCATGTCCTTCTTTTCCTTCCTTGAGAAAAATTCCGTTCCTGCCGAGAAATCCGAGGCCATGCGGTTTGCGACTGATACAGCCAGTGAAACAGCTCTTGAAGAGGAAGTGTTGAAAGAGGATCCCAAACCAGCGGCGACCGAAACCACCGAAGAATCGTCGACCCCCACCTTCTCCGTTCCCACCCGGGTGGCCAAAGCAAAGCCTACCGCCCCTCAGTCCTCTGAGTCATGGCTCAAAGGTGCGAGTAATCTTGTCGGTTTGGTCGCTCTCATCTGGGGAGTGACTTACCTGCTGGTGGCGTTCGCGGGCTCGGTCGAACGCCAGACTTTGGCCGAAACCTTTACGCCTCTTGTCCGGACCGATTACCTGAAGCAAGCCGATCCGACCGACGCCATCCTGAATGACGACCCCAGTGCCGCCATCGTGGTTACCTCCGAGAACGCCGCCAAAATCGCCGCCACCTCCGAAGATGATCCCGTCGCCGCAGCGGCACTGGCTGACTACTACCTGCCAGTCGACAAGACCCTCGGTCTGATCTGGCTCAACCGTTCCGCCGAACTGGGGCATGCCCGGCATCAACGCCAACTCGGCCTACTCCTCTCCGAGAACCCCGAATACTTGCCGACCGCCGTCGAGTGGCTGAAACACGCTGCCAATCAGGGAGATGTCGAAGGGCAACTCTACTACGGCACCGCACTGATGCAGGGCCGCGGAGTCGCACCCGATCCTCATGGGGCCCTCATTCAGATTAGGCGCGCCGCTGATACCGGGGATGGACGGGCCCTCGATCTGTTGGGCACCTGCTTCGCCGAGGGCATCGGTTGCGAGCCCAATCAAGAAACCGCATTCCAGCTTTTCCAGCAGGCGGTGGCCGCGAAAAACTTTCATGCCTGCTACAACCTCGCCGTTCGCCATGCCAAAGGAATTGGCACCAAGCGCGACGAGAAACGGGCCGCTGAGATTTTCCTGATTGGTGCCAAACTTGGCGATCCCGAATGCATGCATGCCTACGGTCGCTGCCTGGAATCTGGATTCGGAATTCCCGAAGACTTCAAAGCCGCAGTCATCTGGATGCGCCAAGCGGCCGATCTGGGGCAGCAGGACGCCCTCGCCTGGTGTCTGCGTCAGGGAGTGGCAGTCGAAGTGGCGCGGAACTGACGACGTCATTCTCGCGCGCCAAAGGACACTTCCCGCTTTCCTTCGGAGAGCTCTTCCTCCAAAGTCCCTTCCATGCTCAATTGGATATGGCTTGGGATGATTACCATCGGGATTCTGGTCGCGGCTCTCTTGGGTCGACTGGGCGGCGAGAATGGAATCGTCGAGCAAACCTTTGCCTTGGTGAAAGTGGGAGTGATGGGTATTGCCCTGCCACTCAGTGCCATGATGATGCTATGGCTGGGCATCATGCGACTGGCTGAAAAATCCGGCTGCGTCGAAATTCTCGCCCGCTGGATCCGCCCAGTCATGCGTCGGCTTTTCCCAGAAGTGCCGACCGATCACCCGGCCATGGGAGCGATGATCATGAATATGGCGGCCAACATGCTTGGCTTGGGCAATGCCGCCACGCCGCTCGGTCTCAAAGCCATGCAGCACCTCGACGAGCTGAACCCGCACAAAGGCACCGCCTCCAACGCCATGTGCACCTTTCTTGCGATCAATACCAGCTCGGTCACCATCATTCCCGTGACCGCCATCGCCCTCCTCGCTGCACAGGGCATCGCCAATCCCTACGCCATCGTTTCCACCTCTCTGGGGGCCACCATTTGCTCGACCATTGTCGCGATCATCGCCGTTAAATTTTTCGAACGCCTACCTGGATTCCGAATCGATCCGACAAAGGTCGTCACCGATACCGAGGAAACGACCACCGCCTCTCCGACCGAAAACTCCGGATTGCGCCCCATCGGCACGAAAGGACAGGCGGCCATCATCGCGATCTTTGCGGTGTTTGCCGGGATCATTTTCCTGGAATGGTCGCCTGACACGCGAACGGAGATTCAGTCATCACTCGGCCTCACCGAGGTCGTCGCCCAGCTAAATGCCGAATCAGCAGATCTCGAAGAAGCCGACGCCGGAGATCCCGGATTCTGGCTCAGCGGCGTGCGGGCCATCTCGGTGGTGGCCATTCCCTTTGTTCTCTTCTTTTTCACCGCCTTTGCCGCCATTCGCGGTGTCAAAGTTTACGAAGAGTTCGTCGAGGGCGCCAAAGAAGGCTTCTCGGTCGCGGTCCGCATCATGCCATTTCTCGTCGCGATGCTGACAGCTCTCGCGATTCTCCGACATTCGGGAACCCTGTTCCTGTTGAAAAGCTGGCTTCGCCCCCTGCTGGATATGGTTCACTTTCCGCCGGATCTGTTACCCATGGCCCTGATGCGGCCACTTTCCGGCAGTGGTAGCCAAGGTGTGCTGGTCGAATTGCTGACCAACAACGCGATCACTGACTCCCTGAAATACACCGCAGCCACCATGTTCGGCTCGACCGAAACGACTTTCTATGTCTTGGCCGTGTATTTCGGCAGCGTCGGCGTTCGCCGAACCCGCCACGCCCTCGCCGCCGGCCTCTGCGCCGATCTCGCCGGCGTCATTGCCGCGATTGCAATCTGTCGGGTCGTATTCGGCGCCTGACAAATGATTCAACAGGGTCAAACCCGCGACCTTACCCTCTTAGGTTCAGTCAGAAACTGTCTCAGCAACACGAGGCTGGATTGACCGAAGAGGTCACTCTCGGCTCTGGCTTGTGAGCCATCGATTCACGAATGAGCCGCCCGACAGTTTCGAGGAGCTCCGAAACATTGACCGGTTTGGCAATGAAGGCATCCGCACCGGCTTGCAACATGTCGCGCTGAAGCGCGGGGTCCTGACTACCGGAGGCCGCCACCACAGGAATCCGAGCGATTGCATCGGGCATTTGGCGCATGGCTTTCACCGATTCGATCCCATCCATCACCGGCATCTCAACATCGGAAATGATAAGATCGGGCCGTGGATGGCACATCACCCGGCTCAGGGCCTGAGCCCCGTCATTGACCGTCTCCACCTCATATCCGACCCGGGAAAGGATCATGCTGAGAATCTGGCGATTCTGAGGCAGATCGTCCACAATCAGAACTCGAAACGCATTCGCCATCGGACGACCTCCAGCGAAGGCCGTCGGCAGTTTTGGAGAATGTTTTGGGCGATTCATGATCAGAAAAATGCTCAAAAGTTGACTAAGGGATTTCTTTCAAAAACTCAAATAGTTTGTTTCTTGGACTTTCCAGGCCACATAAATGTTCAACCTTTCTTAAATAATTTTCATAAATTGGTAGGCAAAAGGCGAGTTTTGCCTTCCTACACTGGCTCAGACAATCCAGACAACGAAAAAGAATGGTCATCGGCCAATTCATTACGATTCTCTCAAATTTGTCGGTCGAAATTCAGAACTCCTACTACGTCCGTGTCAAAAATTTGATCTTTTTTTGATTCCGTGTAGTCTCCGAATCCGACCCGACTCCAACTGCATCGGAGGCAGCCTCGCATCCAACCTTGGATAAAATCATCGTGTCCACGTCAACCTCTCCCCACCCGACTACTGTCACTGGAGCCGATGGTCTCGCTGAAAGAGATGATCGAATCCTCGGCGCACTCGTCATCTGACTCCCCCCCGTTTCGTCTCGAGTTCCTTCATGAAATTTCCCCTGACAAAGAGAGCACGAGTTGACGAATGCCGTGAAGCTCTCAATAGAACGAGAGAGGAGCGCGACAAGTATCGTGACCGCTGCCGTATGTTGGAGGCAGTGGTCGGGAATGCCCTCAATCCCTTGGAACCGGAGGAAAATTTCGCGAAGAAGACATTGGCCCGAACCGACCTTCGTTATTTCGGTCTCCGCGGTTGCATGCGCTCCGGCACCAACTGGCTTGACTCGCTGCTTTCAAGGCATCCCGAAATTGAGTGCTACGGAGAGTTTCACCTTCAGCGCTTGGTTGGTCCATGGCGGGATGGACTTTCGTATCTGGAGGGTCGGCACGAAAATCTGCTCCCAATTGAGCCCTTTCTCCGCCACCCCTACGAATCCGCGTTCAAGCTGGCTCTCGCCCGGCAGATCAGGGAGCAAAGCACCAGATTCATCGGAGACCGCACTCCGCATTCCATCGATCCAATCACCATTTCAGACGCGAAATATATCTCTGTGGTCAGGGACGGTAGAGACGTACTGGTGAGCATGGCTTTTCATTTCCTCAATGTGGCAAATTCCGAACTAGAGGCGGCTCACGGTTGGACGGTGGAGGATCGATTCCCTCAGCTCGCCAGTCATCGCCCGGCCTTTGTCGCGGACCGCAGCTATTTCAAGTCCCATCCAGAACTCTTGCTTGAGGATGAGGAGCTGCTTCGCCACGGTGCCGAAATGTGGTCAGAAATCGTGGCAGCAGATCATGGAGCGGAACAGATACTCGGGGCGGATCGCATTCGCGTGGTCCGCTACGAGAATCTGCACCAGGATCCTGAGAGAATCACCCGCGAGCTTTTCGAGTTTCTGGGAGCCGAACCTGAGGCAGCCCCTCCTTTGGAGGGTTCCCTGAAGCCAGGCTTCGAGGAATCTCCTGGAAGTTTTTACCGGCACGGCAAAGTCGGGGATTGGCGCTCTTACTTCACTCAAAAACAGGCGGACGATTATTTTCGGATCGCAGGAGGCTCTCTATCACTCTACGACTACGCCCACTAAACTTGCCTCGTCGGTTTCCGAAGCCTCGGCCCCATGACTCCTCTCACAACTGAAACAACCATGACCTTCAACGCTCCTTCGGCGCTCTCACTAGACCTGAACACTGCCATTTTGTGCCCTGGGGAGAATTGGATGCCCACCGAGCCGACCTTCTTTATTGCCGGCAAACGTGATTTGGCCTATCTTCAGGTTCCCAAGGCCGCCTGCTCCACTTTCATGTCAATGATCCTGAGATTGGAGAAGACTGTGTTCGAGCTTCATCGCGAAGCTGACATTTTCGACAGACGAAACGAAGCCGCTAACTTTTTTCGATTCGCCTTCGTCCGGCATCCCTTCCGCCGAAAGCAGATTTCCCGTTTTCAGACTTTTCTCCAAGGTGTCTTCGGACTGGAAGAGTTGACGTTGCCGCGATTCAATGCCAGCCCGAAGACGGAGACCGGATTCCCCTATACGTCCGCCCGAACCGAGCGCCTGAAGGCTTGGTATGCTGCAGACCTTCAGTTGCTCGGATACGGCATTTGATCCGCAACTCTGCCCCTCTCATCAAAACCCAATCCTACCTTGGCAAAAGTCATCATCGCGGGTGCCGGCGGCGCCCCCTCCGAAGGGGTCATCCGATCCATGCAACAATGTGATTGGGGTGACACGATCATAGGCATGGGTAGCGAGCCCACCGATCTCGCTCTTTCCGCCGCCATCCGCAGGCATGTGGTGCCCTATGCCGACTCTCCCCACTATGCGCAGACGCTCATGAAACTGCTGGCCCTAGAGGTGCCAGACTTGATTCATTTTCAGAACGATCTGGAAATCTACCATGCATCCCTGATGAGAGAGACAATCCTGGCGACGGGCACGACTCTTTACATGCCTTCCCACGACACGATTGATTGCTGCGTCCACAAGCACAAGTCTTACCTGAAATGGAAAGCATCCGGAGTCCGCGTACCCGAGAATATTCTACTGCATGATATCAACGATCTCAAGTCAGCCTTCAACACCCTCGCCGACGATGAAGGTAAGATCTGGCTTCGTGCAACCTCAATCGGAGGAGGGGGCAAAGGAGCGCTCCCCACTGCAGACTTTGAGTTCGCCCGACGCTGGATCGAAAACTACCGTGGCTGGGGCGAATTCTCCGCCGCAGGAATGCTGACCCGGGATTCCGTCACCTGGCAATCGATCTGGTACCGCGGCGAGTTGGTGGTGGCCCAAACTCGCAAACGGCTCGGCTGGACTCACGGAAATCGCACCGTATCAGGAGTCACAGGAGTAACCAAAGTCGGGCAAACCATTTCCGACGAAACCGTTGACCGAGTCGCAATGGACTCGATCCTTGCCATCGATTCCGAACCTCACGGGATCTATGGGGTCGACATGACCTACGATTCTGACGGGTTTCCCAATCCCACGGAGATCAACATCTCCCGCTTTTTCACGACCATCCGGTTTTTCACCGAGGCCGGGCTAAACATGCCCAAGATCTTCAAGGACATCATCCTCCACGAGACCTTCCCCAGTCTTGACCGCAAAATCAATCCTCTCCCTGATGGGCTTCTCTGGCTCAGGGGCATGGACACGCCCCCGATGTTGACCACTGAAAAGGGGATGCGGGATGGGATGAACTTTCTCGACTCCGATGGGTAAGACTTTGATAACCGGCGCTTCGGGATTTATCGGTTCCCATCTGATTCGTCAAACGGCGGCGGCAGGGTTGGATGCGATTCTGATCACTTCAATCGAGATCGAAGGCTTCCGATGTGTGAACCGCAAAGCGGAAGGTTTTCCGTCCGATTTGGAGCGCTTAGTGGACGGAGATACCCTCGACTCGTTGATCCATCTGGGAGCCTACACTCCTAAGGCCGGCTCCCTTGCCAATCTCCTGGCCCCCTGCAACTCCAACATCACGGAAACGGCCAATCTGCTCAGCGCGTTGCCCACCCCACCGCGAAAAATCATATATGCCAGTACCTTGGACGTTTACCGATTCGACGGGGATGAGGTGAACGAAGAAACGCTACCTGATCCGCCAAGTCTCTATGGCGCCTCGAAACTCTATGGTGAGCACCTGTTGAGGCACTGGTGCGCCGAATCCGGTAGTGAACTGGAGAGTCTTCGGATCGGTCATGTCTATGGGCCTGGCGAGGAAACTTATCAAAAATTGATTCCCACCACGATTCTCAATTGCCTTCGCGGAATCGCCCCAAAGCTGCGCACGGATGGCTCGGAGTTGAGATCGTTCATTCATGTGGAAGACATCTGCCGGATGATTCTCTCTTCGCTCGGAAGCGCGAATGATGCGGGAAGCTCCTGCTGCAATCTGGTCTCTTCTTCCGAGATCTCGATTCGTTCGACAATCGAGACCATCCTCCGGCTTTGCGAAAGTAGCCTGGCTATCGCCGAAGTGGGAGATCGCCCAGGCATCAGCACCCGTTTTGACAATCGCCGCATGGTGGCGCGCTTCGGCCCCGAGCGGATAAGTTTCGAAGAGGGGCTTGCCTCGGAAATCGAATACCTCCGGCGACAGCTGAAACTCAATCAATGAAGATATTTCTCGATCTCGACGGAACCCTGATCGATTCCCGAACAAGGCTTCACCGTCTCTTTCTCGTGCTCTCGGGGCTGGACACCACCTTCGAAGCATACTGGGAAGAGAAAAGAGCCTACCGATCAAACCAGTGGCTCCTGGAACGTGCTGGATGGTCGACCGAAGCGATCTCGAATTTCCTTCGCCAATGGATGGCGCAGATCGAAAGTTGGGAATACCTGCTGCTTGACCATTTGTATCCCGGAGTCGATGAGGCGCTCAAGGGATTGTCGGAGGATGCGGATCTCTACATTGTGACCGCGCGACAATCGAAGATCCACCTTGACCAACAACTGCAGCACCTCGGCATCGCCGTTCACTTCGCGGCGGTCCTCAATACCGCTCAGAGAAACGAAAAGTCGGTATTGATCAAGAGTGCCGGCATCGATCTTTCTCCAGGTGATTTTTTCATCGGAGACACAGGAGAAGACATTGAGACCGGCAGGAAAATGAACCTGACCACGATCGCTGTGACTTGTGGATTCCGAAACGGCGATTCTTTGAAAAATCACTCACCCGATTTCATTGTTGAGGATTTTCGTGAGGCCGCGAGACTCATCCTTGATCTCCAAAGCCCGCCTCCATCACCATCAACAACTTTCATTGCCCCATGAAACCCCACCCAGACGACTTTTCCGAATTTTACTCCCGGGAGAATATCACACTTGATATTCGCCTTATAGAAATTGGCTATCGCTACTTTCGCCCCCATTTTCGGGTTGGAACCTGTCTCGAACTCGGACCTGCCACGGGCTACATGACGCGACTACTCGTGGAGGACTTCCCCCACGTGACCGCCGTGGAGGGGGCCGCGGACCTCCTTTCACAGATTCCCCATTTCGAGAATCTCACCAAAGTGCATGCCCTTTTTGAAGAGTTCACGCCGAGAACGCGATTCAACACCATCATGATGAATCACGTGTTGGAACACATCGAAGAACCGATCCCGCTGCTGCGTCGCATTCGCGACTGGCTCGCCGACGACGGGGTGTTGATTCTCGGTGTTCCCAACGCCAAGTCTTTTCATCGTCTGGCGGCGGTACGAATGGGATTGCTGGAAACGGAGTATTCCTTGAACGAAAGGGATCGTGAGCTGGGACATTTTCGGGTCTATGACCTGAATCAACTTCGTGAGGATGCACTGGAGGCGGGCTATGCCGTCGAAGCGGAAGGTGGCACGTTTCTCAAATTCCTAGCCAACAGTCAGATGGAATCAACCATGAACGACTCGATGCTGGAAGCCTATCACGAACTGGGATTAGACTTCGTGGAAAACTGCGCAGAAGTGTTTCTCGCCCTCACCACCGCAAAGTGACGCACCTTCCCTCTCAGCTATGGTTCTCGATCTCTTTAAGACCGTATTCCCGACGCCAATTCCCATAGTCTCGAACGTAGTCCGCCGGATCGTAAGGGTGAGACGCAAATACCGCGCAAGCAGTGTCCTTCCCATAACCATCCTGCGCGGCCCAAACGCCGGGGGGAATATACAACATCTTGGATAGACTTTTTAACCTAAAGGAGCGCACCCCCAATCTATCTTCCACAGTGACAGTCATAGCACCATTGACACACAGGATAGCTTGGTGGCATTCGCGATGGGCATGCTCGCCTCGCGTGGACTCACTGGGAACCCGGGACACGAAGAAGGTACGCACTGGCACGAATGGCAACTGCTCGGGAAACTGAACCACCGATAGCTCCCCTCTCGAATCGGGGAAGAACGGTAGATCAATGAGCCTAGCTTCACTTAAGTTTGTGGCCATGGGAGGGCGAGGCTAATGCCATGCATTGCAGAAGTCAATGACCCGGGCAACCTCGTCGTCACGGAGATAAGGATGCAAGGGCAGAGATACTTCTGTTGCCGCCAACTCCCGGGCGCGGCGCGGGTCTTCGCTGATGACAAATGGGCATGCCCTCATGGCAGGCTGGTCGGGAATCAGGCCCGGGTAGTGAATGGCGCTCTGAATGCCTTCGCTCTGCAGATACTGCCGGAACTCATCCCTCCTCGCCGACGGCACAAACACCGGAAAAAGGTGGTCCACCGGAGTGGCATCGGGTTCCGGACGGAGGACTCGGATCTCGGAATTCTGAATAGCGTGCCGGTAGGCAGAAGCGATCTCGTAGCGTCGTGCTGTCATCTCAGCCAGTCTCGGCAAAATCGCATCGTTCAGGATCGCGGCCTGCAACTCGTCAAGTCGACTGTTGGACCCCAGTAACTCGTGACTGTATTTTGCCGCCTGCCCATAGTCCCGCAAGGATCTGAGTGCGATCGCAAGATCTGGCTCATCAGTCATCGCTGCGCCACCATCCCCCATTGCGCCGAGATTCTTGGTGGGATAGAAACTGGTCACAGAAATCCGTCCGCAGCTTCCCACAGACTCATCCATCCATTTCGCTCCGATCGCCTGGGCGCAATCTTCGATGACTGGAATTGAGTAGTGCTCCTGTATCTTTCGAAGCCTGTCGAGATTCAGCGGATGCCCATACAGATGCACCGGTAGCACCGCCCGAATCTTATGGTAGCAGCGCTCAAGACAGTTCTCGACGGAATCGAGATCAATCTGGCCGGAGTCGTCCGTGTCCACGAATACTGGCACACCGCCTGCGCGCACAATCGCAAGGGTGGTAGCAAACGCGGAAAAGGGGGTGGTGAGAACGTGGTCCCCAGGTAGAATACCTAGAGCCCGCAGGGCATGCTCGGTGGCATCCATGCAGTTTCCCATACCCACAGCTTCCTGTTTGCCAAACCAAGGAGCCAACGCCTCCTCAAAAACGGACACCTCCGTCCCGAGGATCAGCCAACCGCTCTCTCCCACGCGCCTCACTGCCTGGAACACCGGCTCCTGCACGGTCTCCCACTGGCGCTTGAAATCATTCAACAAAATCATGGTGCCCATGGTGCCACAAGTTCTCCGCAATGCTACTTCGGTATGAAAGCGAGTCCGGCGGGCCATCATCACCGACCAAACCACTTCGCCAGCCCCTTGCGGCCAGAAGGAGCTGAGTCCGCCTTGGCTGCCCTCAATAGATCACGATACCGATCTCTTTCGCTCCGTAGGGTTTCAGCCTTCGCTTTCAAAGCCTCAATCTTTCCGAGATGCCTCTCAATGAGAACCTCCAGATCTTGGAACTGAGACTCCCGATCTAGAAAAAGCTGGAGCCGATCAATCTCCATTTCAGGGGTCACCGGAGGCTCAATCGTGCTGGAGAGAGAAAAATCAGAGTCAAGCAACTTCGCCACCACCTCGGTTCCATGACTCTTCTCAAACCACTCACGGGATTGAACCCGATGAACCTGCAAGGACTCGTCATCGAGATTTTGGACAATCTGATAGAGATTCTCGGGCAACCGCCACCGAAATGCCTCGGGATAGACCATGTCCACGCTGGCCTGCAAGGTCGATTGATAATTGAGATGAACGGCAATGGGAATTCCGGCAGCCATCGCCTCGATCCCCGACTTGATTCCCGGATAGGGGAATGACTGGAAATAGAGATCCACTCCCTGTTCCGCGAAGAATCCCCCTAGACTGTCGACGTGCTGCACATGTATGAATCTCTCCATCGCAATTCCCGCCGATCGCAGTGTACCGTGAATCGCCTCAAGCCCCTCGGGAGGCACTGATCCGATGTGCATGTGACTGCCGCCGCTTGCTCGCAACACACCGGGAAGGATCTCGGGCAGATGCCACGCATAGGGAGCGGAAAATTTGAACCAAGATCCCGAGGTGGCGGTGATCCGCTCGTTTTTTCTGTGACCCACCACGCCCGGCTGGGGTGGATTCGACAGCGTCAGTGGAAGGTAAACATTGCCGTCGATCCCGAGGCATTTTTGACAGTGATGATACGAAAACGGGGAGAGATCGACATGCCTCATATGGCCTAGATGCAACCCCAGGGACAGGTGATGATCGGCATGATGGCAGAAATACTGCCTCGCGCCGGTCACTGGAACGAACGCCGCCACTGACACTGCATCCCACCAGTGATTGAACAACCAGACTTTCGCGGATGAAAACTCCTTCAGCACGCACTGAAGCCAAGCGACCTTCTCTGACGGGCGATCTCCGGGCACGCAAAGCAAGCGCGCTCCCAGATCCGCAAAACGCCGCTCCAATTGTTCTCGAAGCTCGGCGTCTCTCAGGAATTCGGGATCTGTGAGCAAAACCCACTGATCCCGCCCTCCGCCAAGGCGAATTAAGTCTTCGATCACTCCGGTGTGGCCGCCCGCCGTACTGACTGATGTCGCGACAAAGATCTGATCGGCTTTCGCGATCTCACTGATATCGGCCCGGGCACCTTTGGAACTGATCGATCCGCCAATCTCCATGAGGAGATCGTCGAGTTCAGGACTGCTGAACACCCGGCAAGCTCCCAGTGGATTTCTCCAAACATCGCGGACCAACTCTTCGATGGCACCGAGAGCCGCGTCAGGGTTCTGTTCAGCAAGCCATTTCCCGCAGTTGGCACGCAGATTTCTCAGATTCCGTTCCATTCTTCTGTCTTTGTGACCTAGTGCTACTATCGCCGCAGAAGCCCGTGATGAAATAGACTTCTTCGGTAAATTCACCGTCAACCTTTTCCCAAGCGATCCTACCCGCTCCGGGTTTCTATTTCTGGCAAGCTGGTCAGTGCCCTCCCATTTTTGCCCCAAAATCGCCCTGGGATGAAAGAAGAGCTGACGGTTCTGGACGCTCTGAAGAAAGCAGGTCACTCCTTTCCGGAGAACCGCTAGATCCGTATCCCCGTTCTCCATAGATCAGGCTCGGATCGAATTTCCCTCTCCCGCTCGATGCCTCAATCCTGAGCCCCTGAATGACGCTCAAGGGATGTCGTAACACTATTATTGGTTTCGGCCCTGACCTGCGCGAGGGGCACTGAGGTCTTCTACTATCGAGTGGCCTAAGCGAGGGCAGAGGTTTTTGACTGGGGACCAAGGCACAGCGATTCGTGCGGAACCGGAAGCTGTAGCGCAGAAATTGATAGACGCAAAACCTGATAGGAAACAGGAGTATCCGAGCGAGACCAAAACGTTTGCAGGTCTTTTGGATTCATGCAAAAATCACCTCTGTCCCGGATCCCTCCAAAGGAATTTATAACTACGAGGGAGGGAAATCCTTCCGCCTTTTCATTACCTCCGCTCCCCCTAATGTCTCATAATCGATCTCCCCTCGCGGCACTCGTCACCGGAGTGGAGCATTCAGGCACCACTCACCTTGCATCCTTAATCAAATGCCATCCCAAAATTAGGGGCGGTTTCGAGTGTGGCGTGTTACTGGCCAAATTCCCGAAAGATCTCGCTACCCTTTCTCCATTTTTCGATTGGCTAAAAGAACAGGGAGACCGACAATGGAGTTTGTCGGATGAGCAGGCAGAGCAAGTGACTCTCGCAACCGACTGGGATGAAGTCTATTGCAGAATTTGCGAATTCTCTCACCTCTTTCGTCCCGGAGACCTACTGCTCGACAAGTGCCCCGCTTACACGCAAAGCCTGAATTCCGTTTTAAAAAAAGTCGATCGCCCCTGCTTCGTAACGGTCAAGAGAATCGTAGCGCAATACTCTTCATTCAAGAAACGAGGGTTCAAGCTGGATAAATTCATCGATCACTACTTGGCTTACACTTCTGGACTGCTGGCGGCCCTCCCAACTCATCACGATCAAATCATGATGATCTGGCACGATCAACTCGTCCAACAACCACTCATCATCATGGAGAAAGTCTTCGAGAAGATGGGACTAGAAATGCCGATCGCTGAGATCGAAACGCATCTCATTGAGAACTTGAACCGACACAGCCAACCAAGGCTGGGTTCGTTCAACTATCAGGGCCTCGAAGAGATCTACAAATCCTTGAGTGAAGAGGAAGTCGCCGCCCTTTCCCTCGTATCCTTGGATAATAAAATTGAAACCTTGTTTCAGATACTTTAATTGCCTATTGAGTTTGGGGTGATTTGAGAAGTCGGCTTAATGGTGTAAACGCCGGTAGCATAGGTGATTCTTCAACCAAGCCGCCACTTTTGGGGTCTTGTGCGTCGCGTAGTTGTCCAAGACCAGATGAACCTCCAGATCAGCTGGAACTGCTTGATCGATCTTCTTCAGGAACGGAAGGACCTCCTGATGCCGAAGGCGACGATGACATTGACCAATAACTTTACCGGTTGCGATATCCAGCGCTACGAACAGTGAAGTCGTCCAGTGGCGAATATAGTCATGGGTCCGCCGATGCGACTGTCCGGGGCGCATGGGCAGCAAGGGCTGCGTTCTTTCCAGCGCCTGATCCTGACTCTTTTGCCTCGCTGCGCTCGCCCTTCGGGCAGCTTTCGGCTGGCTACCTCCGCTTCTCTCCGGTTCGTCCACACACAGCACCAAGGCCCGTGTCTCTTCCGGAGGATTCAGATACAAGCCGACGATATCGCGCACCTTCTCCACAAAGAACGGATCGGTGGAAAGTTTGAAGGTTTCCTCCAAGGGGGGGCTTGAGCCCGAATGCCCTCCAGATGCGAAGCACCGCGCTCTGAGTCAGACCGCACGCTTTGGCCCTCGAGCGAGTACTCCATTGGGTGGCATTGGTGGGTTTAGTCTCCAATGTCAGGGTCACGACTTCTTCAATTTTGGCATCGTCGATGGTGCGGGGTTGCCCGGGCCTGGGGGCATCAGCCAAGCTATCCAAATGCTCGCAGGCAAAACGGGAACGCCACTTGCCGACCGCGGGCAATGAGATTCCCAGTTTGTTGGCCACCTCGCTTTTGGTCATGCCATCGGCGCATAGAAGGAAGATCCTGGAGCGCAACGCCATCACTAACCCGGTCTTTCTGCGTCGACTCAATCCCTCAAGCTTGGATCGCTCATCCTCGTTCAAACTGATGTTGGCAACAGGTCTTCCTACTGGCAATAGCCAACTTTACTCACCATGCTGAATATTACTATGAATCAATCCATCAATACACTAGTGCTCTGACCGCGTTCATTTGATAAGAAAAGGTCAAATTTTAACTTGTACTATTAATTACGGTGATTA
>JAGROX010000028.1 GCA_020440025.1 Verrucomicrobiia bacterium
GTAGCTCCCCGGTGAGCCTTTCGTTAACCTGAGCCTTTGCCGGGAATTGAACCAGGGACCTCTTCCTTACCAAGGAAGTGCTCTACCCCTGAGCTACAAGAGCTACGGGAAATACCGATCTGGACAGATCCAGAGCCGGTTTTTCAAACAGCCGCCGTCCAAAAAAACGCTAAAAAGCACCCATGCCTCCTTTTCGAAGAGGCAATTACGGGCGCTCCAAAGCGAGATCTGGGCAGAAGCGTCGCGCATACTACGCGATCGAACCCAACTGTCAAAAAAATTTCGAAGCCTTTTCTGCAAAAATCTTGACGAGGAAACCAGAGTCTCCGTAGCAGTCAGAAAAAATCATTCTAGATCAATAAAATCTTCTGCGTATCTCTCGATTTTAAGGGCTTTTCCAGTGGTCTCATCCAGATCAATGATTGCCCCCCGCAGGCCCACGGGTCCCCGTGCTACGGGAAAACGACGTGGCATCGATGTCTGAAAGCGTTCCACGATTGCCTCCACCTGGCGTCCGAGGACAGAAACCAGCGGACCGCACATCCCGGCATCACACAAAAATGCGGTGCCTCCGGGAAAAACCTGCTCATCGGCGGTTTGAACGTGAGTATGCGTCCCCACCACGGCCGAGACCTGACCATCCAGCGCCCTGCCCATCGCAATTTTTTCGCTCGTCGTCTCGGCATGAAAATCGACGAAGAGACAAGTCACGTCTTCCTCAGCACGCAAGCGTGCGACCTCTTCGGCGACGATGAGGAAGGGATTATCCAAGGGAGGCTGCATGAAGGTCCGGCCCTGCGCATTGATGACTCCAACTTTTCCTTTCGTCGTTTCAAGAACGACCGATCCCTGACCGGGGGTGCCCAGAGAATAGTTGATTGGCCGCAACAGCCTCGGCTCGGTGCCCATGTAGGAGACGATCTCCGGCTGATCCCAGGCATGATCGCCAAGGGTGATCACTGCGATGCCCGCCCGAAGCAGATCGATACTGATCTTGGGCGTGATTCCACGGCCACCGGCGGCGTTTTCCCCGTTCGCGATGACAAAATCGATCTCTCGTTCGCGCCGAAGCTCCGGAATCCGCGAAATCACCGCTTTTCTCCCCGGTTCCCCGACGATATCTCCTAGAAACAAAATCCTGAGCATGGTTTAATCTCCGTGTGCCGACGCAGGCGTCTCGATGGACTCCTTCTCCCCGGATTGCATGCGTCGCAACCGTTTCCTCTCCAGAGAGGTCAACTCAACCAGTCTACGCTGAACCCCCCAACCAGCTACTTTTCGCGATCGCGACCCTTTGCTCGTGCGCTCCTGGTGCTCGTCGGTCTGATGCTGTACGGACATTCCTGCCCAGCAGCGAATCTCTCTGGTCCGGATACCGCCGAGGCACCCGCTCCTCCCGAGCCGACAATACCGCTGCCCCTTCTCGCCCAACTCGGCGCCCCGCCGGACTGGTCCCAGTTGGACACGTATCAACGAACCATCACGATCGATGAGTTCCGCCACCTCCTCGACCATTGCTATGCCCGGAAATCTGTCGACTACCAAGATTTCATTCAAATCTGGCCCGACCGTGCCCGCATTCGCCGACAGTCGAATCACTCCGAGGCCGGTTTCTACGACCTCTATTTCCTCAGTGACCGACGCAAGCCCGTCACCATCGACCGCTATTGGAAAACGCCGTGGCAGCTTCCTGCCCTACCCGCGAACGAGCATCGTCCGCTGCTGGGCGTGCACATCGCCCTCGATCCCGGCCACATCGGGGGCAAATGG
This sequence comes from Verrucomicrobiia bacterium, assembly GCA_020440025.1. Lineage (GTDB taxonomy): Bacteria > Verrucomicrobiota > Verrucomicrobiia > Verrucomicrobiales > DEV007 > JAEUHH01. Next base: position 1,771 of record JAGROX010000028.1, read on the forward strand.
GCCAACGAAGAGCAGCGCTACTACAAGATCGGAGAGGATACCATCCCGGTGCAAGAGGGCGACCTCACCCTTCAGACCGCCAAGTTGCTGGAAAAAAACCTCGTCGCGCTCGGAGCCCGAGTCACCCTGACCCGTCGGGCGCTGGAGCCCGTGACTCATCTGCGGCCAGATGACCTCGCTGCCGATGCCCGAGCCTGGCTGGTGCAGCGCAACAACCTGCCCTCCGAAGCTCTCATCAAAAAAACAGCCGAGCGCCTTTTCTATGTCAGCAGCGAACTCCGTACCCGCGCCGAAATCCTCAACACCGAGATCAAACCCGATCTCGTCCTCTGCCTCCATTTCAACGCCTCACCTTGGCGGAATCCCTACCGACCCGCCTTTCGATCCATCAACAACCTCCACCTCCTTGTCAACGGCTGTTACTCGCGCAGCGAGATCGCCGAGGACGACACCCGCCTCGAAATGCTCCAACGCCTCCTGCAGCGGACCTACTACTACGAACTCGCCCTCGCCGATGAAATCTCGAAGACCATGGCCGATGAGACACGACTGCCGTCCATGGGCTACGACGGCAACAGCGGAAAAAGCGTGAACGACAACCCCTATGTCTGGGCCCGCAATCTCCTGGCGAACCGGAAATTCCTCTGTCCCGTCGTGTTTTTCGAACCCTATTGCATGAACCATAAGGAAGTTCACGCCCGCATCCAAGCAGGGCCTTATCGGGGATTGCGGGAGTTCAACGGCACCTACCGAAAAAACATCTATCAGGAATATGCGGACGGTGCCACCGCCGGTATCGTGAACTACTTTCGCCGCGTTCGTTGAACGACAGAAATCATGGCCATCAATCCCGTCAAATACATCGTCGTGCTGATTGTCGTCTTCGGCATGATCCATCTCCTCGTCACCTTGTTCCACGAGGCCACGGAACTCCCCGAATGGCTCACCCCGCGTCTCGCCGCCATGTGGGTAACTTTTTTTGTGGCGCTTCTCTGGATGCTGAATGCCATGAACCAAGTGCCAGTGCGCTGAACTGGCACGGGCGACGTATTCCTTTCCAGCATGTCTCAGCCCCTTCCCTCCCCCGTGCTCATCGCCGGCGTCGGCTATCTCGGCGCAGCCCTGGCGGAAAAACTCACCGGGCAGGGCGTCGAGGTCATCGGTCTCAGTCGATCCGCCCCGGAGTCCGACCCAACAGGGTTAAGTCCGGGACTCTACCCTGTTGAATCCTGCGATCTTGGTGAAGCGGCCTCGGTTCAGGCTTTGGCGGAAAAACTCCGAGCCTCAGGAAAACCTCCCGCCGCGCTCGTTCACTGTGCCAGCTCGGGACGCGGTGGGTCGGACGCCTATCGCGCGGTATTTGTCGGTGGCACCCGAAATCTCATCGACGCCTTTCCCGGGGTTCCTCTCTTTTTTACCAGCAGCACCAGTGTCTATGGCCAAACCGACGGTTGTGATGTCACCGAAGACTCTCCCGCCGAACCGGATCGGGAGACGGGAGAATTTCTCCGCACCGCCGAGAACCAGGTTCTCGCCGCCGGAGGCACCGTCCTTCGCTTGGCGGGAATCTATGGACCGACCCGCTCCGTGCATTTGCAAAAATTTCTCGAAGGCAACGCCACCATCGAATCCGGTCCCGTCAGCCGATTGTTGAACCAGATTCATCGTGATGACGCCGTGGGAGCCCTGATTCATCTCATGGCACAAATGCCCGAGGTCGTCGCCGGTCAGATTTTCAATGTCGCGGACGACACGCCAATCACTCAGAGAGATTGCTACCAGGCGCTGGCCAATCACTTCGACAAGCCACTTCCTCCCGAAGCTCCGCCCGACTTGAATCGCAAGCGTGCCTGGACTCACAAGGCCGTCCTCAACGCCAAACTCCGGGCGACTGGCTGGTCACCTTTGCACCCCAGTTTTCCGGGAGCGTTGACATCGGATCCGACTCTGATCGCTTCCATTCGCGATCGCATCGCTTCGGAGTGAACTCTCTTGCCGCTGGCAGTCGCTCCTCGTAGGGTGTTCGTTTTTCCGTCACCAATCATTCCCCCCCCTCGTGAGCATTCACCCCACCGCATTCATCGATCCCCTCGCCGAGATCGCCGACGACGTTGAGATCGGCCCCTTTGCGGTCGTCGAAGCGGGAGCCAAAATCGGTCGCAGCTGTATCCTCCACGGTCACGCTCAGGTTCTGGCATCGGTCGAGCTCGGGGAGAATTGCGAGATCGGTCACTGCACCGTCGTCGGGGCTGCCCCGCAGGATCTGAAATTCGATCACGCCATACCGAGCGGCGTGCGACTGGGTTCAGGCAACGTCCTGAGGGAACACGTCACCATTCATCGCAGTAGCAAAGAGGGCGGCGTCACCCTCATCGGCCAGGACAATTACTTCATGGTGGGCAGTCATGTCGGTCACGACTCCATCGTCGGCGACCGCAACATCCTGGCCAATCATTGCCTCCTTGGTGGACATGTCATTTTGGGGAACGGCACCTTTCTCGGCGGCGGCTCCGCCTTTCACCAATTTGTGCGAATCGGCAATCTCTGCATGGTCAAAGGACTGGCCGCGATCAGTCAGGACGTGCCTCCCTACACCATGGCATCTCACACCAATCAGATTCGTGGTTTGAACGTCGTCGGCATGCGTCGCGCCGGTTTGTCCGCCACCACCCGGCAGAATGTGAAGGAAGCCTTTCACCAGATGTATCTCGCCGGATTGAATCACAAAGAGGCGCTCGCCTCCACTGACGACCGCACCTGGGAGCCGGAAGCTTCGGAGTTCATCGACTTTTTCCGGGTCTCCACCAGCCGCGGTATTTGTCATCCCGGCTGATCCGCTTCCGCACGCAGCGCGTGAAGCAGAATGGCCGAGGCCGAAGCGACGTTGAGGGATTCCACCAAGTCCGAGATGGGAATCATCAGCCGAATTTCGCATGCTGCCAGTGTCTCCGTGGAAAGGCCGTTCGCCTCACTGCCAAACACCACCGCCATCGGTCCAGCTGGAGGTGATTTCACCAGCGCGTCCAGAGTCACCGCATCCTCCGACAATGCGGTGCCGATCAGGGTGACCGAGGGCACACTCATCCGCAAAGTCTCCCGCCACGCTGATTCCACAAAAACCGGTAAGTTGAAAATCCCTGTTGCCGAGGCTCGCGCGGCTTTCGCATTGTAGGGAGACGCGCCCGCGCCCGAGCAGATCACGGCATCGAAACCAAAAGCCGCCGCGTTGCGAATCACGGTGCCGACATTTCCCGGGTCAGCCAGATTTTCCAAGACCACGATGCGCCGGGGATTCGCCGTCCGCGCCCAGGTGGCAAAATCCCGAGCCGGTTTCCGGGCGATGGCCAGCAGACCCCGATGAAACGCAAACCCGAGCAGCGCTTCCGCTTCCGCCTTGGTCAGCGAGAACGATGGAATGCCCCGAGCCGCCAAGCCTTCGGGCAATTCTCCTGTCGACGCGACGGCTTCGACCACAAAGTCGGCCGAGTTCAGCGCCGCCGCCACTGCATGCCGACCCTGAACTAAAAACGAATCCTCCGTCTCCCCTGCGCTGAGTCGGGCGCGGATTTCGTCGGGACTGAGCGAGGACAGAGGTGGCATCGACATCGTGGTGCGGGGAATGACAAACTAGGATCGCAGAAATGCCGATCTCCAATCATTTCGACTCACTCACTGCTGCGGAAGCTCCCGACTCGACCTTTTTCTCGAACTGCGCCTGAGGATCCTCGCGCACCGGTTTCCCTGCCCGATAGAGATCGAGTCGCTTGCGGTAACCATCGGGATCCTCTCCGGCTTCCTCGGTTTGCTTGGCCGCGATCGCTGAAAACTGACTGATGGCCTCAGACTGCCACTTGAGAGCATTGTCAAAATCGCCCGACTCGGCATAGGCCGCGGCCAAGGTATCCAGCGTGCCCGGCGCTTTCCACCGGGTCAGGTCGCAGGCGGCGGTGGCGTGGACGATGGCTTTTTTGCCGTCGCGAACATGATCGACGGGCGAAGTCGCCAACAACCACGCGAGGTTGTTCTGGGCACCGGTGTTTTTCTCATCAAGCCGGACGGCTTCGGCAAGGGAATCGCGAGCGTCCTGAAGCCGGCCCATCGCCTGAAGGGAGTTTCCCCGAATGAACTGAAACTCAGACAGATACTCGTCGCCAATGGTGCCGTAGGGATGATGAGGATCGGCATTGATTCTGGCAATCACGGCCAGCCCTGCATCGGCCTCGACCAACGCGGTGGCGGGATCGCCGCGCTCTAGGAACACCATGGCGCGGGCTCGGCGGAGATTGGGATTCTCTGACCCGAGTCGGAGAGCGATCTCAGAATGTTCGAGGCCTTGGTCGAACTCTTTGGCCGCGAAATGCTCGAGCGCCGAGTTGGCCAGTTTCTGAGCACGGGCCTGGTGAATCTGGTGGCAGCCGGTCAATGCTACGGCGAGCCCAACGATCACCAAGGGGCATCGCCACCTGTTTCGTCGGTCTGTTTTCATGTCAGGAATACCCCAGTGGCCGAAAGGTTTCGCTCACGCGCCTCCGAGATTTTCAATCATGCGGCCCAGTTCTTCGACCCGCGCCTTCCAGCTGGCCTGTCGATCACGGTTTTCCTGAACGACCTCGGGTTTGGCGCGACTGACGAAGTTCTCGTTGGAGAGCTTGGCGTTGACCTTCTTCAGTTCGTCCCGCGCTTTCTCCTGCTCCTTGGTCAGGCGTTCGCGCTCGGCATCGACATCGATCAGGCCTTCCAAAGGCATGTAGATTTTGCCAATGGGAGTCAGCGCGGCGGGCACCCCCTGACCGGCATTGTGTCCGGTCTCGACGATGACTTCTCCGGCGCCGGCGAGGCGGGCGAAGACGGCGGGCTCGGTGAACTGACCCGTTTCAGAAGTGGCGGGATCGATGATGAACCTCGCGTTGCGGTTGGCGGCGAGGCCATACTCGGCTTTCAGATTCCGGGCCCGACCGACTGCCGCATAGATGGCAGCCACCTGAGCTTGGGCAGCGGTAATTTTTTCCGCCGGAATGTCGTGAAGAATGATGGAGTCATCCAACTGGGTTTGCATGAGGAACTCGGGATCGCCCTCGACGCGGAAGCCCATTTTCTCCCACAGTTCCTCGCAGATGTGCGGCATGTATGGCTGCAACTGCATGAGGAAACGACGCAGCACGGTGTCCATGGTCCACAAGGTGGCGGCCTTGGCCCCTGGCGCGGCATCTTCGAAGAAATCGCCCTTGGCGCTCTCGAGATACCAGTCGCAATACTCGTTCCAGAAGAACTGGTAGAGCAGGTGTCCAGCGTCGTTGAAGCGATACTCTTTCAGCGCCTCGTCCATGTCGGACTCGAGGGCCTCGAGCTTGGCGATGATGTCGATGGCAAAAATGGAGAGTTCGCCTCGCTCTTCGCCCGCCGGCCCCTGCATCTGGCGAAAACGGGTGGCGTTCCACAACTTGTTCGCAAAATTCCGGCCTTCGACCACCTGGGGATAGATTTCCTTGCCGCCTTCGTTAGCGATTTCGAAGCGAATGTCGGCCCCGAGCGGCGCGGTCCGCATCATGGCAAAACGCAGGGCATCGGCTCCGTATTCGGCGATGATGTCGAGCGGATCGGGCGAATTCCCCAGGCTCTTGGACATTTTCCGACCCTGACCGTCACGGACGATGCCGGTGAAAAACACGTTCCGGAACGGAAGTTCCTCACGCCAGCGATAGCCGGCCATGATCATCCGGGCGACCCAGAAAAAGATGATCTCGGGCGCGGTAACGAGATCGACCGTCGGGTAGAATTTTTTCTCGGTGGCGCTGGGCTCCTCGTCGGAGTTCGACATGGTGGCGAAAGGCCAGAGCCAGCTGGAGAACCAAGTGTCGAGCACATCGCCGTCACGCACCCAGTTTTCCGCATCGGCGGGCGGATCGATCCCGATGTAGAGGTCATCTCCGGCGCTCTCGGCATCGAGGGATTCGCGACCCTGAAGTTCGTCGGCTTTTTCTTTCCGATACCACACGGGAATCTGATGGCCCCACCACAGTTGGCGGCTGATGCACCAGTCCTGTATATTTTCCATCCAATGAGCGAAGGTCTTTTTCCATCGCTCGGGACGGAAACGGATTTCGTCGTTGGCCACGGCCTCGGCGGCCTCGGTCTTGCAGGGATACTTGAGGAACCACTGCATGGAAATGCGGGGTTCCACCGGCACATCGGCGCGCTCGGAAAAGCCGACGTTGTTTTCGTAATCCTCGACCTTCACCAGTTGGCCCATCTCTTCGAGCACCTCGGCTGCCTTTTTCCGGGCCACGAAACGATCCAGCCCCTCGAACTCGGGGCCGGCATTGGCATTGAGGGTGCCGTCGGGATTGAGAACATCGATGATTTCCAAACCGTGACGCAGGCCAATCTCGAAATCGGCCTTGTCATGAGCGGGCGTCACCTTGAGCACCCCGGTGCCGAACTCGATGTCGATGTGATCATCGGCCACAATCGGAATCTCCGCGCGCGGAAACGGGCGAATCGCGTGCTTGCCGAGCAGATCGGCATAGCGCTTGTCGTTGGGATTCACCGCCACCGCCGTGTCGCCCATCAGGGTCTCGGGACGGGTGGTCGCGATCTCCACAAAGCGGCCAGGTTCCTCGGCGATCTCGTAGCGCATCGTGTAGAGCTTCGAGCGCTGGGGCTTCATGATGACCTCCTCATCGCTCAGGGCGGTGAGGGTTTTCGGACACCAGTTCACCATCCGCTTGCCACGATAGATGAGGCCTTCGTTGAACAGATCGAC
>JAGROX010000213.1:0-18372 GCA_020440025.1 Verrucomicrobiia bacterium
GGGCAGGTCTCGCTTTTCGACATGGATGAAATGATGGCCGCCGCGCCACCGCCGGACATCAGCGACGAGGAACGGGTCGAGTGGACCGAGGAGGAATACCTTTCCCACGAGAAAGACCTGCTTGGTTTCTACGTGACCGGGCATCCGCTGGATCGTTTCCGCGCCACCATCCAGGCCGGCAAATTTCGTTCGATCACCGACATCCAGAAACTCCGGGTCGGCGGCAAGGGCAATCACCAGTTCGCCGGCATCATTCAGGATGTGCAGGTGAAATACACCAAGCGGGAGGGCAAACCCTTCGCGATTCTTTTCTTCGAGGATTTCACCGGCAACACCGAGCTGATGGTGTGGAACGAAGTGTTCGAAAAGCGGAAAGGCTATCTCGAAAAAGGGGCGGTCATCGTGCTGACGGCCAAGGTGGAGGAGGATCAGCGCTCGGACATGAAACGGCTCACCGCTCAGGATGTGGTGCCGCTTCAGATCAATCACGATGCTCCGGCGGTGGCCTCGCCCGTGCGAGAAAATCAGAACGCTAAACAGGGTATGATCGGCGACACAAGAGGGTTGAATGGAAATGGCACCAACGGAAACGGAACCAACGGGAATGGCAATGGGCACGACCCAGCGATTCCGCCGGTGGTGGTGAATCTCGATTGCATACGCGACACCGAGTTCGCGCTCGAAGCGATCCGCGACGTGGTGAAGCGTTTCCCGGGACAACGACCGCTGCACCTCTGTCTGCGTCGAGCCAATGGCAACGAGGTGCTGCTCGCGGCAGGAAATGCCTATCGAGTTTCGGACGATGTCGTCCTCGCTCCGGAACTGAAGCAGTGGATGCAGGACTGAGTGCCTCTCATGAACCCTCCCGATGCCGCCGATTGGTACGCGCTACGGGCCAAGCCCAAGGCCGAGCATCTGGCGGCGGCGCATGTGAGCCGGCTCGATGGCGTGGACGTTTTCTGCCCCCGCATCCGATTTGAGAAAACCACCCGACGAGGCCGCGTCTGGTTCGTCGAGGCGCTGTTTCCCGGCTATCTGTTTGCGCGATTCGATCTCGCCGAGAGCCTGCGGGCGGTGCAATCGAGCCAACAGGTGAGCGGACTGGTTCACTTCGGGACGGATTTTCCGACACTGAACCGGGCGGCGATCGAAGAATTGCGCGCCGAGTTTCCCGAGGGGGAACCCCGGGTGATTGTCGAGCCGGACGAGGTGGCCGCGGGCGACGAGGCAGAGATCATTCACGGAGCACTGGAGGGCCTAACGGTGCTGATCACGCGGGTGCTTCCGGGGCAGGAGCGCGTCCGCATCCTGATGGATTGGCTGGGAGGAACGCGGGAAGCCGACGTGCCCATTCACGCAGTGATCCGAAAACGGTCGTAAATCAGGAGGTCCTCAGAAGTTTTGATTTTCCAGAAATTTAATATTCATGAAACTATTTCATCGACACTGGAATTGAATTGTGGCAAGAAATCGGGAGAAATCCCGGCTTGTCAGTGGAGCGGCGACTGGATTTTGAAATGCACGGTGACGGTCTTTGCAGTGGCAACTGGCGAAGTCGGACTGGTTTCATTTCCGGTGACGGTGAATGATCGACCAGGGGCGGTAGCTTGTTCGGAAAGTTCGAGGATGACAGAATCGATGGTGGCCATAGGGTGACGCCCCCTTTTTTGACCATGCAGGAAGAAACCCGAGCTTTGTTTGAGGCGTTCTCGCGCCAGCGCATTCTGGTAATCGGCGACATCATGCTCGACCGGTTCATCTGGGGCAGCGTGTCCCGGATTTCGCCCGAAGCGCCGGTGCCGGTGGTCGAAGTGCAGCGCGAATCGTTTTATCCCGGTGGTGCCGCCAATGTTGCGCGGAACCTGACGCCTTTTGGCACCAAGGTCGAACTCATCGGGCTTATCGGCCCGGATGACAACGGTCGTCTGCTGCGCCAGGTGCTGACCGACAATGGCATCGGGGTGGAGCATCTCCGCGAAATTGAAGATTTCACCACGATCTCAAAAACGCGGGTGGTCGCCCGTCAGCAGCAGGTGGTGCGGATCGATCGGGAGAAAAAGATGCGCCCGACCGCCGCGCAGATCGCCCAACTGACCGCTGAACTCCGCTCGGTCGCCTCGGAGCTCAACGGCATCATCATCGAAGACTACGGCAAGGGCCTGATCACTCAGGAACTGGTCGACGAAGTCTGCGCCATCGCCCGCGATGCCGGGGTGCTGGTGACGGTGGATCCGAATCCGAAAAATCCCATCAACTGGGCCGGCGTCTCGACGGTGAAGCCGAATCGCCTGGAAGCGTTTCAGGAAGCCGGGGTCGAAGATCTGCACGACGGCCGCCCGCCGCTCGAAGATCCCGCCCTGCGCGAGGTCGGCGATCGCCTTTTGGAAAAATGGGACAGCGAGCACGTCCTGATCACGCTCGGAGAGCAGGGCATGTTGTTGGTGAGAGCCACGACAGAGCCTTTCCACATTCCGACCATGGCCCAGGAGGTGTTTGATGTTTCCGGTGCCGGCGATACCGCCATTGCCGTGTTTACGCTCGCGCTCTGTGCCGGGGCCGACGCCAAAGTCGCCGCCGAACTTTCCAATCGCGCCAGTGGCATAGTGGTCGGCAAACTCGGCACGGCTCCCATCGAACTCGCCGAACTCCAGAAAGCGGTCGACGCCGCACGCTGACTGAGATCGATTTCAGAAAAGAGGTCGCACCCGGTCCGGGCTCGTGCGAAAACTGATCCTCGCTTCCACTTCCATTCCCCGCCTTTTTCCGCCATGAGCCACGCCGACACCATCGAATCGACCATCGCCGAGCATCTGCAGGTCGTGGCCGCCTTTCGCGAAGCTTGCAGTGGCACCATCGAAGCGATTGCCGATGCCTGCATCGAATCGATCCGGAACGGCGGGAAAATCTGCTTCTTTGGAAACGGCGGCAGCGCGGCCGATGCCCAGCATTTCGCGGCCGAGTTCGTGGTCCGCTTCGTGCGCAATCGTCGCGCGCTTCCTTCCATCGCTTTCACCACGGACACCTCGATTTTGACCGCCTGCGCCAACGACTTTGGCTACGACGATGTCTTTGCCCGTCAGGTGGAAGCCCTCTGTCGCCCCGGCGACGTGGTCATCGGAATTTCGACCTCCGGGACCAGCGCCAATGTGGTGCGTGGCCTGGAGGCGGCCCGTCAAATCGATGGCGTCGTCACCGTGGCGTTCACCGGTGAAAACGGGGCCCGCTGCGCGGAGCTCGCTGATCACGCGCTCTGTGTGCCGTCGCCCGTGACCGCTCGCACCCAAGAATGTCACCTCATCGCCGGTCACCTCATCTGTGACCTCTCCGAGGCCGCCCTGGCCTGAGTTGAGTTTTCTCGAACCGTTCGTTCGTTCGCTCTCTTCCTTTTTTTCTCCATTGGCTCGCGCCGCCCGATCTGATCGGCTGGCACCGGTCATTTGCCCATTCTCGTGTCCTGATTCCTGAATTCCTCCTCCAAACCGATCAACTCATGATGAAATCTGCCGCCCATCCTGTCACTGCCTTGGAAAACCGCCGCCTCACCGCTGTCCGTCGCGGATGGTTGCACGGTTGCGAACTCTACCTCTCGCGTGCCGAATCCCTGCCCGTCCGCACCGGCGTCTACGAGCGCGAACTGCGGCATCGATTCGAATCCATGGCGGCGGCGGCTGATCTCTTCATCGACATCGGAGCCGGTGAGGGATTTTTCTCCAGCTACCTGGTCAGGATGACTCAGGCCGAAGTGATCGCCTTCGAGGCTGACAACGACGCCTTCAAAGTGCTCCGACAGAATCTCGGATGCAACGCCAGTTCTGACGAGCAGCTCACGCTTCGTGGCGATCATCACTTCGCCGATGGCTTCGGGGTCATTCAACTCGATCAGGAAATCGGATCCGACTCGCGAGCCGTCATGTTGAAAATCGACGCCGAGGGTGACGAACTGGCGCTCCTCCAGGGAGCCACCCGTCTCCTCGACCGCGGGGACACCAGCGTGCTGATCCGCCTCCACGGAAAACGGAACCTGACCGCCTGCATGCACCTGCTCGATGAGCACGGATTCAGTGTCGAAATGGTATCCCCGGCCTGGTGGCGGCCCTTCGTTCCCGATCAGAGTTTTGATCAGGAAAGCCGCTGGCTGATTGCCGAAAAACACGCTTTCGAAGTCCTGCCTTCCTGAGCCCGATTTCCAAAGAGCCGACGCCAGTCGCCACTTGGCGCTTGTGAGACTCGCCGAGGCGGGTAATTTCCTGCTCGAAAAATACTTTGGAAGGCTTAAGTTTCCCGTTTTGGATTCCGGTCTGTCCGAAAAATCCACTCACCCCTCAATTCCCTCTTAGTCATGGCAGTCGTCGCAACCCAACTCAAAAAAGGTCAAGTCATCAAAGTTCAAGGCGAAACCGGCATCGTGCTGGGTCTGGAACACCGCACCCCGGGCAAGGGCAATGCGCTGATCATGGCCACTATCCGCTCCTTCCAATCCGGGAAGACCAAGGACATTCGCTTTGCCTCTTCCGACAAGGTGGAGACGGTGCAGGCCGATCGCCAGAAGCTTGAGTTCAGCTACTCGGATCAGTCCGGCTATCACTTCATGGATCCCCAGACCTTCGAGACCGTGACGCTCGATGAAGCCCTGATCGAAGACTACAAGGAAATGCTCATCGACGGCCTCGAAGTCGAAGTGCTCTTCCTCGAAGGCGTTCCCGCTACCGTCGACATGCCCGCCAACATCGAAGTGGAAGTCGTCACCTCGCCTCCCGGCGTCAAAGGCGACACCGCCAACGCCGCCACCAAGGAAGCCATCGTCGAAACCGGGCTTCGCGTCCAGGTGCCGCTTTTCATCAACGAAGGCGATCGCATCAAGGTGGATACCCGGACCGGCAAATACGTGAGCCGCGTCTGATCGGGACCTTCCCGCGCCCTTCGTCGCTTTCTCTTTCTTTCACTCTCCTTTCAAACTCCCCCCCGCTTTTCCTCGCGGTGTCCGGACGAAACAGCATTGATCGCCCGGCACGCAAGCGCCGGGGCGAGAGCCGACGGGACCATCGGGCCGTCCACGCCTTTGTTGGCGAGATGACCGAAGGCGCACCTTGGTGGCATTTTGATCCGCTCCTGGCGACGAAGTTCGTCATCGGTCTCCTGCTGTTGCCCGCCTGTTGGGTCACGCTGGAGACCTTCTTCGTCATCTTCGGTCACGCCGCCAAGCATGGGGAATTCTGGCGGGCGGCCGAGTTCTGGGCCTTCGCCGTCGGGGTCGTCATGTGGCTGGTGCTCTTTTTCGGAGCCCGCAGCCGCCTGATGCTGCTCTTCTACGTGGCGGGCCACGAGTGGACCCATGCCCTGTTCGTGCTCATCTGCCGCGGCAACGTCGCCAAAGTTCACATCTCGGCCGATGGCGGACACATCCTGACCAATCGGAACAATTTCCTGATTTCCCTCTCGCCCTACTTCTTCCCCTTTTACACCGCCGTCGTCATTCTGTGTTGGTGGCTGGGCGAGTTGATGTTTTTCAAATTCGATCCCGGCCATCTCCGCTACCTCTTTTGGGCCATCGGATTCAGCTGGTGCTTTCACCTCACCTTCACCATCTGGATGGCCATGCGGCAGGACCAGCCCGATCTGGATCACAACGGTCGCCTGTTTTCCTTCTCCGTGATCGCCTTGGTGAACACCCTCATCATCGTGGGCCTGCTCATCGTCGCCTCGCCCTCCGTGAGTTGGAAAACCTTCACCATCATGTGGTATAGCAACCTCTCCACCTTCGGCGTTCGCTTGTTCGAGTCGGTGAAAGAGATCGTGACCTTCTTTGTCTGACCTGAGCCCTCGAGGCGGGATGCCCGAGTGTGGGATCAATCCCCGCGGCGGAGCTGTGCTTTGCCCTGCGGAGCGGAATGCAACTTGCTACTTGGAGCTGGCGAGATCTAGCTTGCTAGTGGTTCCATTTTCTGGTTTTCTGATTCAAATTCGGCATGAAAAATCAACTTTCTCACAACCCTGTCTCTCTCCGATGGGTAACTCATTTCGCGACGAGAGCTGCGTCTCTGATTTTTCTCGCCTTGTCGGTGTCAGCGTTGACCGCCCAAGACATTGGTGATGAGTGGACGGGCCGAAGAGGGGACGCCAATCCCAATCTGACCTACACGGCGATGGTGACTACGGCGACGGGACGGATGATCGCCGTCGGTAGTTTTGGGCAGCTCATGTACAGTGACAATGGCGGCAGTCACTGGGACTTCAGTCGCATTGAGGTGGGAGGTCGTGGTGTGATTGGCAACATCACGGACATCAAAGAGTTTTCGATCGGGAACACGGGTTCCCGGCGTCTGATTGCCACGGCGGTGCATCTGACTTCGGGTGGGCCGCTGGGATTTGTTGGCCGAACGGTGTTGTATCACAGCAGCAACAATGGAACCACTTGGACAGAGCAGCCTTTCCCTTACAACGATGTGGAGCTTGGTGGGGGGCTCAACTACGCAGGCGTCGTGCTCACGGGGCTGCACGTGAGTCCTTCCGGGGAGATCCTTGCCTATGGGACCACCAATGTCGCCAGGAGTCCGTTTCTCGTCTGGAGTATCGGCGGACTCATCTACCGCAGTGTCGACGGGGTGAACTGGAATCTCGCGCGCTTCGCCTACGGTCCTCTCTACCACATGGCGGGTGCCGGTGGCCGGGTCATCGCGGTGGGGGCCAACACGGTACTCGATAGCGCGGATGGTGCCGGTTGGAATGGCTATTTCCTAGACCGGGCAGCCGTGATGGATGGCGGACAGTTAATGTCGTACGAAGATGCCGACCGGGTCCGGCTCTATGATGTGGTGGAGCAGGGAGGAAATTTCACGGCTTATGGCATCATTCACAAGCGGATTGGTCCGATCATCGAGACGGCTGCGATCGCCCGGCAGTTTACGCTCACCAGCAGCGCTCCCTTCGGACCTGGCAGGATCTGGGATGTGCACAATCAGTCCACCGATCCCGGCAATTTCGTGCCCACGGGTGGGGAACTGCTGGGGATCGGTCTGGGTGGTGTGAGGGCCAGTTCAAACAACGGTGAGACTTTTTCGGTGCGCAATACCTCGCCCCGTCCGCGTGGTCGCAGTTATACCAAAAGCGGGTCGAATATCACCGTGGTCAATTCCAGCAGTGAGGTCTGGAAAAGCACCAGCAGTGGCGCGACTTGGTCAAAGGTGTGGGACGTGCCAGAGATCCCCAACATCAATGTGTTGGGCGTGTTTTTTGGTCGCCTCTATGGAGTCAGCTATTATGGCGGCTCCAACGGCATCTACGTCAGTTCCGACAATGGCGAGACGTGGACGCAGATTTCTACCGTCACCGGGAGCGTGATTCGACAGGTGGGTAATCGTCTGATCATGCCCAAGGGACCGGCCTCGGCGGTTCGGATCAGTGATGACGAGGGAGCGACTTGGCAGGACCGCACGGTAGCCAGCACCACGGCGGCAGGAAACCATATCGCCCTAACACCGACGGGTCGTCTGGTGATGGCGGCCTCCGGCAAGAGTGTCAGCAATCAGGGAGTCTTCTATGTCAGTGACGACGATGGAGAGACTTGGCAGCCCAGAGTGCTGCAGGGACTCCAATGGGGTGAAGTTCCTTCGATGATTTTCTGCACGGCGGAAGGCACCCTGATGTCTGTTACGAACACCTCTGCCACCTTCAATCCCCGCATTTATCGCAGCGAGGATGATGGCGAAACCTGGACCCACAGCGATGTCTTCAGGTCCACGCCTGGCCTGGACCCGATCTCCAATGCTCCCGGACAGACCGTGATCACCGGCAGACTGATGCGTCAGGGGCCATCTGGTAGAATCCTCTTGCTGGGCGACGAGGACGAAGTCCTCAGCAGTGACGACGATGGGGTCACTTGGACCGTACGGTTGAATCTGGATACTCCTCTGGTGGGGTCCTGGCTGGACTGGCAAATCGAAGGTCTGGTGTGGGCCGGCGACCGCTGGGTGGCCATCAGCTCCCGCAACAACGACCGGGGCCAGAAACGATACTTCTCCATGGTCAGCGGCGATGATGGCGAGACCTGGAGGGAGGCTCCCATTCAGTTGAATCTCGCCGGCACCGGGTTGTTCGACCTGCAGGTCGGGCTGGATGGTCGACTCATCGCCACCGGTTCCAACGGGGCCGTTTACACCACCGATTTGCCGGAGTTGCCGACCCCGGAGAGTCCCGGTCTGCAAGTCACGGAGGGTTCCCCGATCGACGTCACGATCGAGCGCCCCCCTTTCCCCGGTGCGGTCTCGGCGACCTTCCGGACGGTGAATGGCGTCGCTCTTGGGGGCATAGACTACACCCCGGCGGAAGGAATGCTGGACTGGGCCGATGGCGACGAGACGCCGCGAGTGGTTACCATCACGACGCTGGACAACACCCTGATGCAGTCTCCGCGATCCTTCACCCTCGCGATGGAATTCGGAAATGACGATCTCGGCGGTTCCTCGGAGATCCCCATCGAAGTGCTCGACAATGATGGCGCCGGCTTCCCGGGCCTTCGCATCATTGGCGGTCCGGTCCTCTACACCTCCGAATCCGGGAGCAGTGCCAACTTCTCCGTGGCTCTGCAGACTCCGCCCGTTAAAAACGTGACCGTCAATGTGTCCGGATGGAATATGGCAGAGGCTCGCGTCTCGAAGTCCAAACTCATCTTCACTCCCGAGAACTGGAATCAGGAGCAGACCGTCCGCGTCACCGGGCTCGACGATTGGGTCGACGATGGCGATCGCGCCCACACCTTTGTGATGACGGCCGTCACTCGCGACGCCAATTACAGCGGTCTGCGCGAAGAATTACCCGCCGTGAACCGCGACAACGATCTCCCTGCTGCCGGGACAGAACTTCGGGTTGGACAGCTGTTGGACTTGCCGCTGGACGGATTCGGAGATGTCATCCGTGTTCGGGGACTGCCGCGAGGAGTCCGTTGGGATCGCACTCTCGGCACCCTCGTCGGTCGCGTCACCGCCCCACGCACCTACCGGCTCACACTCACCGTGTTGGAACCCGGCGGTGGCCGCGTCACCTTCCGCGTACCTCTGTCCATCCAGCCGCTCCCCGCCTATGCCGTCGGCACCTTCAGTGGTTCCGTGGACCGGGAGGCCACCCTCAACGATGGGCTGGGCGGCATCGTCCAGTTTTCCGTCAGAGGCTCCGGTGCCTCCAGCGGCTTTGTCCGGCTCGGTGGCAAACGATACGCCTGGCGCGGCACCGTGACCGTGCCCGCCGTCGGTCCGCCATCCCTCGTGCAGACCATCAATCGCCGGGGAATGGATCCGCTGACCTTCACCACCGAATTTCAGCAAAATCAGCTGCTCGTGGGCACCCTGGAAGAGCCCTCAGTCGCCACTGCCGCCGTGAATGGCTGGCAACACACCTGGAGCCGACGCAATCGGGTGCCAGAGATGATGACGGGCCAGTTCAATACCCTGCTCACCCTCGGCGCACCCTCGACTGGCGCTCCGTGGATTGCCGACCCCGACGTTCCTCAGGGGAGCGGCCATGCGCGCGTGCTCGTCGCCCCGACCGGCACCGTGCGTTGGCTCGGACAACTGGGCGATGGCACCAAACTGGTCGGAGCCGTGCCGCTCGGGCCCGACGGCGAACTGCGACACTGGCAGACCCTCTACCGGAATACCGGCTCCGTGCTCTTCCAAGGCGGGATCAACACCTCCGACGAACTCGATGGCACCGGCGACTGGGTAAAACAGATCCCCCAGCCCTCCCGCACCCGCGACTACGTCGATGGCTTCGGGCTCGACTCCCGCGGACCCGTGGGGCTCATCCTGACCGGGGGACGGTGGACCCGGCCCGCGCGCGGGGAGAACCTGCTCGGCATCTTGGGCATCGATGAGATCGCGGAAAACCTCGGTTTCGCCTTTACCGAGGGCGGCATCTCCGCCAGCGCCACCGATCCCGACGTCCTCGCCACGCTCGATGCCCGGAATCGGATCGCCCCCTCAGCGACCAATCCTGCCGCCGTCGCCGCCAAGCTGAATCCCGCCACCGGGATCCTCACCGGCGTGTTGCGCCCCGTCGACGACAACCCGGAAAAACCGGGCAGCAACCTCGTGCGGACCACCAAATATATCGGGATCTGGGTGCCTCGGCTCAACCGAGCCGAAGCAGCCTTCCAGCTTCCCCAGCTCGCCGATCCCGGCACCACCACCGCGCGCACCTCCCCGATCCTGTCCGGAAAAGTCGTCGTCTTGCCCCGGAACGAGTGATCCATGCCCCATTCAACAGGGTTAAGTCCCCGACCCAACAGGGTTGAATCCGCCAGAAAACGTCGCGAAACGGCTGAAAACCTGCGTCAAATCCTGTGACGTGTCTCCTAAACGGTTTAGAACCCACATCAAATCCTGTGATGTGCCTTTGTCACCGCGTGGAAGGCACTTCCAATCTCGTGATGCACCTTCCTTGCCACGAGGAACCCACATCAAACCTTGTGACGCGCCTTCCCGCCGCGGGGAAGCCTCTTCAAATCTCGTGATGTGCCTTCCACGTCACGAGGAAGCCCCTTCAAGTCTCGGGACGTGCCTTCCTCGTCACCGGGAAGCCCATTCCAATTTCGTGAGGCACCTTCCTCGTCGGGGAAGGGAGTTTCGGCTTCCCAAACCCGCCGCCGGAGACTAAAACGACTTCGAAACGTGGTCGTCGTGGCCTGAGTTTCGGGAGGTGACACGCAAGGAAGTTTGGCAGATTATATCTTTAGGGGTGCCGGTTGGCTTCGGCGGGCGGCGGTCAAGGGACTGACCGCCCTACCTACTTGTCATGGCAATGATCCCGCAGGGTGGGACGAACCTCACTTCGCGCTGCCGATGCGATAGAGATGGGTCCGGGTGCGGACGAAGAGGGAGCCGTCGGTCGCGGCGGGGGAGGCCATGCAGCCGCTGTCGAGATGGTTCTCGGCCACGACATCCCAGGTGCGGGAGGCTTTGACGACGGTGCAGAGGCCGTCTTCGTCGAAGAAGTAAACGTTTTTCCCATCGGAAAGGAGGGAGGCGCTGAATTCGCCGCCGGCGCGCTCTTGCCAGAGGGGTTCGCCGGTTTTGGCATCGACACAGGTGGCGACGCCATCGTTGGCCCAGAAGAGGAGGTCGCCCACGAGCACGGGGCTGGCGCGTTTGGGGGAGCGTTTCAGCTGGGTCCAGACGACGTGGGATTCGCGGATCTCGCCGCGGGCATCGGCATCGGCGCGCACGGCCCAGACTTCGGCTTTGCCGAGTCCGGTGTTGATGTAGATGAGCCCGAGTTCTTTGGAATACACGGGACGGGAGGACGGGGAATGGGTGGGGTAGTGAATGCTCCAGAGTTCTTCGCCGGTATTGGGATCGTAGGCCCAGCAGGCTTTGGCCCCTGAGCTGATCATCTGGGTGGTGCCGCCGATGTCGACGAAAATGGGGGTGCTGTAGGCTTTGCGCATGTCGCCGCTGTTGGCGGGACGTCCGGTCTTGGGATCGACGTCGTCAAAGTTGGTCGAGCGATCCCGCCGCCACAGGGTTTTGCCGGTGAGTTTGTCGAGACCGACGTGATATTGCTGATCGGCGCCTTCGAAGGTGAGGATGAGCTTGTCGTTCCACAACACGGGAGACGACGCGGGGCCGCGCCAGTGACTGGCGGTGAGGTCGCGACGTTGCCAGAGCACGGCAAAGGTTTTGGTATCCACGCAAAAGGTGCCGTAGCTGCCGAAGTGAAGGTAGACGCGGCCTTCTTCGATGACGGGGGAGGACGAGGCGTAGGTATTGACCGGATTGGCCAGCGGTTCCGGGTTGTCGGAGGTGATCAGGACTTGGTCGTGAAGCACTTTGCCGGTTTTGGTGTCGAGACAGAGCATGGACATCTGATGACCGTCCTCGGTCGCCCAGGTCAGCCAGGTTTGTCCGCCGAGAATGGCCGGGGTCGACCAACCCTTGCCGGGAATCTCGGTTTTCCAGAGGATGTTTTTCTCCTCCGACCAGGTGGTGGGGAGGTCGCCTTCGGTGGTCACGAATCCATCTCGACCGGGCCCGCGAAATTCGGTCCAATCGGCCCGCGAAGGGGAACTGGCAGCGAGGAAAGTCGCCGCGATGGCAGCAGCAAGGAGGGCGGATCGGAAAGGGGGGAAACGTTTCATGGCACCGAGGGCATCACTACTCTCTGATGCGACGAGAGGGCGCAACGACAAACTGGGCACGCATGAGCGCTGGTCCTCCCGGTAACAAGCAAGGCGACCGTGGCCTCGCTCCCGATGCCGCCTCTCGAAGTGCATGATCGAGAGTGGAGGGGAAAGAGCGAAAGCGACGGTCGCCTGAGCTTTGGAAATCGCGAGATTCCCAGTTCGCGGCGGAAGCAGGATCAGAGATCCGAAATCATTTTCCGGATCGCGTCCTTGGACTCACCGAGTTTGTTTTGGAGTCGACCGAAGAGTTCATCTTCCTTGCCTTCGGTGTAGGCAAGATCGTCGTCGGTGAGTTCACCGTATTTCATCTTCAGTTTTCCTTTGGTTTCGTTCCAGGTTCCTTTGAGCTTGAGGTCGTTCATAACAGTCGTGGTTTGGTTAATGGTTTTCTCTTTGGAGAGTGAGGAAGTGTTCCTGTCTCACCTCCCCTACCATCGCAATATCCAGGCCATCGACGTTCAATCTGAGGAACCTTCTATGGTTCAGCTAGTTGGGAGAAATCGGATTTCGTCAAAGAATGGCTGAGAAATTGCAGAATGCATGAGTCGTCTCGCAGGATGCCCAGAAATGAGGGGCGAAGAGTGTTGTTCCTTTGATTGAGGAATGATGGATAGTTGGCGGCCATCGTCGTTTCCCTTCAGGCACCCCAGAATCATGAAAAGCCGTTCCTCATTCCCAGAAGATTCGCCTTCCTCGTCGGGTCGCAGCCCATGGGACTCCGGACGGATATCCCTCAATGGTCTGTTCGTATTGGCGATGATTTACACCATCTATTTTGCCAAGCCGGTATTGCTGCCTTTGATCTTGTCCGTGTTGGCAGCCATGATTCTGAAGCCGGTGCAGCGGTTCGTGATGAAGTCACGGATGCCCGCGATCCCTTCGGCGCTCCTGGTGGTCATGTCGGTTCTCGGATTGATGGGAACGGGTCTCTATCATTTGCAAATACCGGCTGCGGAGTGGGCTCAAACGGTGAATCCCAACATCGTGAAGGCTCGGGTGGAGCGATTCTTTCTGCCTCTTCGCGAGTTCCGATCCGATCTGGCGGAAGCGGCGGCCAAAGTGGAGGAACTCACTGAGGTGACTCCGCAGAAACCTGATTCGGACGAAGAGAAAAAGACCAATTCCGAGGAAGCGGCGGCACCCCCACCGGTGTCAGTGAAACTGGTCAGCAACCCTTTGCCGGGCGTCGTGGCCTATGCCCATTCCTTGACGCTTCACGCGGCCAGTACCCTGCTGCTGACGCTTCTTTTTCTCGCGTTTGGAGATGCCCTCAACCGCAACATCTCCGAGAGCGTGCAGGATGGGGTGATCCTGCAAAAGATCGGACGATCGATCTCGCGATATCTTTTCACGATCACCATGATCAACGCCGGGCTCGGCGTGGTCATAGGGGTAGCCATGGCTCTTCTTGGCGTGCCCAATCCCGTCCTGTGGGGAGTCATGGCCGCCCTGTTCAACTTTATCCCCTATGCTGGTGCTCTCGCTGGGACCGGAGTCATCTTTCTGGTTTCGGTATCCACCTTCACGGCACCGATGGCCATTGCTCTTCCTCCGATCGTCTACTTTGCGGTGACTGCGATCGAAGGGAATCTGGTGACTCCGTCGGTGCTGGGGCGCCGATTCACCATGAACCCGATCATCATCTTTCTCTGGTTCGCTTCGTGGAGCATTCTCTGGGGATTTCCCGGAATGCTGATCGCCATGCCACTGCTGATGGCATTTCGGATCATTGCTCGAGAGGTTCCCTCTCTCTGGCGTTTCGACCTGCTGATCAACGGGTCCGCCTTGGGGATGGGACGTTGATCGCAATCCACAAAAAAGAAGAAGCAAAGGGCGTGAGCCCCTTGCTTCGACCGTTCGACTGGAGTTTGAGGGAAGGATTACTACCTTCTGAGGAGAAGAGCACCGATCACGATGCCGCATCCAAAGGCTGCGGCGAGAGAAGGGATGGGATTGCTTTTCACTTTCTCGCCAAGCACTTCGTACTCATGCTGGAGCCGATCTTGGCCGCGTTGGGCATTCTGTTTCACCTGATCCGCGACCTCGCGAGTCAGATCGCTCACGGGTTCCACGATTCGCTGATGGGCGAGATGGGAGGCGTCTTCCGCCAAGTGGCGCACGTCGTCGACAAGGACGGAACTGTCGAGAGGGGCATCACTTTTCTTTTTGGAAGCGCTGGTTTTGGAATGGTTTGAATTGGTTTTGGCTTTGGTAGGCATAATTGAGTCTTAGGTTCTCCCTACTCAATTGCATTCGCCGTGCCAATCTGGCTTACGCATACCCAACTAGCTGATAATAAGAAAGATAAGGAGTAAACGTCCCGCCCCGTCTCCGGCAGGGAACCGATGATGACCGTGCAGGTGGCAAGGAAAGAGCGGGGCTGACCATGCAACCCGCCATCCGAGTGGAGTGTGATGTCGCACTAAGTGGCTCAGGACAGCTTTGCTTCGATCTCCCGCATGTAAGCCAAGCTCTTTTCGCAGATGGTCTCGGCACCGGGGGAATAGTCAAAAACTTCGACGGAAACCCACTTGTCGTAGCCGATCTCATTGAGCGCCGCGAAGATGGGCTCGAACGCCACCTCGCCCATGCCCGGGCCGAGGAGATTCGGATCGTTGGCGTGGAAATGGGCAATCCAGTCGCGGCTGTCGCGAATGATGTCGGCAATGGGCTTCGTCTCGGTCGACATGGCTTTGACATCGAGGTGCAGACGGCAGTTCGGTGAATCCACCATCTGCGCGAGTTCGATCCCGAGTTCGGCGGTGTTGAGAAAATCGCCTTCTACCGGTCCCAGCGGTTCCAGCGCCAGGGTGACACCGCAATCTTCCAGTACGGGCATCGCGGTGCGGATGACTTCGGCAGCAAAAGCCATCGCCTGATCGTGAGTCACTCCGGGCAGCAGATTTCGCTGAAACGGTGAGCCGAGCACCATGATCGATCCGTCCAGATCTCGACAAAGGCGGGCCAACTCCGCGAGATAGTCGGCGGTCCGGTTCCGTACCTCGGCATCCGGGGTGGTGAGGTAAAAACCCTCGGTCTTTGCCAGGAGCCAGTGCAATCCCACGCAGGTCAGACCGGCGTCAGCAATCTGATCTCTCACCGTCTTTCGCTCCTCGGCCGAGATCGCTTTGGCGTCGGTATTGATGGTGAAAGGAGCAATCTCAACCCCGGTGTAGCCACATTCGCGGGCGTAGCGGAAAGCTTTCTCGAAAGGCCAATCCTGAAAAGTTTCGTTACAGATTGCGTAGTTCATGGGGAGAATATGGGGAAAACATGTCGTTGGGCCTCTCGAAATGAGCTCGATTTCTACCCTCGTGACCTTCGTTCCGTAGCGAAATCCTTCCCGAGATGCAAAAAAAACCAACAAAAAGCCCAGAAAAATATTTTAGTAAAACCACTAAAATTTTATTGATTTTTTATTAAGAGACCTTAATTTTTAAAAATTCCGCAGTAATTCGCGAATCACAACCAACTCAAATACCAAGTAATGAAACAAGCGTTCCTCTCTCTCATCATCCTGGCCGGTCTCTCCGGTGTGGCTCAAGCCGGTGGCGGCAAATACGTGATTGATTCGACCCCGGCTCCGATGGCTTCCAGCTGTTACGGTGCGGGTTATGAATTCGGCATCTTCGGTGCCGGCATCTTCCCTGATGGCGATCATCTGACCGACGAAATCGGCGGCGGAGCCAGCCTCGGTTACTTCTTCAACGAGAATTTCGGTCTCGATTTCTCCGCGGCCTTCTTCGCCACGGACAGCGAAGTGCAGAACTACACCCTTGATGCCGTCTACCGTTTCCCGATGAACTGCATCGCTCCTTACGTGCTCGCCGGTGGTGGTCTTCACACCAACGGTGAAACCGAAGGTCTCTTCCGTTTCGGTGCCGGGGTTGACTTCCGTCTCTTCGAGAGCTCTTCGCTCTTCGCTGACGGAATCTACAACTTGGTCAGTGGTGAAGTCGAAGACTACGCCATCGCTCGTATCGGTCTCCGCTTCGCTTTCTGAAGCGACTACCATTTTTTATCGTCTTTTCCTGAGTCGATAATTTAACAGAGTTGACACTCGAAAGCGCCGACGGGAAACCGTCGGCGCTTTTCTTTTTGGTCGTTCCTCAACCCTGTGACCAGCCAGATTTTTTATAAAAACCAGAGTTAACGGTGGTCGACGACTGGCCTTGAGGTACCCCGAGTAATCGCGTTTTTTTCTTGCAGAGATGCGAGGTCAGGTTACTGATTCAGCTCTGGTAACAACCTCGTATCCAATACCTCTCGATGAAAAAACAACTTGTTGCGGCTCTTGCAGCCCTCGCTCTGACCCCCCTCGTCGCCCAAGCTGGTGGTGGTAAAATGGTGGTCGAAAAAAACCCGGTCGTGATTGCTCCGACCTGCTATGACAGCGGCTTCGAATTCGGTGCCTTCGTTGGTGGATTCTTCCCCGGCGGCGACCACTACGAAGATGCCGTCGGTGGTGGTATCAGCCTCGGTTACTTCTACAACGAAAACTTCGGTTTTGACTTCAGCGCGGCCGTTTACGGAACCGACAGCGAAGTGCAGAACTACACGATCGACGCCGTCTATCGTCTCCCGATGAACTGCATCGCTCCCTACATCCTTGCGGGTGGTGGCGTTCACACCAACGGAGAAACCGAAGGCCTCTTCCGTTTCGGTGGTGGTGTTGATTTCCGCGTGCTGGATGGAGCTTCCATCTTCGCCGATGGCACCTACAACCTGCTCGGTGGCGACATCGACAACTACACCATCGGTCGCGTCGGCATGCGTTTCGCTTTCTAAGCTAAGAAACGCTTTCCAAGCAAACTTTGAAAGACGCCGGTTGCCTTGTGCGACCGGCGTTTTTTTATGCCCTCAGGGTTCGGTTCCTCTCACAAGAGGAAAACCGTTCCCGCTCCTAAATCCCCGATCCTCGATCCTTCCTCAGGGATGAATCTCGTGCTCCTCCAGAAACTCCTCGAGTTCCGGAACGCCGAAGTCAGCGAGAAGCAAATCACCGTAGGTCATCGTCGGTGCCTTGGTCTGTCCCGAGATCCGATACATCTCCTCAAAGGCCGCGTCATCGGCGATGACATCGATGGCGTCAAAGTCATAGCCCTCGCGCTTCAACCAGGCGACGGCGTCGACGCACCAGGGGCAACCCGGTTTCAGATAGACGCGGAGTTTCGGAGTGGGGGTTTCTTCGCTCATGATCAGTGGTTCGTGAAGTCTAGGCTCTCTCAGTAGGCCTTGGCAAACACCACGCGCCCTTCGGCGGGCTTGCCGGTGCCGATGCAGGTGCCGGGGCCTCCGCGAAGATTGGGATCGTTGGGAAGGCAGCGAACGGTGATCTTCAGCTCTTTCGCCAGAGCGTCTTCGTCTTCGGCAGATCCCGCCCAATGAGCGAGAGCAAAGCCTCCGCCGGTCTTGTCATCGGCGAAAAATGCTTTCAGCGCGTCCATCGAGTCGATCTCGACGGTGTGATCCTTGCGGAACTTGCGAGCGCGATCCAGCAGACCGTCCTGAATCGACTGGAGCGTCTCCGTGATCGATCCCGCCACATCGTCGGCCGGGATGAAGGCCTTGTCTTTGGGAGCGCGATCCCGACGAGCCAGCGCCACAGAACCTTTCTCCAAATCGCGAGGGCCGATCTCGATGCGGACCGGAACGCCTTTCTTGATCCATTCCCAATTCTTCACGCCGCCACCGAGGTCGCGGTCATCAATCTCCACGCGGATCGGATCGCCATGAAAACTCTGGGCACGCAGGGCTTTGGCGAGGTTCTGGCAGGCTTCGAGCACCGCATCGCGGGTGTCTTCCTTCGGCGTTACTGGCAGGATCACTACCTGAGACGGCGCGATTCTCGGCGGCACCATGATTCCGTCGTCATCGCCATGGGCCATGATCAGCGTGCCGATGAGGCGCGTACTCACGCCCCAACTCGTCGTCCAGGCATGTTCGCGTTTGCCTTCGCGCCCCTCGAACTCGATCCCGGCCGCCTTGGAGAAATTCTGACCGAGGAAGTGAGACGTGCCGGCCTGAATCGCCTTCCGATCCTGCACCATGGCCTCGACCGTGAAGGTATTCAGCGCACCCGGGAAACGTTCCGCCTCGGATTTTTCACCCGGAACCGCCGGGATGGCGAGGTGATCGCGGAGAAAGGTTTCATACACTCCATGCATCAACTTCGTCTCCTCCATCGCTTCCTCGG
Organism: Verrucomicrobiia bacterium; assembly: GCA_020440025.1. Taxonomy (GTDB): domain Bacteria; phylum Verrucomicrobiota; class Verrucomicrobiia; order Verrucomicrobiales; family DEV007; genus JAEUHH01. The sequence goes on from JAGROX010000213.1 coordinate 18,369, forward strand.
CCGT
>JAGROX010000213.1:18474-18675 GCA_020440025.1 Verrucomicrobiia bacterium
TGATGAGCAGCGGCAGATCACGATGGCTCTGGACCCAGCGGGCGAAGGCCGCGCCGATGATCGTCTCCGAAGTCGGCCGAATCACGAAAGGCTCCGTCAGTTCTCCGGCGGGAACCATCTTTCCGTCCTTCAACTCCAGTCGATGATGGGTCACCACCGCACATTCCGTGGCGAATCCTTCGACGTGAGTGGCCTCTTTTT
>JAGROX010000214.1 GCA_020440025.1 Verrucomicrobiia bacterium
AGGAAGCCAACGATTCCAAAGACAAGCCGGCGACGCCGACACTCCATAAAGTGAAGGCTGGGGAGTTTGAACTAAAGGTCGAGCTGGATGGCATTCTCGAAGGTACGCAAGAACTTCCCATCTCGGTGAATCCGGAAGAGTGGGCCGATCTCACCGTGCTCGAGGTCGTGCCTCACGGGACGATGGTGAAAAAGGGCGATGTCCTGATCCGTTTCGACGCCGAGAAACTGGAAGAGCAGATTTCCGATTTGAAGAGAGGCAATCCGCTGGCCGAACTGAACCTGAAGTTGGCTCACCAGGAACTGGAAGCGCTTGAGCGCACCACTCCCCTCGCTCTGGACAAAGCCCGCCGCGATAAGATGGAAGCGGAGCAGGACCTGGCCTACTACGAAGACGTGACCCGGGAAATGCGCGAACGCGACGCACATGAGGATGTGAAACGGATCGAGCAATCCCTTTCCTACACCCGCGAGGAGTTGAATCAGTTGGAGAAAATGTACAAGGCTGATGACCTCACTGAGGAGACGGAGGAAATCATCCTGCAACGCGCCCGCAACGACGTGGCCTACTATGAATGGGTGCTGACCCAGACCAAGGAGCGCTCTCAACGCACTCTCAACACCTCCATTCCCCGCGAACACGACGCTCAACGTCGCAGTGTAGAAAATGTCTCCATCGCTTGGCGTCAGGCCGAGCAGGGCTTGCCGGATGCGCTGCGGAAAAAGCGGCTCGAATTGGAAGCCCAACAGATGGCCTTCGAAAAAGGCGTTCAGCGCCTCGCCAAGCTGGAAAAAGATCTGGGAACCCTCACCGTCAGGGCGCCCCACGATGGCATCATCTACTACGGAGCCAGCAGTCGCGGCAAATGGATCACGGCCGCGACGGTGGAACGCAAACTCGTTCCTGGCGGAAAACTGGCGGCTCAGGAGGTTTTCATGACCTTGGTCAAGGCGACGCCGCTTCAGATTCATGTGTCGGTTCCCGAAAGCAAACTTCGACACCTCAAGGCTGGCCTGAACGGGTTTGCCTGGCCCACTTGGGATGCGGATTCCGAGTTCAAGACTCAGCTGAAATCCATTTCCTTCGTTCCCTACGCTGATGGAACCTTCGATGCACTCTTTTCCGTGCCAAAGATGGGCGAAGACGGTCCGACTCTCTATCCCGGCATGAACGCCAAGATCCGGCTCGATCTTTACGAAGCCACCAATGCCATCACGGTTCCAAAGAAGGGCGTTCACAAAGATGCCGCCGGACACTATGTCCATCTGAAAGACGGCAAGAAACGAAAGGTGAAGGTGGGGAAAGCCAATGAGCAAGTCTACGAGATCCTCGAAGGTTTGAAGGCTGGAGATGAAGTGAAGATTCCCTGAGCCACTTCCCATTCCTTTCCAGCAAGTCCGTTGTGAAACCACTCCGCACCACTGCCCAGGTCTCGGCGACCATCGCCGGGATCGCTCTTTTGCTGAGCATTGGAATGGTTCGTGGCGAAGACGCGGCGTCGACACCGCCCGCTCCCTCGATCGAAGAGATCGAGGCGGCTATCGATCAAGGGGTCGGTTTTCTGCTCGCGGATCAAAATGAGAACGGTTCCTGGGGATCCGCCCGCCAAACCAAGGG
>JAGROX010000215.1:0-15448 GCA_020440025.1 Verrucomicrobiia bacterium
CGGACAACATCCTCAATCTCGTGAAAGAGAATCCGTGGGGCACCGTCTCCCTGCTGGGACGTTTCCAACTCAATGATTTCTTCCAAACTGATGAAAGACTCGAGCTGGCGATCGATGCCATCCGAACTCCGATCAGCGATACGGGCTTTTTCTATAATGGATCAACCTCACTCGGGATGCTTAAAGAGCACTTGGGCGAAGACCGCCTCGATTCTCTCCTAAGTGATCAGGAGAAGAACGAAGGGTATCTCCAAGATCTTGACGCCGGTGTTCTCACCCTCAGCAAGGGCAAATTGATCGATGCCGACGGCGAGGTGCTTGAGGAAGATTACGATCCTGCCTACAGCGAGAACATTCTCTCGCAGATCGAGAGGCAACTGGCTCCGCGAGGCTATGGTCGTTTCGACACCTACCACGAATTGCTCTACCCGACTTCGATTGGGGACGTTTTGAACGTCACCCCCCGCACTGGACTCGGTTACTCCAAGTATTCTAGTATCGATGCCCCAGGAATCGACTCCTTTGATCGCTCGATTTTTCATGCAGGGGTCGACACTTCAATGAAGTTCTCGAAGAAGTATTCCGATCTCTACAATCGCGCTCTCGGCATCGACGGGATGATGCACGTCTTCGAGCCCTACCTCAATTACTCCTTCGTCGCCACGGACGAGATTGGAAGTCGCTTCACCCCGATCGACCGGCTGACACCGACCACCCAGTTGCGACCGATTGATGTCCCCTTGTTTACGGCAACGGACGAAATCAGTGACTGGCAAATTGCCCGAATCGGAACCTTCAACCGGTTCCTGACGCGTCGCAACGGTGGCACACATAACTGGCTGACGATCAATAACTACTTCGATAGCTACATCGACGATCCCGAATTTGATCGTAATTTCTCCAACCTTTTCAATCAGGTCACTTGGTCTCCCCTTCCTTGGCTTTCCGCTCGGTTGGATTCACAGATTCCGGTATTTGGCGAAGAGATGGACTTCACCGAATCGAACAGTTCGCTCTACTTTATGCCAACCGACTGGTTTCAGTTCTCAGTGGGTTACTACTACCTCAGCGACCATCCTTTCTTCCGCGACTCCAACCTGATGTCATTCAGCACCTATACCCGTCTTAGCGACGAATGGGGCTTTGGTACGGTGCATCGCTTCGAGGCCGACGACAATACGCTGGAAGTGCAACAGTATCAGATTCACAAGGATCTCTCCAGCTGGACGGCCAGTATCGGAGCAATCGTGCGTGACAATCGTCGTGGTGAGGAAGAGTTCGGTCTCCTCCTCAGCCTGACCTTGAAAGCCTTCCCGAAGATCACTGTTCCGATCGATTTGGAGCCAGGCGGCGGCCTTCAATAAAGGGGTTAAATCTCCCGAGTTGAAGGGCTTTTCAGAATGCGATTCTGAAGATGGCATTCCTGCGGATATGCCTTCCTTAGCAACACAGGGTGGCTCGCTCGCAGCGATGTCAGTGTGATCAGATCACCGTATCCTGTCCGATAATCTGGACCTCTGTTTCCAAATCGAGTCCCCTCTCCTCACGGGCTTTGGCTTTAATCTGGGCAATCAGTTCCAGCACCTCATTCGCGGTCGCTTTGCCATCGTTGACAATGAAATTCCCGTGAACCTCGCTGACACGAGCCGCACCAACCGCTTTGTCCTTCAATCCCATCTCGTCAACGAGCTGGCCTGCGCCAATGGGGCCCGGATTCTTAAAAATACATCCCGCGCTAGCGGCAACTGGTTGTGAGATCCGCCGCTTGTTCTTCGAAGCTTCCAGTTTCTCTGAAATCTCATCCTGAGCTGCGGGGACACCCCGAAAGGTTGCGGATACGGCCACATTGTGAGCGAGTTCGGGGACGTTGCGGTAATGGTGAACGATCTCGCTGACAGGCTTCTCAAAGATGTTCCCCTCTCCATCGATCATCCGGACACTCACGACCTGGCTGAAAGTATCGGCCCCCATTGCACCCGCGTTCATTCGAAGGCTGCCCCCGACGTTGCCGGGAATTCCTTCCATCCACTCAAAGCCACCAAGCCCGGCGGATTGAGCCGCCGCAGCGAGAGCTTTCAGCTTTACTCCCGCTCCGGCAGTGATGGTATCTCCGTCGACGTGCAATCCCGCGAATTCACCTCGAACCGGATGAGCAACGACGCCAGAAATTCCGCCATCACGAACCAAGAGATTGGAACCTCGCCCGATCAATCGCAATGGAAGCCCCTTATCACAGCAATACTTCACCAGACGGCTCAAGCCTTCGACGGTAGCTGGTTCCACCCAGTATTGAGCTGGGCCCCCAACTTTCAAAGTGGTGTGTTTCCGCATCGGTTCGTAAAGCTTCACAGGAGAACTCGGTTCCCCCATCACCTCCCGAAGCGTGTCAAGGGCAGCGAGATCGCTCGCCAGCTTGGTGCCAACTTCGTGAATATTGCCGGCTCCCAGCGTGAGAACCCAATCCCCCTCTCGCAAACGGTTGCCGATCGCCAGATGGAGGGAACTGAGATCTGGATGCGAAACCGCTTTTTCACATTCACCAAGTTCCTTCACCGCCTCCACGATGGTCGCCCCGCTAATCCCAGAGATGGGTGCTTCGCTGGCAGGATAAACATCGGTCACCCAGAGCTCGTCCACCCCATCAAAAGCCACGCCGAACTCATCGCGAAGTAGCTGAGTCCGGCTGAATCGATGAGGCTGAAAAAGACAGATCAAACGACCGGCATGCTGGGACCGAGCGGTCTGAATCGTCGCTTTGACCTCGGTCGGATGATGTCCGTAGTCATCAACAATCGTCACAAAAGGCTGCTGACGTTTGAGTTCAAAACGTCTTCGTGCACCTCTGAAATTTGATAGGGCTTCGTCGATGCGATCCAGAGAAACCCCCACCTCGACAGCCAAGGCAATCGCGGCGAGTGCATTCAGCACATTGTGTCTGCCAGGAATCCCCAATCTCACCCTGCCAAGCACTCCACCGCACTTGAGAACCGTGAATTCAGTTCCTGCGCCCTTGGGAGACAGCTCAATCGCCGCGAAATCACAATCCTTGCTCCAACCATAGCTGATGGCCCCGGCGCGCCCTTGGGCGATTGACCGGGCATTCGCATCCTCTCCGCAATAGATGATCTTGCCACGAGTCTGATCACAATATTGACCAAAGACCCGCTTGATGGCGTCGAGGTCTTTGTAGTAATCAAGGTGTTCTGCCTCCACATTCAGCAGAATGGCATGTTCGGGGTGAAAATTGACCAGACTCCCGTCGCTTTCGTCGCCTTCCGCGACAAACCACTCGCCCGCCGGGTCCCAATGAGCATTGCTGCCGAGGATGGGAATCTCGGCCCCCACATAATGCGAAGGCGATTTGCCACCGACTCGGAGAATATGAGAGGCGAGAGCTGAGGTGGTCGTTTTTCCATGGGTCCCGGCGACCACGATTCCGCGGCTTCCGTTCATGATCGCTGCCAATGCCTCGGCACGACGCAACAGAGGAATCTCGGCATTGACCGCTGCATCATAGGCGAGATTGCCTTCTTTAACGGCACTGGAGTAGATCACTACCTCAGCATCTGAAACGGCTTCGGCACTGTGCGGGCTGGAAAAAGACAACCCGGCGGATACCAATCGATGAGTCTCTTCGGTGGTCACTCGATCTGAGCCTGAAACGCGATGCCCAAGACCAATCAAGAGCGATGCCAATCCGCTCATCCCGGAGCCGGCCACCCCAATCAGATGGACCCTTACAGGCTGTTCTTTGCCATGGGCAAATTTCTCCGCCCAAGTTGTTACCAAATCACTCGTCGTCATCTTGCTTTCTGTTGATCGAAATCGACTCCGGGTCAATTCAGATTCATTTTCACCTCGATCGGCTGCATTGCCCTCAATTCGCCGATCCCAGTGCTTTGTCGATTACCTCGCAGATGGCATCGCTGGCACCCGGTGTCGAAAAGGCCAACATTGCTTGGCTCATCTTGGAAAGCCCGTCATCGTCCTCGAGAAGCGCCGTCAATCTCTTCGAAAAGGTTTCCGCACTCAGATCCGCCTGCTGCCAAAGCTGAGCGGCACCCACTTCCGAAAAGATCTCGGCGTTCTTGGTCTGGTGATCATGCGCCGCAAAGGGATAGGGCACCAAGACAGCGGGGAGGCCATAACTCGCCAATTCAGTGAGGGTCGAAGCCCCCGATCGGCACACCGCCAGATCGGAAGCGGCGAGCGCCCACTGCATTTCGCCACAAAATGGCACCACCACTGTGATCAGCCCGTCCGGAGCCGATTCGTGCGCCATCTTCGCCATCTCGAAATCCTGGGGTCCAGTGATGTGGAGCACCTGAATGCGATTCACGGGGAATTCCTTCAAGGCTTCTCCTACAAGTTCATTCAGGCGCAAAGCTCCCTGACTGCCTCCCATGACCAGCAAGGTTTTCCTGGTCGGATCAAGGCCAAAATGACGCTTCGCTTCGACGGGGTCGGGTTTGATGGTCAATTTCGGTCTCAAGGGCGTCCCCACCGTCGAAACGGGTCGCGAACCAAAGTGACCCGCACAGGCCTCGAATCCCACCAAGACCCGCGTGGAAAACTTCGCATTCAACAAATTTGCTCTCCCGGGAATCGCGTTGGACTCGTGTATAAAAGTTGGCAATCCCAACATCTTTCCGGCGACCATCGGAGCAGTGGAAGTGAATCCCCCCATTCCCAGCACCGCATCAGCCCGAAATTCCCTAAGCAAACGGAGACTGTCCAACAGTCCTTTTAAGAAGGTCCATCCAAACCCAAAAATCTTCGGCGAAAGCAAGGGCGGCATCGCAATGCTCTTCTGACGCTCGAAACGCAAATGGGCATAACCTTCGGTCGCGAGCGAATCGATTTGCTTTTCCGAAATGATGAGCAAAGCCTCGCCACCACGCCGAGTCCAATCCTCAGCCACGGCAATGCCGGGAAACAAATGGCCGCCGGTTCCGCCACAAGCAATCACCAATCGCCGGGTGCGTTTGGTGTCACTTTTCTCTCTGGTTGATTCTGAATGTGCCGCCATATTTCAGGATCGCCATCCTACCGCTGATCGGGGCTTTGTCATCTGATGAACGTCCTCATGCCAGTCCCACTGGGGGGGGGAGAACGTCTAGACTCGGGGAGTGATCCGACGTCCCTTCACCCAGTAGCGATTTTCGTCTTCGGAGGCCCGACCCTGCCGATAGATATTCAACAAGATTCCCACGGCACCCATGGCTGTCATCAAGGCGGTGCCGCCATAGCTCACAAATGGCAATGGCAGTCCGGTATTGGGCAATACCGCAGTCGTCACCCCAATATTCAGAGCGGCCTGAAAAGTGATAAAACAGACAAGCCCCATTCCCAACATCCGGCCAAACGCATCAGGCGCATGAAAAGCAATGGTGATTCCCGCAATGGCCAGCAACACAAACGCGAAGACCACCAACAGGGTGAAAATGAGGCCCAACTCCTCACCGATCATGGGAAAGATGAAGTCGGTGTGAGCAAACGGCATGTAGAGCATCTTCAGTCGACCTTCCCCCAAGCCCCGACCGCTGACCCCACCCGATCCCAACGCCATCACTCCGATCCATTGTTGAAAGGCGAACCCAAGCTTGTTTCCCTCCATATCCAGATAGGCCATGATACGGGAGAATCGATTCGGGTCGTATTTGACCAACAATGCCAGGGCCACGGATCCCGTGACCGCGAGTCCGGTGAGGTAATGCCAGCGAACGCCCGCCACAAACAGCATGGAGAAGCAACACGCTGACAGCACGGCTGCCGTACCCATGTCTTTTTCAAAAAGAACCAGCAGGATCAGGACCGCACTAATCCCCAAAGGCATGAGAAACCCACGAACGAGGCTGCGCCCGCTGTCTGGATGCATCGCATACCACCAGGCCAACATGATCGCGATGGTGATCTTGGCCATTTCAGATGGCTGCATTCGGAGAGCCGACAATCCCAGCAACTTCCCACTGATCCAACGATTCTCTCCATTCACCTTCGTCCCGATGCCGGGCACATAGCAGAGTATCAGCAAGAACACTACCCCACCAAAAATCCACCAAGCCCATTTCTGCATCCAATGATAATCGAGACAGGCCGCCCCGATGCAAACGGCACCTCCCAGCGTCAGCCAGACGATTTGACGTTTGGCATCCTGATAGATGTCGTCCTCCGGAGTCGATGCACTGAACGCGCAGGTGCTGATCAACATCACCACGCCCACGGAGAGGAGAAATCCTACAGCAAGAAGGAGGATGGGAGCACTGCGTTTGGCCATTGAGGATTCGGAGTAGATTCGTGAAAAAGGGCGCTAAATCTGAACTCGGACTTCATCGCTGCGCCATTGAGGCGACCTCGTTATCTCGAGGCCGCCACAGCGCAAGTCATGATGCCCAAGCCATCACTAAACACTCAGGGTTTTGGAACCCGCAGAGTCTGTCCGGCTTGGAGATTCTCCGGTTTGGCAATGCCATTGGCGGCCATCAGTTCGGTGTGCTTGATGCCGAAACGACGGGCGATACCAAAAAGAGTGTCACCTTTCTGCACTTCATAACTGGCGGGGCTGGTCGCTGCGGGCTTGGTAGCGGGAGCTTCCACGACGGGCGCCTTCACCGCTACCGGAGCAGGGGCAGGCTTGACCACAGCTGGTGCCGGGGTCGGTGCTGGAGCCGGTGCCGGGGTCGGTTCGGCGGCGGCAACGGCGGAAGCGGGAGCGGGAGCAACCTTGGTCTTCGGCACTCGAATCCAACGCCCCACCGAGAGATTGCTTCCCGAGTCGAGATTGTTGATCTCACGAATCTCCGAGGCGCTGACGCCCAACTTCTTGGCGATGCTGATCAGACTGTCACCCGATCCCACTCGGTACTCCTGATACTCGGGAGTGGAGGGGTGATCGACCAACAGGGCTTCGGTGCCACTGTTGTCGATTTCTTCCACAGCCACCGGAGTCGGGGCTACGTTCGAACTGGCTGGCGAGGACTCAACTGGCGCCTCGACTTCAGTCGTTTCCGAGAGAGCCGTGCCAGCGAGTGTGGCCGGAGTCGAGGCTTTCTCCACCATCTTGAAGGCGAGAATCCCCCCCACCGCCACCACGTGCAGGATGAGGACGATCGTGAAGACCCGTGTCAGCCTGACATCGGGTGTATCGAGGTACCAGTCCTGCTCTTCGGTCACGTGGGCCGGGAGTTTGGTCTGGGCGAAAAGGCGTCCGATGAATCCGTCTCCGGTTTTCTGGGCGCTGGTGCTTGATTTACGGTTTCTACTCATGGCTTGGCTTGGCTTTGTTGTGTTGCTTACTTACTTGGCTTGGGGTTGTTGAAAAATGGATCAGCTGGCGACTTGCTGTACCGCGTCGCGAAAAGCATCTCCCCGCTCGGCGTAGCCGGAAAACATGTCGAAACTCGAAGTTCCGGGAGAAAAGAGAACCGTCTGTCCCGGGTTCGCTGCGGCCAATGCGAGGCGAACGGCTTCTTCCAAATTGGTGGCTTTTTCACAGGGCAGCAGATCGCCCCAGAGATCTGTGATTTGACCAGCGATCTCTCCGATGCACACCACATGGCTGACGGCACCGGGAAGAAACTCGCGCATCTCCGCGTAATCGAGTCCCTTGTTTTTCCCCCCCGCGATCAAGACCACGGGACTCTCCTGCCCTCGGAGCGAACTGGCGAGCGCGTGCAGATTGGTCGCTTTCGAGTCATTAATGAAACAATGACCATTGATCTCTCCCACCGGCTCACAGCGATGATGCGGGGGCGCGTATGTTCGAACTGTTCCCAGAACGAGAGCGGGATCAATGCCTAGGCAATGCGCGATCGCGAGGGCTGCCATCACGTTCTCGGCATTGTGCTTACCCACCAGGCGAACCGTGGAGAAATCGAGTAGTGCCGCTCCCTGAAACCGGATCCAACCATCGCAAAAGTCGAAATCCGCCGGGGTCCCGAATCCAGAGAATGTGACCGTTTTCGCCAGCAGTTCGCAGGGAGGTTCTGCGGCATTGATCACGGAAAAATCCTCGGCCGTCTGATTTTCAAAAATCCTCAGCTTCGCGGCCCGGTAGTCGTCAAGAGAGGCATAGCGATCGAGATGATCGGGAGCAAAATTCATCCACACCGAAACTTTCGGACGAAAGGTTTCGATCGTCTCCAGCTGGAAAGAACTGATCTCCAGGGTGATGACATCATAGCGCTGTCCCGAGAGGATCACTTCCGAGAAAGCCTTGCCGTAGTTGCCCGCTGCCACCGTTCGCAGATTGCCCGCCTCCAAGACCGCCGCGGTCAGTTCTGTGGTCGTCGTTTTGCCATTGGTTCCCGTGATGGCTACCACCGGGCAGTCGCAATGACGATAGGCAAACTCGATCTCCCCAATGAGAGGTGCCCCAGTCGCCGCAAACGCCTCGGCAATCGGCCAAGTCGCATCAATACCTGGGCTCAACACCACCAGATCCAGATCCGTTGGAGCCTCGACCGCAGCTGCGCCAAAACAACATTCGATGCCCGCTGAACCCAGCATCTCTGCCGTCGGGTTCAATTTCACCACATCCCCTGAATCGAACACCCCCACCCACTCGGCACCGCTGGCCACGGCAAGGCGGGCCGCAGCGATCCCGCTGGTGCCGGCGCCGAGAATGGCAATGCGTTGTCCTTGGTGAAGCATGTGATTCAAACGTTTCTAGCGGAGTTTCATCGTGGCGACCCCGACCAGTGCGCAAATGATCGAGGCAATCCAAAAGCGAGTGATGACCCGACTTTCCTTCCATCCCATCAGCTCGAAGTGATGGTGGAGCGGGGCCATTTTGAAAATGCGTTTCCCGGTGAGTTTGAAACTCGCCACCTGAAGAATGACCGACATCGCCTCGGCCACAAAGACGCCGCCGACGATGATGAGCAGGATCTCCTGCTTGCAGCAGATCGCGATCATTCCCAACATGCCGCCGATGGAAAGCGATCCCGTGTCCCCCATGAAGACACGCGCCGGATGGCAGTTGAACCAGAGAAATCCCAGTCCGGCACCGAGCAAAGCCGCGCAGAAAATTGCGACCTCTCCGACCTGCGGATGAAATGGGAGAAAGAGGTAAGCCGACGCGACCGAGTTTCCAGCGACATAGGAGAACACCGTGTAGGCCGCTGCCGTTGTCAGGGTGCAACCAGTCGCCAACCCGTCCAGACCGTCGGTCAGGTTCACCGCGTTCGAACATCCGACCACCACGACCGGAAGGATCAACACGGCAAAGAATCCCATGTCCTTGATGATCGGTTCCTTGGCGAAGGGAACGTAGAGCTGCCGAATAAACTCGGACGTGTCCGTTCTCAGATACAGATAGAGAACCGCCCCGAGAGCGATGGTGAACTGGGAAGCCAACTTGACCCGACCACTGACACCCGCCGATGTCTTCTTGGTGACTTTCAGATAGTCATCGAAAAAGCCGAGTAGTCCGGTACCGAGAGTGACGAAGATCAGCGTTCCGATGAAAGGATTGGTGGGAACAGCCCAACACAACACTGAGAGAACGACCGATCCCACGATCATGATCCCGCCCATGGTTGGCGTGCCGCCCTTGCCACCATGCAACTCGGCCAGCTTGTGCACCTCGGCCGCCGTCCGAATCGGCTGACCGATTTTCAATGCCGTCAGACGAAGAATCAGCTTCTCGCCGAAAATCACACTCAGGAGAAATGCCATCAGGCACGCTCCCGCCGCGCGAAATGTCGCGTAGCGAAAAACGTTCAAGACGTCAATCTGATCCGAAAATTGATGGAGGTAGTAAAGCATCGTTTCAATTTCCCTCGCCCAAATCGGCAAAGGCTTTCATCACGTTTTCCATGGCCGACGAACGGCTTCCCTTGACCAAAACCAAATCCCCCGCTCCGGCGATCTCTTGAAGTTGGGCGGCAGCATCCTGGTGATCCGCAGCAGACCTGATCGTTTTCACCCTTCCATCGGCGCCTTCCGCCAGCAGTCTTGCCACCGCTCCCACGCCGATGAGAACATCGATCCCAGCATCCGCCACGGCCATTCCGAGCGCGCGATGCTCAGATTCTTCAAGTTCACCCAACTCTGCCATCCGCCCGAGGACAGCGATCCGCTTTCCGCTTCCCTCGAGAGAAGCCAGCGTATTGAGCGCTGCCCGCATCGAATCCGGATTGGCGTTGTAAGTGTCATCGAGAAATTCCACTCCACCGATCTGGCTGCGCTGCAGGCGCCCGCCAGACAGGAGCACCGAACCAAGTGCCTCGGCGATCTCAGTCAGGGAAATCCCCCGCTCCAATGCGGTCGCTGCGGCCAATACCGCATTGGCAACCATGTGCTCACCGGACACCGGCAAGTGCACTCTGACTTCGTCGTTTGCCGCAGAAAGTGTGAACGAAATCCCCTTGGCAGTCGGTTGTATATCACTGGCACGGACGTCACCCGCTTCGATTCCTGCCGTGATCACCCGACGTGCCCGGCAACGGGCACGAATCGATTCGGTGTAGGGATCATTCGCATTTAGAACCACGAAACCGTCCTCACCAACGGCCTCGGCCAGCATGCCTTTTTCTTCAGCAATCGCATCACGAGTCTTCATGTGTTCGATGTGGGCGGTTCCCACATTCGTGATCACGGCCGCATTGGGGCCCGCGATCTCTGCCAGAACTTCGATCTCACCGGGATGATTCATCCCCATCTCCCAGACGCCCACCGAATGCTCGCCATCAGTGCCCAGAATAGTCAGCGGCAGACCAATGTGATTGTTCAGATTTCCGCGGGTGGCATTCACCACCGATCCCTTGGACAGCACGGCTGACAGAAAATCCTTGGTCGAAGTCTTTCCATTACTCCCGGTCACACCGACCACAAAGAGATCGGAACGGGATCGACGATAGTGAAGCGCCAGTTCCTGAAGCGCGATCAGCGTGTCCTTGACGTGAATGATGCCACCCTCGAATCGCTCGGTAGCGAGATTCAGCGAACTGACCATGATGGCGGCCACACCGGCATCAGCGGCGACGTCGATGAAATCGTGCGCATCAAAATTGTCCCCCTTCAGGGCCACGAACAACTCACCACAGACGAGAGCGCGTGTGTCAGTAGACACCACCGCCACGCCGGTCGACGGGCTGCCCTGCACGAGCCGTCCACCGCACCATTCTGCAATCTGTCGTAGTGAAGTCGGTTGCATGATTTGAAAAAATTAGACGCCGGACTCGGATTTGGCCGCGATGCACTGGTTGGCCACCAGACGATCATCAAAGGGATGACGAACGCCGTTAATCTCCTGGTAATCTTCGTGCCCCTTGCCGGCGATCAGAACGATGTCGCGCTCTCCGGCCAGCTTGATAGCCTGCTCAATCGCGTCTCGGCGATCCACGACCACCACCGAGCGAGCCCCCTTCATTCCAGCTTTGGTTTGGGCAATGATCTGCTCGGGATCCTCCGTCCGAGGATTGTCGGAGGTCAAAAAGGCGACATCGCTAAGTCTTTCGGCGATGGCCCCCATCAGCGGACGTTTGCCCTGATCTCGATCCCCACCGCATCCAAACACGGTGATCAAACGACGCGGATTCAACTCACGGATCGTTTTCAGGGCATTCTCCAGAGCATCCGGTGTGTGAGCATAGTCGACGTAAACCCGATAGTTGATCTGCCTGTCGGAGACTGATTCCAGTCGTCCCGGCACTTGAGGCACTGACTCCAGCGACTTGATCGCTTCCCGAAAATTCAAACCGATGGCATGAGCCGTGGCTAAGGCTGCCAGCGCATTGTAAACATTGAAGCGCCCAATCAACGGCATCTTCACCAGCAGTTTCCGACCTTCGATGGTAAGCTGAAACTGAGTGCCGTTGAAATCCGTCCGGATATTACTCGCCTTGAAATCACACAACGCACCCATCCCGAAGGTGATCATGCGAGTGTGAGGAAAACTCTGCTTGGCGAGACGCTCACCGTGTCGGTCATCACGATTGATGATCAGGGCCGGTGCATTCTTGCCTGATTCGCCTTGAGCTTCGATCTGCTCGAAAAGGAGACGCTTGGCGGCAAAGTAGGCATCCAAGGTCCGATGGTAGTCGAGGTGATCCTGACTCAGGTTCGTGAAAACCCCTGCCGCAAATCTGACACCATCGACGCGGTGCTGAGCAAGACCATGGGAACTGACCTCCATGACTGCGGCCCGACATTCCTCCTCCCGCATTTCGGCCAGGAGTGCCTGCAAATCAGCCGATTCAGGCGTTGTATGAGGCGCGTCGCGAATCTCATCGCCGATCTGGTAGTAGACGGTCCCGATGAGACCGACCCGATACCAACTGCACTCGATGAGATGATGGATCAGGAAAGCGGTGGTCGATTTACCATTCGTCCCCGTGATGCCAATGACGGGAAGCGCACGCGAAGGATGCCCATAGAGAGTTGCCGCCGCCTGAGCCATCGCCACACGTGCATCGCGAACGAGCAACCAGGGAATGGTTGAATCCGGCGGACTTGGCTGTTCCGACAAAATCGCCGACGCGCCGTTTTCTATCGCCTTCGCCACGAAGTCGTTGCCGTCGACTTTCTCACCAGGAAGCGCACAGAAAAGCTTACCGACACTCGCCTGACGGGAATCGTAACAGACGCCATCAATGTCCACATCGAGCGCTCCCGATGCGGATTTGATGGAAACCTGTTCAATGATGTCAGAAAGCTTCATGTAATCGTAAAAATGGCGCGGGAAATTTTTGGTAACTCGGGGGCACTCAACCCTGTTGGATGCGGGACCTAACCCTGTTGAGTGGCGGCGGGAGAAAATCAGTCGGTGATACCTTCCAGGAGAATCTCTTCAGGGTTAATCTCAGCAAGGCGATGGACTTCCGGATCGGTCGGGGGAATGCCACGCAGACGAACGGCGGATGTCGCCATCTCCTGCCAGATGGGCGCAGCGATCGTGCCGCCATACAGGCTGATCCCAGTGGCTTTCGGATCATCGACCACGACCAAACCGACCAATTCGGGATTGTTCGCAGGAAGAAATCCGGCCAACGACACAACGTATCGACCTCTCGCATAACCAACGCCGGGAACATTCTTCTGAGCCGTTCCGGTCTTGGCGCAAACTTCATAACCGGGAATGGCAGCATTGGTTCCCGTTCCGCCTTCGCCGGTCACCTTGCCCAGAGCGATTCGCATCTGTTTGGATACCGTTTCACTAATCACCCGTCGCACCACCGTGCGTTCCACCCGCTGAACGGTGCGACCGTCGGCATCTTCCACCGATTTGAGCACGTGCGGCTGGAGCAACTCCCCACCATTGGCGATCGCGCAATAGGCGGTAGCAATCTGAAGCGGCGTCACCCCGACGGCGTAGCCCATGGTCATCCGGGAGAAGGAGCTCTGATTCCAGTCCTTCACCGGATGCACCACCCCATTAATCTCAGCTGTCAATTCCACTCCGGTGCTCTGACCAAAGCCAAACCGCTCCATGTATTCGTGGAAAGGCCCCCGATTTAACTGCCGGGCGATTTTGTAGATCCCGATATTGCTCGATTTGATCAACACTCCCTCGAAGGTCAGATTGCCATAGGGGTGATGATCCTTGAGATCGAAACCCTCCTGATCATAGAGACCGTTGTGGCAGAAAACCTCCGTGTGCGGCGTCAGAAGCCCTTCATTCAACGCCGCGCTGCTCGCGACGATCTTGAAAGTCGAGCCCGGCTCGTACATGTCGCTGACCGCAAAGTTGCGGCGACTGCCCTCTCGAGTGGAGAGATCAAAGTGCGGACGGCTCGCCATGGCAAGAATCTCCCCGGTATTGGGATTCATCCACACCGCCGTGATCTTTTCGGGGGTAAACCGCGCCCAGGCTTCGTCGAGAATTTCCTCGACCCGGGTTTGCAGGCCCATGTCGATGGTCAGACGAATCGTTTTCCCAGGAACCGGAAGTTTTTCCTCACCACGAAAGGCGTGAATCTCCTGCCTCCGGCTGTCGCGCTCGATGTAGCGAAAACCCGATTCGCCGCGCATGAGTTCGTCGAACACTTTCTCGACCCCCTCCTGCCCGATCAACTCCCGAACGATCTGCCCTTTCTCGTTCTTGTTCTCCACCTCATGGACATATCCGATGACATGAGTCAGGTTCAGCGGACTTGGATAATAACGTCGCTCGCTCCGACGAAGATAGATCCCGCGGATGCCGTTCTCGCTCATCCGCTCCCTGAATTCCCGAGCCTGATCCTCCTCCAGATCACGAGCCAGAATAATCTCACCGTTCGATTTCTCTTTCAGCGTCCGATTCAACTCACCCGGAGCCACCCGAAGAAGATCGGAGAGTTTGTCGGAAATGTGCGCAAGGTAGGAACGGACGATTTCCTCATCATCGAAACGTTGCTTCACGTCACGCGTCCGCATTCCCCGCCTCGTGGCCACCCCATGAGAGGCAATGCCCATGTCCCGCAGGTGAAGGCAATCCACCACCAACGAATAGACCGTTTGATTCCGAGCCAACAGGTCGCCGTCGCGATCCACAATCATTCCGCGAGAGGCAGGCAACTCCTCACGATACTGATAGTGATCCGCAGCAGCTTCCGCGTATTTCTCATGATCGACCACTTGCAGGTAGACCAGACGCGCAGAGAGCAGACTCAACAGGCAAGTCACCCCGGCGCTCACGAGAATCAGACGCCTTTTGACGCCCTTCTCGAGTTGCTTCATTGCTTTGTCCATCTTGCTTCTTTTTCGCAAGCCCCGCCGAACCTCTTTTCAAAGGAAAACCACGGAGCCCTCATCAAATCAGCCATCAACGGACCGCAACGCGCGGCAGAGCAGGCACTTCTTCACCTGGGGCGAGAACCAAAATTCGTGACGCCCTGATGTCCTCCAGATCGCTGTCGACCCATTTCAGTCGCTTCTGCAACTCATTGCGATCGAGCTGACCGGCGATCCGCAACTCCCACATCTCGATTTCCTTGTCGATCTGAACGATCAGCTTCTCCGCCTCATGGATCTGATCACCCTGCTTGACCTGGCGATTCCGCAGGTAAACAAACGCGGCAAAAATCACCGCCAAGGTTACGCTGCCAAAGACAATACGTCCCACCCATGGAGTTCTCAGTGGATTGCGATAGCGATTTCCTTTCATACCTATTTTTTCTCTAGTTGCTGAGGTTTTGGCAGGTAGTTCGTTGATTGATTAGAGGCGGACAGCGACGCGGAGCTTTGAACTCCTCGATCGAGGATTGTTCTTTTGCTCGAGCACCGAAGGCGCAAATGGCTTTCGGGTGGGCAGCTCGAAAGCAAGGTCGGGATTTGGCCTCGCCTCAGGCCACTCGGGCCGATCGATGGTCTTTTCGCTGTGCCGGCGGAGAAACTGCTTCACGATGCGATCTTCCAGCGAGTGAAAGGTGATGACCGCGAGCACCCCTCCCGGTTTCAAACAAGCGATGGACTTTTCCAGCGCCTCGGAGAGACGAACCAACTCGGCATTCACCGCAATGCGCAG
>JAGROX010000215.1:15565-32237 GCA_020440025.1 Verrucomicrobiia bacterium
CGCGCAATCCGGCGGGACGCCCGCTCATCACCGTATTCCCAGATGATGCGAGCCAACTCGGCCTCGTCCGCCTCATTTACCAAATCGGCCGCCGTTCCCGGAGCACTCTGATTCATCCGCATGTCCAGCGGACCATCATTCATAAAGGAAAACCCGCGCCCCGGGGCGTCGAGATGACGAGACGACACTCCCAAATCAAGAAGAATGCCATCGACCTGCTCCACTCCCAACTCAGCCAGAATGGCGTCCATGCTGGCAAAATTGGCGTGAACCGCCGTGAACCGACCACCAAAGGGAGCCAGGCGAGCCGTCGCGTAGGCGATGGCCTCAGAATCCTGATCACAGCCAATCACGCTCGCGCCGGTTCGAAGGATCGCTTCGCTATGACCACCGCCACCGAGGGTTCCGTCAAAAAACCGCTTCTCCGGAGTCGGATTCAATGCCGCCAAGGTTTCGCTCAAAAGAACCGGAAGGTGGTATGCTTCAGGCGACCTACCGTCACCGTCGATCAAAGAAGTATCGAACCGTGGACCACTCGTCTCCCCCGACGCGTCCGATGCGCCCTCCCCATCGCCCGCGTGAAACGCGGAGCGCCAGGCACTGATGACCGATTCATCCCGCTTCGGGGATGATCCGATCTCTAGCCAGGGATTGACGGAAACGACCATGGGGTAAATATCTAAAATCTGAAAAATGGAAATATTTCGGTTTTTCTCAGCTTTGGCTTCAAATTTCCATAAATGCTGCTCAAAACTGAACTACATTATAGTATCTTGGGGAAATCATAAGCAAGCCGAAATATTAATACTTTCGAAGTAATTTCAGGATTCTGTCCCTTTTTTCAGCCCAATACGGATCGCTGGTCCGTATCCTCTCAGATCCCGGCTTTTTTCGGCTCTCCCCATGAAAATTCACCGCTTCGAGCAGACTCAGATTTTGCCCATTTCCCTGGAGGAGGCGTGGGCATTTTTCAGCGATTCACGCAATCTCAACGATCTCACGCCGCCAGATTTGGCGTTTCAGACCCAGAGTGGTGATGACGAGCCCATGTTTGCCGGTCAGATCATCGTTCACCGCATTCAGGTGCTGCCAAAGATCTGGACGACTTGGGTCACGGAGATCGTTGAAGTCGACCATCAGCGCTATTTCATCGATGAACAGCGCTCCGGGCCTTACCGGTTCTGGCATCACCTCCACCGCTTCGAAGCGTGCCCCGGGGGAGTTCGGATGCTGGACCGTGTCCACTATTCCCTGCCCTTTCATCCCTTCTCCGCTCCCATGCACGGCCTCTTCGTAGGCCCCAAGCTGGAAACGATCTTCAGTTTCCGGCGGCAGGCTCTGGAACAGCGCTTTCCGGGCAAGGTCGTGGCCTGAGTTCTTGAGGAAGGGGTGAAAATCGGTCCTTTCTGCATTTTCCCGGTTTTCCTTCCGGGAAAATTCCCTTAAGTAAGTCCCCGTGAGTGAAAGCAGCAGCGGCGGCTACGAAGTGTTTGCCAGAAAATACCGGCCCAGGACGTTCAACGACGTTCTCGGGCAGGATCATGTCATCCAGACACTGAGAAACGCCATCGAGAAAGATCGGCTGGCCCATGCCTACCTCTTCGTGGGCCCGAGGGGAACCGGGAAAACGACCACGGCTCGTATTCTGGCGAAGGCGCTGAATTGCAAGGGAGGTCCGAAAATCGATTTCGATCCCGACGAAGACACCTGCCGCGAAATCGCCGAAGGCCGCAGTCTCGACGTCCTTGAGATCGATGGTGCCAGCAACCGAGGCATCGATCACATTCGCGATCTTCGCGACACGGTGAAATTCGCCCCCGCCTCCAGCAAGTATAAGATTTACTACATCGACGAGGTTCACATGCTCACCAAGGAGTCGTTCAATGCGCTCCTGAAGACCTTGGAAGAGCCTCCAGCTCATGTGAAGTTTATCTTCGCGACCACTGAGCCCGACAAGATTCTGCCCACAATCCTCTCGCGCTGTCAGCGGTTCGACCTGCGGCGAATCCCTTCGGGCATCATCGCCAGTCACCTTCTCCACATTGCCCAAAACGAAGGCATCACGCTCGATGAAGCGGCGGCCTTTGCCATCGCCAAAGGAGCCGACGGTGGCATGCGCGACGCCCAGTCCATGCTCGACCAATTGGTGGCTTTCTGTGGCGACACCATCGGCGAAAGTGATGTACTGGAGATTTTCGGATTCAACTCCCTCGAAGCCGTCGCGGAATTGGCGGGCGTGATCCTGCGCCAGGAAACGCCGACGGTGTTGGGCAGAATCCACGAGCAAAACGAAGCCGGACGTGATCTGGGTAAACTGCTCAGCGATCTCATCACTCATTTCCGACTGCTCCTCGTTCAGTTGGTCGATCCCGGGGCGGAAACCGAAGAGATCTCTCCCGAGTTGCTCGGCATCCTCGAAAGCCAGCGCGACCTCATCGCCATTGACCGTCTGCTTCACCTCATTGATCTCCTCGCCGAGACCGATGGACGCATGAAATGGGCTCCCAACAAGAAACTTCATCTCGAAATCGGCCTCATCAAAGCCATTCGCAGCTTGGGAGAAACCTCAATCGATGATGTCATCGCCATGCTCAGCGCCGCCGCTGGAGCCGCCCCGGCCTCGGCATCCACCGCAGCCCCTCGCCCCGCGCAACTCAACCCTCCCGCGCGTGCGCCTCGCCCGGCCCCGGCGGAACCAACACCCGTCGTCACCTCACCGACTCCCGCTCCTGCAGCGGAGGAACGTCCCACTCCGGCCGTCGCAGCAGCCCCTACCCCAAGTCCTGAGCCGGAAGAACCAATCGCTCCCGCTCCGCGCCCCGCGCCGAGCGGTCCCCTTTCCGAAGCCGCCCTCTGGGACGCCACCTTCGCCGAATTGGTCGCGCAACGACCGCTCATCCAGACCTGGCTGAGCGCCGCCTCTTTCATCAGCCAAGACGGACGCGCCCTGACCATTGGCTATCCCACCGCGCTCGCGCTGTATCGGGATTCTGTTCTCCGACACAAAGACATCATCGAAGAAACCCTCGGACGCTTTTCGGGAAAGAACCTCGAACTGCGGGTGGACCTGAGCGAGGATTTGGAAGTCACTCTCGAGACCTTTGACGACGAACCTGAGGAAACAGAGGGTGATGCGCCCTCTTCTCCAGCAGATGCTGAATCCGCTCCGGAGTCTCCCGCTACCGAAACCGCCAGCGAGACACCCGCAGCTGATGATCCTGCCGAGCCGGCGGAACCCGAGGACGACTTTCACAACGATCCGATGATCCAGAAAGCGCTTGCCGTTTTCGAAGCCACCGTGCTGAAACCCCAATAAGCCGAGTATCCCTTTCCAACCGAGAAACCTTTTCCCAAACGCCTATGAACATTGCCAAAATGATGAAGCAGGCCCAGCAGATGCAGCAAAAGATGCAGTCCATGCAGGCCGAACTCGCCGACAAAACCATCGAGACCTCGGTGGGTGGCGGCAAAGTGACCGTCAAAGCAAACGGAGCCGGTGACGTCCTGGAGATTCACATTGATCCCGCCGTGGTTGATCCCGAAGATGTCGAACTTCTGGAGGATCTCGTTCTCAGCGGCGTGAAGCAGGCGATCGAACAGGGCAAAGCCATGGCCTCTGCGGAGATGGGTAAGATCTCCGGCGAGCTGGGCCTCCCTCCTGGTCTCGGGTTCTGATCAATGCCACTGTCTTCGCCGGACAGATTCATCAGACAGGGTTGAATCCAAGACCAGACCCTGTTTGATTGCCGGTAGGATCTCGTCCATCTTGAGACTAGGTTACCTCCGGAGATGCTTCGCCGCCTACGCCAATTCTTTGCCGTCGCCATCCCCACCGTATTGGTGTTGGTGCTGGCAGTCGTGCTCCTCTGTTACCTCAACCGCTGGGACGAACTGGTCGTCATCACCCTGATTCCCATGTGGGCCTGGGCGTCGGTGGGGATGCTGGTCTCAATCATCGCTTGGCCAACGCTAAAGAGCCAGTTCTCGCTGTTCACCTTTGCCCTCTGGCTCATCGCGGGAGTTGCGCTTTCCGATGAAACCGCCGGTCTGCTGAGAGAATTTCGAGCAGCCGTAGCAGGTGGAAACACCCCAGCCGAAGGCGCCACCGAGCAACCCGCTCCGGAAAGGCTGCGCATCGTCACGCTCAACTGCGGCGAGGGAAACGAGGATGCCACGTCAGAGCTGAAAAAACTGGAGCCCGACATTGTCTTGCTTCAGGAGGCACCCGAACGCCCTTTCCTCATCGATCTCACCAGTGAGCTTTTTGGAGCCGACGGCACCTTCATCCGGTCCGAACAATGCGCGATCCTGGCGCGCGGTCGACTGGGGGACTCATTTACCGAAGCCGAGACGGGAAGCTTGGTCGCGAGCCTGGAGCGACCAAATGGTGAGCAGATCGACATCGTCAATATTGACCTGCCGCGAGCCACACCGAGGTTCGACATTTGGAATGCTGACTGCTGGCAGGAACTGATCGCCCGCCGAAAGGCCAACCGTCGCACCTTGCGAAAGTTGTTGGGAACTCTGCCCGACCGCGCCGGTCCCGAGATTCAGATCGTGGGTGGCAGCTTCGGTGCCCCCCCCAGTGATGATCTGTTTCGCCTGCTGAGAAGCTCACAACTCGTGGACAGTTTTCGGCAGTCTGGCTTCGGGTGGGGCAACACGTTTCCCGGATCGGTTCCCGTTTTGAGGGTCGACCAGATCTGGACCACCTATCCCTTCGAACCCGATCGATCAGAAACCTTTTCCAATGCCGCCTCCGACCATCGCTACGTGGTCAGCGACTTCCGCCGGGCCATTCCCGCGGGAAAACTCGTTTTGGCAAAAGTGTCCAAGTAGCGGGTAATCCCGGGGAGGAATTCCGATCCAGACGGGATGAAGTCTGTCAGCCTCACTGGACAGGCGACGTAAGGCAGGTTTTGCTGTGGCGTCCCAAAGGAACCCTTTCCCTGCTCCCCCTTTTAGGAAATTCCCCAAATCCTCATGTCTTTGCCACCTCGTCACTATTTTTCCAGTCTTCTCGTTGCTTTCGCGATCAGCACGACCGCTCTGCAACCCGTCGAATCAGCGCCCGTGCGCGATGGCGCGGTGGGAGCCGAGTTGATCGCTGAGCCAACAAGCATCGCCCCCGGAAAGCCGTTTACCGTGGCCTTGCGATTGGAGATCGATCCCACCTGGCACACCTACTGGATCAATCCCGGCGACGCGGGCTATCCCACCAAGATCAAATGGGAATTGCCCGAGGGATTCACCGCGAGCGACATTCAATTTCCCTACCCACACCGATTCGTTGTCGATTCCGGAGGATTCAAGCAGGTGGGCCTCGGCTACATCACTGAGGCGATTCATCTCATTGAGATCACGCCACCGGCCAATCTTCCTGTCGGAAAGCCCATCTCCTTGGGCGGAAAAGTCGACTGGCTCATGTGCGACGACGCTCAGTGCGTTCCTGGCGGAGTCACCTTAAGCCTTAGTATTGACGTCACCCCCGAGGTTGGTCCTCCCGCAGATCCCGAGCTGTTCGCCAAAGCGCGGGCAGAACTCCCTGCCGACGCCCCGACTTGGACGGTCTCTGCCGCCGAAGTGGGCGAGAGAAACCTCACCTTCACTGTCACTCCTCCGAGCGATGCCAAACTCCCTGATCCCGGCTCACTGGTGCTCTACCCCGAAGCCGGTGGGCTCATCGATCTGACGGTGCCGGCGCATTTTGAACAAAGAGACGGAAAACTCGTACTCACCCTGCCGAAAGGCCCCTACTTTCAGGAACTGCCCTCGCCCATAGCCGCCGCGTTGATTTCAGACGCGGGCTTTTCTGATTTCGATGGCAGACATGCCCTGCGCTTGACGGATGCTCCTGCCGTGGCGAGCAGCAGTCCGGCAACAGTAGCGGACACGGCCAACGATGCGGTTTCGAATTCAACAGACTCTCCCGTCAATGATCGCTCGAACGAGGTGTCAGATGATGGCCCCTTCGGAGGCGGTCTACTCGGTTACCTGCTCGCTGGATTCATCGGCGGAATGATCCTGAACATCATGCCCTGTGTCTTTCCCGTCATTTCGCTCAAGATCCTCAGCTTCGTTTCCCATGCCGGCGATGAACGGCGGAAGGTGTTCCTCCACGGAGCCGCTTACACCTTCGGCATTCTGCTGTTTTTCATCGGTCTGGCAGCCATTGTCATCGCGCTGAAAATCGGCTGGGGTGGTCAATTCCAGAGCCCCATTTTCGTGATGATCATGACGGCCGTCATCGTGGTGCTTTCTCTCAGTCTCTTTGGGGTCTTCGAGTTCGGACTCAAGATGACGAGCGTTGGCGGCAACCTGACTCAGGCCAGTGGTTATGGCGGCAGTTTTTGGAGCGGAGCCCTTGCCGTCATTCTCGCCACGCCCTGCACCGGTCCCTTTCTGGGAACTTCTCTCGGCTGGGCGTTGTCTCAGCCCGCAGCCGTCATCCTCATCTTTTTTACCATGATGGGTTTGGGAATGGCCGCGCCCTATGTCCTTCTCACCGCGTTTCCTGCTCTCACCCGTCGACTGCCTCGTCCCGGCCCCTGGATGGAGACCTTCAAGCAAGTCATGGGATTCCCCATGCTTGGCGCTGCTGTTTTTCTGCTCTGGATTCTGGAAGGTCAGATTGGAGAAACGGGACAGGCATTTTTCATGGGGGCCCTGATTCTTCTCGGACTCGCCGCCTGGGCGTGGGGTCGATTCGGTGGTCCCGCTGCCAGCGGAAAAACGAAAAACGCGGGCATGGTTACCATCGTCGCGGCTCTCATCGGGGCGATGATTCTCTCGGCATTCGCGACGAAACAAACATCCGCCGTGGAAACCAGCGACTCCCGTCCCATCGCAGAGATCATCGAGGGCCATCGGAAAGCCGGGAAACACGTGTTTGTCGATTTCACCGCGCGCTGGTGTGCGATCTGTCAGACCAACAAGCCCGCCATGCATTCCGATGAAACCGCCGCGGCTTTTGCCGCCAACGGCGTTGAGTTTGTAATTGCCGACTGGACCAACAAGAACGACGACATCTACCAGTTCCTGAAAAAATACGGTCGCCGCAGCGTTCCCTACTATCCGCTCTTCCCAGCCGATCTGAGCAAAGGCCCCATTGAATTGCCGCAAAACCTGACAAACGGCATCATTCTCGATCACGTGGAGAAGCTCGCCGACATCGAGGCGAACTTCCCCCCGGCCAAGAATTGAATTCCCCCTTTTTCGCGTATTTTCCGGCAGGATACCTTTTCAGCCTTGCCAAAGGATAGCTCCTCCGTGTCTAAACAGGGATGCAATTCCTGTATCCCCTCCTCGCCGAGTCACGCATGAACTCGATTTTTGGGACGCTGGCATGGGCATTCCTCATCGCCGCGCTCCTCTGGCTCCTCATCTGGCGCCTGCTTCGCTCCATGAATACTCAGAGCGCCGCCACGTCCTTGGACGATTCCGCTGCCGAAAAAGCCGCCGCTGACAAAGCTGCCGCTGACAAAGCTGCTGCCGACAAAGCTGCTGCCGACAAAGCTGCTGCCGACAAAGCTGCTGCCGACAAAGCTGCTGCCGACAAAGCCGCTGCAGACAAAGCCGCTGCCGACAAAGCCGCTGCCGACAAAGCCGCTGCAGACAAAGCCGCTGCAGACAAAGCCGCTGCAGACAAAGCCGCTGCAGACAAAGCTGCCGCCGACAAAGCTGCCGCCGACAAAGCCGCTGCCGCTTCAAGCACAACGGACGACAATGAGCTTCCCGAAATCGAAACGGTCACGGCCGAACAGGCTGCCGAGCAGTTTCGACCCGAACTCGACGCGGGCGTGGTTCGCCAAGACAACTACTACGGCATCGTGTTCCACGCGGCACCAGACGATCCCGATGATCTGAAGAAAATCAAAGGCGTCGCCAAGGTATTGGAAGGCAAATTGAACGAGTTCGGAGTCTTCAAATATCGGCAAATCGCCTTTTGGACGGCTCCGGCCGCCAAGGAGTTCAGCAAGCTACTGACCAACTTCAAGGACCGCATCTACCGTGACAACTGGATCGCCCAAGCCAAGGAACTCCACGAAGAAAAATACGGCGAAAAACTCTGAGCCATCCGCAGAATTTTCGATATCACGACCTTAGCAAAGAGAAGGGGCCGTCTCATACGCGGCCCCTTTTTTGTTTGACCTTCATCCTGATAATTCTAACGGTTCATAAAGTGTGAATCACCGGTTCGCATCGCTGCCCGTCATGTCTCTCTCCCGCTCTCTACTACAGATTTCTCTCCAGCTGCCTTCCGCGGGCCGGAAGCTTTCCTTTCTGTCTCGCTGGATATTCATGGCTCTTTGCTGCCTATTTCTACTTTCGGTCGGAGCGATCGCAGAAGACAAGCCCGCCGCCGAACCCGAAGCCGTCGCCAAGCCGCGCCCCGAAGGTGCCACTGAAGAGGCTGGCGATGCATCAGCTTCCGGAACCAAGATCGATCCTCAGGATCCCGATGCTCCAGTGCCCATCGAAGCGGAAGCTGAACCCACGCTCACTCCCGAAGAAGCTCAGGCCAGGATGTTGGAGCGGATTGCCGACAATCTCTCCAAGCGCACGCGGACTCTGTCTGAGCGGGAACGCCTCCAGGCCGAGCGAGAGAAAGCCCTCGCTGATCGCGAAGCGGCCCTCAACGAACGGGAATCCCTGCTCGAAGCTCGCGAGAACATGGTGCGCCGACGGGAAAAGCTTCCCCCTCCCCAATCCTGGCACGGCCCCGATCCGCCCAAGGTTGTCGGCAAGTATGCGTCCGTCATCGACGGCCGGACGATGCAGTTTTACTACCAAAAAGACGCCAAAACCAAGACTCCCGTCGCGAGCACCCAGAAGCTCATGACCGCTCTCATCATTTGCAGCGAGAACGATCTTGACGAGAAAATTGAGGTGCCCGAGGCGGTGCTCCATGTCGAGCCCACCGTCATCGGTGTGAAACCTGGGCAAAAATACACCCGTCGCGAGTTGTTGCTCTCTCTCCTCGTCCGAAGCGGGAACGACATCGCCGCCACTCTCGCCATCGACAATGCCGGGAGCATCGAAGCCTTTGCCAAGAAGATGAACGACACCGCCCGCTCTCTCGGCATGGAGACGACGAATTTCATCAATCCCCATGGACTGCCTGCCGAAGGTCAGTATTCCTGCGCACATGACATGGCCCTGCTCGCTTTCGAGGCTTATCAGAACGCCGTGATTCGCGAGATGGTTCAGACCCAGCAATGCACCTTCACTTTCAATGACGGCTCCACTCGCGAACTCTACAACACCAACCAAGTGCTCAAGAGTTCGGAATACTGCAACGGCATGAAAACTGGCTTCACCTATGCCAGCGGCCACTGCCTCATCTGCAGCGGCGAAAAAAACGGTCAGGATCGCATCGTCGTCATGATCAAAAGCTCGAAGCCCTACGTCTGGAATGACTCAGAGAAACTTCTCGACTGGGCACTCGATCTCGAAGTCGAACCGGTCGATGCCGACGAACTCGCAATTGCTGCCTTTCCCTGATTGATCCAGTGCCATGAGCAGCGACCAAAACCTCTACATCGCCGTCAAATGGAACATGGTTCGCCTGCCCGAAGACGCCGGAGTCGAGGCCATGTTTCGCACTGCGCTCGATACCGGTTTCGACGGCATCACCCTGACCGCTCCCGGAGCCTACGATCTCACTGAAGTGCTCCGCGCTCAGGACAAGACCGGCATCCCCATTCACAACATCAACGTCGCCGAGCACTGGCAGATCCGATTGACCGATCCCGATCCCGCCGTTCGCGAAGCTGCCTTGCAGAATACCATCGGCGCCATCGAGTTCGCCCACGCCGTCGGCGCCTCCTCAGTCCTGCAAGTCATCGGTAAAGTCACCGATCCCGAGACCGAGAATCTCGCTCAAGTCGGCCAACGCAGCGCCGAGCAACTCACCAAGGCCCTCCCAACCGCCGCCCGGCTCGGCGTCCAGATCGCCTGTGAGAATGTCGCCAACGGACACGGCACTTCCATCGCCGAGTGGATTGCCTATCTAGACCAATTTCAGAGTCCGTGGGTCGGAGCTTTCTTTGACATCGGCAATCACGATCGCTTCGATGGCGGCGCGCCCGCCTGGATCCGCGCGCTCGGTTCCCGCATCGTCAAGATCGACGTCAAAGACCACGACCACTCCGCCGAGAAAAACTGCGACCTGTTTCAAGGCAATGTCGACTGGCCCGGAGTTCGCCAAGCTCTCACCGAAATCGGCTACACCGGCTGGGCCACTGCCGAAGTCCGGGGCGGCGACGCCGCAGCCCTCAAAGTGGTCTCCCGCGACATGCGCAAGGCCCTGGGCATCGCGTAAGATTGAGAGCAACGCGCTTTTTACCCACGTTCACCGTGAAAGTCCTTCCAAGGGCTCAAAGCATTGCCCGGCCTTGGTCGTCAATCCAACGACTTCCCCCAGTAGTCCCGGGCTTCCATTGATTCCACGATCAGTCTTTTATCGTCGACCGTTTCAGAAACGCAGAGGCCGTCTTTCTTTCTTCGAAACCAAGAAACCCGTCTTCATTGCGGTCAAACCGCTCGATCGCTTTCCGACGAAGGTCCCCGAAGATGGCCAGCTTGTCGGGTCGGAGGACATGTTCGCCGGCGCACCAGACGAGATGTTGTCGATAGGCACGCTGCAGTGTCTTCATGCTATTTGAAGCTATTTTCTGATCACCCGTAGGGACCACAAAGAGGTCGATGCTACCCATCTCATCGAGCGATTCAAACCCCCAGCGAACCCGCACAGGCGGAACCACGGGATTGTCGGTCGATTCGGCGGAGTTGTCCCAGGCCACGTCCACCTCGAGGCGGGTTCCCGCGGGTAGGAATACCTGCTCGGTAAAGCGGTAGTCTTCCTGCCAATTCATGTCCCAATCGGGAATGTTCAAAAGTTTGAGCGACTCGCCGCTGGGAAGCTTCGCGACCATTCGCAGTGACTTTCCGCGGTAATGAGCGTGCGCGTGTGCGCCAAAGGCATGAACCGGGACTGGCAGCTCGAAGGAATCATGAATTTCAGCCCGTTCCTCACCCGGCTTGAGATCGATACCTGAGAAGGCTCCAAACAGCGGAGGAATCTGGATCGCGGCAAACTCCCGCTCAGGGGGCTCATCCGTGAAGTAGAGGCCGATGGTGGATTGCTCGCTCTCAGGCTTGCCACTGAGATGAAAGTGGGTCTGGATCACAATATCGGCGCCGGCAGGGATACGATGGGATAGCCCTTCCGGAAGCGGTCGCGTTCTCGCCCCCGGCACCCAGCCACCAATCTGCCGGCCTCCGGCGGCGTCGATTGGCATCTCGCCAAAGCCGGGTTCCTCGTCCTCGGCATCTGCTTTGCGGGCTTTGTCCGTGCCTTCAACGAAAAGGAGCGCATGATGCACCACCTCGGCTGAGCCCGGTCGAAACTCGACGGCACGAAGGAACCGTTCTTGCGTGAGACCGGTCGGCACCACGAAGTTGCGGTAGATATCGGGACCATCTGCAGGAAGGGAGTATGCCTCCGCCATTTTAATGACGAGGTCAGGTTCTCCGAGTTGCCATCCCTCCACGAACTGACGAGGAGCGGGAAGATCACTCGGGTCGCCTTCTGCCTTGCCTCCCTCCACCCAGGCACGAAACAGTTCGATCTGTGCCGGCATCAGTTGCCGATCTCCCTCCAGAGGAATGTCACCGCCGATGGCATGCCACGGTGGCATGTATCGATCCTCCACCACCCGGAGGATGGTGCTGGCCCGTCGGGAAGCATCTCGATAGCTTTCCAGCGAAAACGGGGCTCCCCCACCATCACGATGACATTCCACGCATCTCTGCTGAAGGAGCGGCGCAATGTCACGGGAAAAGGTCACCTCGGTGTCGGCACCCCATACGAGGGCCGGGAAAGCGAGTCCGACGAAGAAAGCGGGTGAAGAGATTCTCATGGCTCAACAGGGTGAGAACGATTCGGGTTCCGATATAATTTCTCGATCAACCACGGAAGGACCACGAGATCCGCGAGCAGGGCGACCACCGCCACCATGCCGAGAGTGACCCCGATCCCTCGCATGGTCGAGAAACTGGAGGCTAGGAAACAGATCGCCGAGATGAGCAGAACCACCGAAGTAAGCACGATGGCGAACCCAGTCGAAACGATGGCCTCATCCATGAGTTCTCGGTATCCGGTGGCGGGCCGCTCCTTCTGCAATTGCTTGTAGCGCACCATCAGGTGGATTGTGTCGTCGACCGCGAGACCAAGCCCTACCGAAAATACGATAAGAATCCCGAGATGAAGGGATTCGCCCATCCATCCGCTCACCCCGGCGACGACCAATAGCGGAATGACATTGGGTACCAGGCAGATCAAACCGAGTTTTACGGAACGGAGCACAATCATGAGGATCAGCGTGATCATCGCGAATGACCCGACCAGGCTGAAGATCATGGTTTTCGAAATCATCGTCGTGCTCTCGTAGAACATCGGAATGGACCCGTTGAGCTTCATGCTTCCCCCATCCGGAAGCTCTTTGGCGTAGTCACGGATGCGGTCGCGGAACCCCTCGTAGCGCTCGGTGCCGAAGTCGCGGGTCCGATAAAAAACGATGCAGGCCCGATCCAAATCGCGGGTCAGGAGATGCGAGGGGAAGGCGCCGCCTCTGCCGAGAGCCGCCGCCCCGAGCATGAGCCCGTCCTCGGTCTCGATGACTTCGGGAGCGAGAGTCATCCGCATGGCATCGATGTAGGAACGCGATCCGGAGATGCCGGGATAGTCCCGAAGTTCGTTCTGCATGCGCTCCACGACAGCGACTACCCCGGGATCGAGGAGGTTGGCCCGGAGATCAACCTCCACCCGATCAAGACCACGGAAATGCTCAGCGAACCATCGGGCTTGCTGGACCACCGGAGCACTTTCGGGTAGCTCCCTTTCCAGAGAGGAATCGAGACGGGTCCGGTGAACGCCCGCTGCGAGAATCACCAACCCAACGGTGATTGGTGCGGCAAGTCGACGAAGTAGCCGTGGCTGGATCAGGGCAGGCACCCGATAGGGGGCTCCATTTCCGGGGAAAATCGCCAGGGCGACAGGAAAAAACAACATCA
Source organism: Verrucomicrobiia bacterium (assembly GCA_020440025.1). Lineage (GTDB taxonomy): Bacteria > Verrucomicrobiota > Verrucomicrobiia > Verrucomicrobiales > DEV007 > JAEUHH01. The sequence goes on from JAGROX010000215.1 coordinate 28,643, forward strand.
CCGTTGCGAAGGCAGTCAGCACCCCGATCGTGCACCAGAGACCGAAGTCGTAGATTTCCTCGTGCCGGGCAAGCAGGAGACTGAGAAACCCGCAGGCGGTGGTCAGCGAGGTGAGAACGCAGGCCCAACCCACGGATCGGAACATGATTCGCAGCGATTCCACCACGTCGTTTCCTGCTGACCGCGCATCGTCGAATTTCTGCTGCAAGTGAATCGCATCCGCCAAGCCGATGACCAGAATCAAGCCCGGGCCAGCAAGGTGCATGACACCGAATTGCTGCCCCGCCAGCACGAAGAGCCCCAGATAGAAAAGAAGCGCAGACAAGGCGATGGCGAACGGCAAATAGGCACGCCGCAACGACCGCATGAAGAGCGGAACCACCAGCAGCATCGCCAGACATTCAAAGAGGAGGATCGATCGAAAATTCGAACCCAGGAGTTTTCCCATGTGACTGAGAAGGTAGTTCGGCCCCACGATGCGGACCTCGGCGCCACTCCAGGGGAGAGTTTTGACCGACTCGACCGCTCGGTCGATATTTCCCTTCCCCCGGATCAAATAGAGGGCGACCGATTTCCCGTCATGGGACACCAGATGCCCGCGAAAGGTGGCCATTCCCGGGCCGTCACCAAACTCCAGCGGCTCGTCACCCGTGCCCCCGAGCCTGGCCCATTCGTCGAGGGTGAATCCGTCCAACTCCAGATCGAGGAGGAGTCGAGGTGAAATCACCTCCTTCACTTCGGGCAAGGCGCGGAACTGCTCGGCCCAACGCTCGGCTCCGCGGAGATCGTTGATCGTCAGTCTCTTTGGCGACGTGGCCGTAACCATGAGATGGCCGTCCGAGGGAGGGAAGGTCTTGTAGAAGCTACGGACATCATTGACTCGATCCTGATCTCCCCGAAGCATCTGCCCGAGATTGAATCGGAAGTTGAGATCAGGTACGAGTCCGATCGCTCCCACGACTAGCCCGACCCAGATGATCGCAAAAATCCAGCGAAAGCGAATGACAAATTGAGGCCAACGATCCATGGGTAAAAAATCGTCGGGATAGTGGCAGATCCGGGGAACCTTGGCAATTTCGAAATGCCTGGCAGGCCTATATCACCCCCCGACCATGCCTGTTTTTTCTGCGGCATGACCGGTCAAACTCCTGTCGATTCAGATCTCCGGGAGGCCACACTTTTGGATCGAACGATCACCAGACGGCAAACCAAAAACCTCAGCGAACAGCCGAGGCGGGCAAATGAAGGATGCCGACTCCGAAGGCGCTCGTGTTGCCGCGGATCGGCCTGGTATTCGACGTCACGGCACGGACGGGGTCGAGGCCTCTGGATTTCAGTTGAGCCATCACCCCGCTGACCAGCGCAGAAGCCTGGGATGTTCCCTGTCCCTTGGCGATCATCGGCTGATGATCGAGCGTGTAGGCGGAGATGATTCCGACCGCCGGAGCGGCCAGAGTGGGTCCACCGGAGTTGGAAAAATACGCGAGTCGATCTTCCGCATCGACACCGCTGACCGATACGACCCCGGGATAGGCAGCCGGCCATGCCTTCACCGGCATCATCTCATTCCCTACCGGAGCCACGACCACGATACCCTGCTTCAGGGCTGCTTCCGTGACCGCCCGAACCAACGGGGAATCGCCGTAGGTGCCCAGACTGATGTTCACAATGTCGGCCCCCTGATCGATGGCCGTTTGGATTCCCTGAGCGAGCAGGAAACTGTCACTCAGTCCCTCTTCTCCCGCGATGCGGATATCGAGCAGGCTGGCACCGGGAGCCATGCCCGGCGCGGTGTCCGCATTCCCGGCGATCAATGACCCCATCGCCGTGCCGTGACCGTGCATGGGAACCTCCTCCCCCACCAGATCGATCCGCTTCACCTGGCCCTCGCGAAAGGTTGGATGATCGCTGATCCCGGAATCGACCACCGCCACCACCACGCCCTTGCCCCAGGTGGAGCGATCCGTTTGCTCGGGTATGCCCAGTGATTTGAACAGCAGATCACCAAACGGCGTATGGCCATCCCCGGCAGCCGATGCCGATGGCTCCTGCACACGGGGGATGCTGACAAAAAAGTTGGGATCCACCAGTGGAGGCTCGCCTTCAAACGACTGAAGCAGACGGGACAGATCATCGAGCGAGCCGAACCGTGCGCGCAGCGTCAGGGCATCTCCGAATGGCCCCGTGATCTCCACGCCTGCCGCTTTCGCCAGAGCCAGAAACTCCGAAAGGGAGTGAGCGTCGCGAAAAGTCAGCAATCCCTCGTTCTCCCACGCGCCGGTGCGGACGAGTTTTCTCTTCAGGCTCTCCACCGACGAAGGATTGAGCGGCTCCGGCTCAAGCTCGATCGAGTCCTCCTCTCCGGCGACCTCGGGATCGATTGCGGGCACCACCTTGCGGGAAACCGAGTGCCGGGGGCGATCGAACGTCAACAGCTCCGGCTCGACCTCGCGGCTCACGAGAACCGGGTTCGAGTGGGTCTCGAAGCGCCTCATCGCCAAAATTCCGATCACGGTCAGAACCGCAAAAAGAACAACGATGGAAAACCAAGTGACGCGAACCTTCACCACAGAGCGAAAGGCCTCGAACAAACCGCTGCAAGAAGTATTTCCCAGGTTCCTCCACCGTCAAAGAAAGAGGCGTTCTTCCAGCTGATGACCCCCCTTTGCCGCGATTCGCTTTTTTCAGGGATTATTTTCTTGGCTCTATCATTCCATCCTCAGACTCGTTTTCGTCATCTCCTCACCCGCTTATCGGGATGGGTTGGATTGCTTTCTTCTTCCGGATCTTGTGGACGGCGACGGTGCCGCTTCCATCGTGACACCGGCATCCCTGCCGGTGCCTTCACAGGCTGGAAGACCTCTCAAATCCCCCCCCCGCGGAAGTTCACCCGGCCCACTGCTCAAGCTGCTCCAAAATCAGCTCATTTCGGGGCAACTTAAAGTATCCACTATCCTGCCCCCCCCCCTACCTCTTTACCGCTGCGATCAACTCATTCACCTTGACATAGATCGCCTGCACCTCGGCCTGCGTGGGGGGATCGCCGATGGCAAAACTCATCTCGGTCACGCTGGCGGGATTCTGCGCCGTGCCGGAGATGGCATCTTCCAGCTCCATCAGTGTCACCTCACCCGGAGGACCGGGCTCGCCGGGATCTCCCGGCGGCCCGGGTTCACCGGGAGGCCCCTCGGTTCCCTGGGGGCCCTCTGACCCCGGCATCCCGTCCGGACCCATTGGACCTTCCGGTCCCTCGGGTCCCTGTGGCCCTTCCGGTCCCACGGGAATGGTATCGATGAGACTGCGCAATCCCTGGAACTGAGATCGCAGTTCGGCCGAGAGGATCTCGGAGTCGTCAATGGGGAGATTGGGATCGTAGGGCATGGGGTAAGGAGCGAGGAGTTGGGATTGAGGATCGAGGAGGGGGAAGAAGGAATTGGGAATCAGGAGTCGGGATTCAGGGGGCTGGTCGGGCGTGCGGTCCCTCGCGCTTCGGAGGACGGATGGCTTGGCGTTTCGGATTTAGGATTTAGAAATTAGGATTTGAATCAGGTAAGGCGTGCGGTCCCTCGCGCGCCGGAGGACGGATGGCTGGCAG
>JAGROX010000216.1:0-7024 GCA_020440025.1 Verrucomicrobiia bacterium
CGAAGCCCTCCAGCGATGAGGGACGCGTGTTTTTCGGAATCGACATGATGAAGGGCGACGACTGCTGTCGCCGTGGACAGTGCCGAAGTAGACAATTCGCCTTCCCAATGACCCGCCGCATTGCGTTCCGCAAGCAGGGCGGCACGGGCGTTGGAGAGAGTGTTGCTGATGGAGATCACAACGCCAGATGTCCCAGAGCGAGGAGACCGTAATAGGTGTACTCGATATCGAGATCATCGTCGTCCCAAGTGCCATGGAAGCCGCCTTCGGCAGTCCAGAGGGTGTCGATGAAATCGAGGAGAGGCTCCTTCATTTTCTCAAAGGGAACCTGAAGTCCGTCGAGGGCGTGCAGGGCCACGGCGGTGGAAAGAAGGTCGGGAATGGGAGCGCTGGGGAAGGGGAGAAACCCGCCTCCGTTGCCGGTCAGGTGAAATGATCCGAGCAACCAGTTGGCGGTATTCTCTGGAATCGGTTGGCGAAGATTTCTCAGCACCGTGATGGCTGCCGCGGTGGAGGGAACATTGGGAACGGGGAAGAGGGTGTCGTTTGCCCAAGCTCCGTCGGCGGTGGCGAGGGAGTCGAGACAGCGAATAACGCCCTCGGAATCTGGCAGGGACTGGCCGTGATCGGCGTAGGCCCCGTAGGCGAGGAAGCAGGCGTAGGCGGAGCCGGTGTCGGCTTCTTCGATCTGATTGTAGCCGCCATCGGCGGAACGATAGGTCTCGATGGCTGCGAGGACGGGGGCCACGGCTCTCTCTGCGGTTTGCTCGGTCTCCGGCAGAGCGGAGTAGAGACGGGCGAGACAGCAGAGGTGGACGAAATCCATCTCGGTGAGGTCACTCCGTTTTTCATCGAGGTAACCCCCAAGTGATTCGAAAGGCGGCTCCACCTGAAGGGAGGTCAGGACATCGATCGCGAAACTGGTGTAGTAGAGATCGCTCTCGCCGTCGCGATCGCGGAATCCGCCGTCGGGATTCTGCTGCGCCTTGACGTAGGCATCGATCAACTCGGTGGCCTCTGGCCCCAGCACAGCGGGGGCCAGCCTCGCGACCTGAAGCATCTCGAGGCGGAGAGACATCGATTGTGGCGGGGATGCGGAGGAGAGGATCAATTCGCTTTCAAAAATGCCACCAGATCGGCGACATCCTGAGCGCTGAGTCCGAGTTGGGCGGCGCTCAGCATGAGCGAACGATCCATCTTCGATCTCTTTTTGATCTTAGCGCCGGGAACGATCTGGGTGACTCCACCCATGGAGGTGATGATGAAAGGATCACTGTCCTTGATCAGGAGTCCGTGAATGGTCTTGTCGTCTTTCGTCTTGATCTCGGTGCCGTCATAGCCGTGGGAAATGTCGGTGCTGGGATTGACGATGGAGTTGGCGATGACCTCTGAAGTCTGGTTGCGTCCCCATCCGTCGAGAGTAGGGCCGACTTCCATCCCGGCGCCGCCGATCTGGTGGCAAAGCTGGCAGCGTGCGGCGGCGACTTTTCCGCGCTCGGCGTCGCCAGGGAGCTTCAGGATATCGGCGATGGATGGCAGATTGTTCGGCGTGGAGTCGGGATCCGGGGTGATGATTTCCATCAGGGTGACCTTCTCGGGATCATAGATACCACGCTCTTTCAGAGCGGGCATGAGGTCGAAAGGTTCCCAGGAGTTGGATGAGCGATTGAGCAACCACCAGGTGGCTCCGGCTTTGAGCGGGCCATCCAGTTGCGCCAGCGTCAGCAAGGCATCGACGGCGGCCTGGGTATCGATGAAGGCGATGGCGTCCATAGCCTGCTCGCGCTGGTCCAGAGGCACAACCTCGCTGCTGGCGCGGACGAGGAAATCTTCCACCGCCTGAGTCGGGTGGAGCCGCCAGGCGATGTCGCCGAAGGCCTTGCTCCAGCGACGGGAATCATCGCCCCCGAGGGCATTTTTCAGCAGGGGATAGAGTTCGGCTTCTTTCCCGGTGGCCCCAGTGCCGAAAGCTTCCAGATAATAGCGATCTTCGCCGTCATAGCCTTTGGCGATATCCACGAGGATGTCGCGAGCGATGTCGAGGGATTGATCCCGCATGGAAAGGGCCACTTCGCGTCGAACACCGGGATCTTCGTCGTGTGACAGTTCGATGGCGGGTCCAGTAAAGTCGAGTCCGGCGCGGCGCATGGCGCGGTAGGCGGCGATGCGCATCCGCGGATCGGCTTGGGCCTGAGGATAGCCGGCTTTACGGGGGCCACTGATGCCGAGTTGATAGAGCAAAAAGATGGCACGCCCGCGAATGTAGGGATTGGAATCATCCAAGAGCGCGGCGACGGCATCGAGCGAGGCGCGTCCCTTGGCTTTGAGTGCCTCGAAGCCAACGTTGCGAATGTTTACCGACGGAGATTTCAGCGCGGCGATCTGTCCTTCGGTTTCGGCCAGATTCAGTTTCGGGACTACGGATTTGAAGCCTTTCGGAGCAATCCGATAGATGGCACCCGAGCAGGTGTCGTCCAGATCCTGATGACCGCCGACACGGGGATCGATCCAGTCGCTGACGTAGAGTGCGCCATCGGGACCGACGACGATGTCAGAGGGGCGGAAGAGCGTTTTGGTTTCGCTATTCACGGAGTTGTTGCCGCCAATGAAGTCAGAACCGGCGAATTCTCCCTCGGGATTGGTGGTGATGAACTCGGTGCGTTCCAGAGAGAATCCAGCACCCTGTGGTTTCGGCTGGTATGCGAAGATCGTGTTTCGACCGGGCTCACAGGCAAAAAAGGTGCCCTCCCATTTTTCGCCGAGCGCACCGTTCTCATAGTAGGTATTCCCAGTTGGCGAACCGCCGCCATAGACATCACCTGCGGGTGTGATGCCGGGATTCTCCTGCCGCCATTCGGCGATCGCGGTCGGTTGACCGGGGCGCCGGTCTGCCTGCCATGAACGTTGGCCATCGTTTGAAGCAAATCCGAAGTTGGCATACTCCATCACCCAGCTGACTCGACAAGCCGGGGGATCGTCGTTGTCATTTTGAAAAACGTCACCGAGAGACGTGATGGATTGCTCGTAGCTGTTGCGATAGTTGTGACCAATGATCTCGGCATGGGTGCCGTCGGGATTCATTCGGACGGTAAAGCCACCGACATAGGTGTGGCCATCGTCACTCGCTTGACCGGCATACTGGTCCGGATCGTGCGGGAACTCGAAGGGGCCGATCGCCTTGGGCCGGTAGGGGCCATAGATGCGGAAAGTGTTTCCCGACTTGTCGGTGAACATGCCGCCGGTGTTGCCGGAGTTGAAATACCATTTTCCGTCGGGTCCCGTGGTGACGGAGTGGAGCGAGTGGTCGTGGTTGATACCGCTGAACCCGGTGAGGAGCACTTCCCTGGTGTCGCCTTTGGCAGCGTCAAACACACGGTCGCCATCGTTGTCGGTGTAGACGATGAGGTTGGGCGGTTGCGAGACAACCACGCGTTTTCCGATCACGGCAACGCCCAGTGGCGCGATCAGATCCGGCTCTTGAACGAAGGTGTGAGAGCTGTCGGCCTTGCCATCGCCGTCGGTGTCTTCGAGCACGACGATGCGATCACCTTCCGGGCGCCGGTCGAAGTGCTTGCGATAGCGAACCCCTTCTGCCACCCAGATCCTACCATCCTGATCGACATCGATGTTGGTGGGATTGAGGAGATCTGGAGACCCAGCCCACAGGGTGATTTCGAGGCCCTCTGGAACTTTGAAAAGATCGAGTGGCACTTGGGTGGCTTCCACTTTTGCGGGATCGAAAGTGGCATCCTGCGCCTTAAGAATCGGCATGAGGAAGGCGGTCGCGGCCACGGTTCCAACGGACAAGGTCAGTAGGCGGTGGGATGAGAAACGAGTTGTCATAATTTCGAAAAAAAGTTGGGGAATGGCGTGGTCGGCGTAGGTGGCATGACAATAGATCAGTCCAAAGGCAACACCTGGACGGCATCCGCGTGGGCATTGCCATCGATGCCTTCCGTCCCGATGACGACGGCTCCGGGCTTGTCCTTGTCGAACTTGAAGACTCCCAAACTCTTGAATCCCTTGGCCAAGGGCGGCGCGACTCTTTGATTCACCACCTCGGTTTTTTCTCCGTTGGCTGAAATGATGGTAAAGGGCGTTTTGGAGGATCGGTTCTCATGAGGTTGGATCGAGACCCGAACCTCGTATTCCCCTGACTTGGGTACCGTAAACTCGTAGCGGGCTGAGGAACCACTGTTGGCTCCAGCGTAGTGATAGCCATCTTCGACAAAGCCGGGGAGACCGGCGCCCTCGGTCCATTTTCCGGTGAGTTTGGCGTCCAGATCATCAATGACGATGCCACTGAGGGTGTTCTTGAGGAGATAACCCATGTCTGCGGCCTCGATCTTCGGAAGCTTGGGATCTTCGAAAAACTCGGACTTCAGATTCTCCCGCCGGATGTTACCAGGCAGCTGGAGTAGCTCGATGAGATCTTCGAGATGTTGGTAGTAGACGTCGCGGGGAGAGACATCGAACTGGCTGCAAAGCGCGGCCGCCTTCCCGACGACGACACCCATCATGCCGCAGGTCTTCATCACGCGCACGGTGCCAAGGGCTTCGTGGGTAACGCTGATATTGCGGCCAGCCATGAAGAGATTCTCAATGTTCCTCGAGTAGAAACAGCGATAGGGGACGGGGTAGCCTTTCTTGCGGTCGACCCCTTTCCCATGAACTGCCACGGAGATGAAAGGGTTTTCCGGGAAGAATTTCTCATATTGCTCGGCTGGGTAGTGAAGGTCCACCGACCAAGTGGTGAGAACGCAGGCGTCCGGGAAAGGCCGCTTGTTGACGATGTCTTCCTCCGTCAGGATGATGTCGCCGAGGAGTTGTTGAGTCTCGCGAGTGCCTCCGACATAGGCCATCCAAGTCATCCGGGCGTTCTGATGGCTGGCTCCGCTCTCGTCATAGCGACCGTAGGCGCCTTTGTTTTTCATGGCGTTCCACGCTCCGAAATTGGCGCGGAGGTTCCAGTCGCGAATCCCTTCGAGATCCGTCAGTGGGTGTTTGTTGAATCCGCTTTCCCAGAACCATTCGGCATGAAATTTTTTGGGGTAGGGGAAGGCACCTTCTTCCAAGGGAAGTGCCCACGGGGTTTCAGGAAACGTTTGTTTCTGGTCAGTGAGCTCCCACCGCCACATGTTGGACATGCCCATGCGCCCGCCGTCGATCATCTCCCGGTCGGCGTTGGCCATCATGCCGATGGTGCCGTGCCCGGTGGCGTCGCAGAAGTTCCGGGCGGTGAATTTTTTGACCTCGCCTGACTGCGTATCGAGGGCCAGCACCGCTCCGATGTGGCTCTGGTTTTCCATTTCCACGGCGTAGGCGTGATGATTGAGGAAAAGAGACAGGTTCTTTTCGGCACGAACGATTTCTTCTTTCTTGGCATCGCCGAACTCCTCAAAAGTGCCGGGGGAGGCCTTCGCTTCATCGGTGATTTCCTGAATGATGTCGCCGACAGGATAGAGGCCGGGAGGAGTGTTGCCCTTGGCCCAGACTCGGACTTCGGACGATCCATTGCCACCGAGAACGCCACGGTTTTGGATCAGCGCGACTTTCAAGCCCATGCGGGCCGCAGAAATCGCTCCGCATGTCCCGGCGTAGCCACCGCCCACGAAGACGATGTCGTAGGGGCCTTCGCTCTTGGGTTCTGCGGAGACACCCAGCATTTCGCGACGCCAGGCGGGAAGCACCTCGCTGGAGTTGTCAGGAGTGAAATTCGGATCGCTGGCGAAGAGTATGGCATCGCATCGGCCATTGAATCCGGTGAGATCACGCAGCGCCAGTTTTGCCGAGGTGCCTGACACCGAGATCTGGCCACCGTCCTGCCAATGCCAATCGGCTCCGGTCGTTCCGAATTCGGTCTCGACGGCTTTGCCATCGATCACGACCTGGAACCTGCCCGGAGCGGCGGACTTGGCATTGGCGTCGTCAAATTTTTCCACCCAGTTTTTGGTCCGGACCCAGAGTCGATAGGTGCCAGCCTCGGGAAAAGTCACCGTCGTTTCTGCATCAGTGACCGGCGTTCCCAATCCGTGAGCCATGAGATAAGGCGAACCCATCAGGTCGATGAACTGGGTGTCGAGTTCCCATCCGCCAGTGGATTCAAAGGACTCCGCTTCCACCAAAACCGAGTCTGCCATGACCGCTGGCACACTGGATAGTAGGGCGAAAATGATGATGGGCAGGAGCAGAAATCGTTTCATGAGGGGGAATCTGAGAGTTTGGCAATGTTCCGCGAGAAAAGTGTCAGTCAATGGCCCATGTGCGGGCGGAATTCGAGTAAAACCGCCCCATTCTCACCGTGGGAGCCGGAATCACGATCAAATATCCCGAAAAACGCGTCAAAACCTGCGCGGTTGCCTCACTCCTCCATCTCGAGGATTTCTGAGATGCGGTCGTGAAAGGCGAGCATTCGGGACTGGATAGCGGGATCGTTCTTCAACTGGGGCGGCAATTCTCCCAGCAAGGACACGGCCCGCTCGAGATGATAGAGCGCCACCGATCGTTGGGCGGGCTGACTGGCATCGAGGGAATCCGCGATCGATTCGTAGGCGGTGGCGAGATTGACTTTGGTGTCGGAATCGTAAGGACGACTCTCGAGGATCTCTTCCCGCAGACCGACTTCCTCTCGATACAAGGTGAGCGCCGCTTCCAGTTCCTTCTTCATCGTCTCGATGCTGCCGAGAGCGTGAAGGGCGTTGGCGGCGGCAACCGATGCCTCCCAGGCATCCACCGAATCCATCTTGCGCAAGACGTTGGCAATTGAGAGCAGCCTCTGGTAGGCCGCTTCCGATTCTTCCAGATCATTCTGGGCGAAATGGAGTCTTCCCAATCCCGAAAGTAATGGCAGGAGTTCCTTGCCGAGGCTGGGCTCGGCGGTGGGGGAAACAGTGGAGGCAGTGATATCGTGGAGGGCGACGGCTTCCTGATAGCGGGCGATCGCTTTGCTGATGTCCCCCTTGATTTCATGAACTCGGGCAATGGCCAGCAGGGTTTCGACAATTCGGCGCAGTTGAGGCAGCGG
>JAGROX010000216.1:7076-11390 GCA_020440025.1 Verrucomicrobiia bacterium
GCTTCGAGCGCTTCGGGAAATTGGAGGCGCTTCTCTTGGACTTCGCCGATCTCCATCAGGTCATTGGAAGCTAGCCAGGCCAACTCCGGCAAATCGGCGGCGCTTTCCGACAATTGAGAACGAATTTCGAAGGCGTTCTTGAACTTTTCCAAGGCCAAGGTCAGATCTCCACTTTCGAGCGCCTGTCGCCCACGAAGGGAGGCCGTGTTGGCGGAGATTCTCAGCAAGGTGGCCGAGCGCCGGGTCTTGGGGAGATTAGCCAAGTAGGTTTCGGCATTGTCTGCGATGTGATCGTAGAGTTCATCCAAGGATGGGCCGGACAACTCTTCGCGGTTGAGTTTGTTGACGATGAAAAAGACGAGATCTTCCGCCTGTTCGCGGTTCTTCATGGCCGCATCGGTCGCATCGTGTGCTCGCCGGGCCTGTATGAGGGCAAAACCAGTTGCCCAGATCGCTACCACCAGCAGCGTGGCAAAGAGGGCATTGAGACGACGAGCGCGACGCACGATCCGCTGCTGATCGGTGTCCTGCATGGCCGAGAAGACCTCTCGCATATCGGCGAAGCGCTTGGCCGGGTCCAGTTCGAGGCAGCGCTCGATCAGTTCCTTGCGATCATGGGGCACGTAGAGACCGGCGGGCCACCTGATGTCCGGTTCTGCCTCGGTCAGTTTGGCGATTCGTTCGCCATCGATATTTTTCGTTTCCTCGAGTGTGGATTCAAGACTCGTCTCGGCAATGGTTGCTTCGGGATCGAAACTGTGTCGTTCCGAGGACGCCAGTTCCTTCAATCGAGGGAGTTCTCCCGTGAGCAGGTAAAAGGCGATGACTCCAAAACTGTAAACGTCCCAGCGAAACCCTTTTCCATCGGCGGAATCGCGAGGTCTCCGCAATTGCTCAGGACTAGCATAGAGTGGCGTGCCGGCGGGTTGAAATCCTTCGAGAGCGTCGCCCCGGCTCTGGCCAAAGTCGCAGACCTTCACTCGGAATGGGGTCTCGTCCGTGAGCAGAATGTTGGTCGGCTTGACGTCGCAGTGGATGATGTGATTGCGATGCAGATAGGCGAGAGCATCGGCAACTTCCTTCAACAGCCGCCAAGCCTCCCGGTGATCAACATGACCACAGAGGCGGTCCAGCGTGCGTGTTTCCCAAGTGCCGTCAGGTCGATGATCCGCGTGCAGGCCCATGGCGTAGTAGGGCGGATCCGTCAGCAGATCGAAATCGTGCAAGGTGACGATGCCGTGATGCTCGGCGACGCTGGAGAGTTTTTCCAACTCCCGCGCCATCGTAGAAAGGTCCACCACACCGGGACGGAAAATTTTCAACGCCCGTTCCGAGATGCCGCGATAGGTCGCCCGATAGACACGGCCGTATGATCCCTCACCGAGTGGCGGCAAGTGGATCTGGTAGTCTTTGATATGGAGCTCTTCGGGAGTCACAATGATGGGGACCGGAACAACGGCTGGGAGAAAAAGAAAAGGTAACGTTCCAAGCGTTAGAGATGTCTAGGCTTATTTCATGAGGCTGCCGATCTCGCCTTCCCAATTCGAATCTGGTGGGCGAAGTCGGAAAAGATCGGCTCGGTCCTGCAACCAGCGAGCGGGTTCATCGGAGTCGGGGAGAGTTTTCAACAGGTCGATGCAGTCGTCCCATTCGCGTTTCAGGAAATGGCCGAGGGCTTTCTCATAGGTCTTTACGTCAGCCGCTGTCGCTCCGGAACCACCGAGGTTCAGCGGCTGGATCAGTTCGTAGATCGGGTAGGACATCTGAAAACCGGCGGGGCGAATGAAGCAGAGTTTGCGGAACAAGCGACGAGGCTCAGCGGCTTTCATTTCGCGCAACCGCTCCACCGTGTCTCCCGATACCAGAATCGGCACTTTGAACTCCTTGGCGATGCGCTCCAGACGCGCTCCGAGATTGGCTACGCTGCCAAAAACGCTGATGTGCCATTGCTGGCGAGGACCCGTCTTGCCGACGGCGATGCGGCCTGAACTGATCCCGATCCGGACCGCCGACATCAGACGATTGTGCTCATCCTCGTATTCGACTCGGCTGGCGAGGCTTTGCACGATGGCTTCGGCAGCTTCCACCGCGTTCTTTGGGTGTTGGGGGCTGCCCGCCGCCCAGGTCGGCCAACCCCAGAGGGCCAGTGCGCCATCGCCCGCGAAGTCCGTGATCACTCCTTCGTGATCAAAAACCTTCTGAGTGATTTTGCCGACCACCTGCTGGTTCTCGCGGAGGTGAACGAGGATTTCTTCATCCGTTTTGGCGGTTTCCAAAATGCGCGAGTGACCCCGTCGATCCGCGAACAGCACGCTGCAGTCGACCATGGCCGGTTCCAACGCCGCCTGATCGCCCTCCTGCATCAGTTCACGCAGGCCGGGGGAAAAATAGGCCGACATCTGATCCTGAATCCGCTGCTTCTCACGAGCAGATAGCAGGCTTGCTACCAGTGACACGATGAGGCGGAGGAAAGGAATGAAGGCCGACGCCGCCGTGTCGAATGCCTGGCGGGTTTCCACGTAGAGATACACGGGGCGCCCCTCGTGATCGCGATGGATCTGGGCACCCTCCTCGAGTGAGGCCACCGGTATGGCCGCCACCCAGTCGATTTGGCGTCCGAGACTGCTCTGGGTTCGAAAGGCCGCTTCGTCCTGAGCGGAAGTCCAGATATGGATGTCGGCTGCGGTGGGGTTTTTCAGATCCAGTTGCTTCAGCAGCGTCCGGCTGGGACGGAAGTCGGCGCGAACTTGTGGATCGGGGTTCAGGAGATGGAAACTGACTCGTTCTTCGCCTTCTTCCACCGCGAGGAAGGCGGCCGACACGCCTTTCTGTCCCGGCAGCGCACTTTCGAGAAAGGCTCCTGCTCGAGTGAAAAGTTCGGCTTCATTCGTCCAACCACTCAGCACCTGCTCTGGCAGATCCCGCTGGATCAACTTCAGTTGCAGTCGGAGGCTGTATTCGTCGAGTTGGGCGACATCGTCATAGAGCGTCGACTTGGGTCGGGTGGGCAGGAAATCTGCTTTTTCTACCTCAAGGTGGTCCTGATAGCCCAGGATCGCCCGATCCAATTGATCACGGGAATCCAACCAGAACAGCGCCGTCGAGCCTTGGGCTCCGATGGTGAATGCTTGGCCTGGCTCCAGTCGCAGGGGCTCATCCAGCACCTGACGTTGTCGAGAGGGCGCGTTCGAGTAAAAGGCATTGGGTCGACTGCGACCGGGCAGGGCAGGCATTCGCTGAACCACGAGTTGATCACCCTCGCGAATTGCCAGGCAGTGATTTCGGCTGACGAGACGGTCACGCCACGGAAGCTCCATCAGTTCCACCGGCTCTCCATCCAAACGGTCCGGGCGACGACCGACCCTTACCGGCAGAGTGGTGACCTCTTGGACAACACGCTGGGTCAAGTCGTCGAGGTTGACGGCCACAAGGATCATGAAGAGGGAAGCAGAAACAGTGAGACTCAGCAGTTTAGGTGGGAATGGATCACCTGGGGGAATTCAACCACCTCGCACTCTTCCCTACCATAGCATTTCCCATGCGCATCAGCGAGAAATTGAAAATATCGTGAGACGAATCGAGAGAGGAAAACATTCAAACTTCCGCACCTGTCAGGTCATCAGCTTTGACAATTCCCGGCTCAGGTGGTCCTGAAGGCCCAAAGCGACCTGCTCGACATCCCAATCCCGCCCGTTCTCGCGTTCGACCGAGGTCATTTTGACATCGCTGATTCCGCAGGGCACGATGGCATCGAAACCGCTAAGATCCCGACTCACATTCAGGGCAAAGCCATGCATGGAGATCCAATTTCGGACTCCCACGCCAATTGAGGAAATTTTCCGATTTCCGATCCAAACGCCGGTGAGCCCCTCCCGACGACCGGCCTCGGTGACTCCCTCGCTTTGGAGCCACATGATCTGGGCCTCCTCCAGTGCTCTCAGGTAGGTGTGCAGGTCGCAACCATAGCCGTGGAGATCCAAAATCAGGTAGCCGACCAATTGCCCCGGTCCGTGCCAGGTGGCTTGCCCGCCTCGATTGATTTCCACCACCGGATGGGGCAGGGTATCGGGATTTCTCAAACTGGATCGGTCCCGCGTCCGACCAATCGTGTAAACCGGTTCGTGCTCCAGCATCAGAACGGTGTCGCCGATTTCTCCTGCCTTTCTCTGCTGAACCAGGGCTTCCTGCAAGGTCAGCGCCTCGTCATACCCGATCCGTCCCAGCCAGCGAAAAGTCAGCTCGGGTGCTTTTGCGAAAGCTGGGCGGGAGGGCGCGGTCTCTGGAGACGGTTGAGGCATGATGATCCCAACAGAA
>JAGROX010000217.1:0-3324 GCA_020440025.1 Verrucomicrobiia bacterium
CGGGAGTGTCCGCGATGATGAACTTTCGTTTCGGTGTCGCAAAGTAGCGATAGGCCACGTCGATGGTAATGCCCTGCTCGCGCTCGGCTCGGAGACCGTCGGTGAGAAGCGCGAGATTGACGTTCTCATCGCCCCGTTGTTTGGAGCTGCGCTCGACGGCTTCCATCTGATCTTCGAAGGTATTCTTCGAATCATAGAGAAGTCGTCCGATCAGCGTTGATTTGCCGTCGTCGACAGATCCTGCAGTCGTGAAACGCAGCAGATCCATGTCGAGGTAGCCGGCGGATGTATTTTCTTCACTCATGGGAAAATCTTGGTTGGGGAAAACTGTGTCAACAGGGGCTAATCTCAGAAGTAACCTTCTTTCTTGCGGTCCTCCATGGCGGTCTCGGAGCGTTTGTCGTCGGCGCGGGTGCCCCGCTCTGTCTGGCGGGCGGTGGCAACTTCCTGGATGATGTCGTCGAGAGTGGAAGCATCGGACTCGACGGCACCGGTGCAGGTGGCGTCTCCGATGGTGCGGAAGCGCACCTGCCGTGTTTCCACCGTTTCGTCCGTGGCGACGGTGACGAAATCAGAAACGGCGAGCCAGGTGCCTCCGCGTCGAAAAACGGGACGCTCGTGAGCAAAATACAGGCTCGGCAACGGGATTTCCTCGGCCTTGATGTATTGCCACACGTCCATCTCGGTCCAGTTGCTCAATGGGAAGACACGGAAGTTTTCGCCGTGATGCTTGCGACCATTGAAGAGATTCCACAACTCCGGGCGCTGATTCTTCGGATCCCATTGACCGAAGTCGTCCCGATGCGAAAAGAAACGTTCTTTGGCCCGCGCTTTCTCCTCATCACGCCGTCCGCCACCGAGACAGGCATCGTACTGGTTCGCCTCGATGGCCTCCAGCAACGTTACCGTTTGCAGCGCATTGCGACTCGCGTTGGCTCCTTTCTCTTCGCGGGCGGTGCCGCGATCAATCGAATCCTGCACGAGGGCGACGATCAAATCCGCCTTCACCTCGGCGACATAGCGGTCACGGTATTCCAAGGTTTCTGGAAAGTTGTGACCGGTGTCCACGTGCAGCAGGGGAAACGGGAGTCGCGCCGGGTGGAAAGCCTTGCGGGCGAGGTGGGCCATGACGATGGAATCCTTGCCGCCCGAGAACAATAGCGCCGGACGATCAAACTGAGCCGCCGTTTCGCGAAGGATGAAAATCGCCTCTGACTCGAGCTGTTTGAGGTGATTGACCTGATAGGAGTGTATCTGAGAGTCCATTGAATCCATGAATTGAGAGAAAAAAGACGTTCCGGAAGAGATCAGTTCCTCAGCCGAGGCGGACGCGACCGGACACCACGACATAGAGTTTTTCAAGCGAATCGCTTTCGCTTTCTGCTTCGGTATCGATGATGAGATCTGCGTGATCGGGTTCTTCAAAGGCAGAGTCCTTGCCGGTGAATTGCTTTACCTCACCAGCCTTTGCCTTGGCGTATAGGCCTTTCACATCGCGCTCGGCGCAGGTTTCGAATGAGGCCTTTACGTAGACTTCGAGCAGATCGTCGTCGCCAATGATTTCCCGGGCGATCGCACGGAGTTCATTTCGCGGTGTGATGAATGAAGTGATGGTCACTGCTCCGGCGTCGGCGAACAGTTTCGCGACCTCGGCGACGCGACGAATGTTTTCCTTCCTGTCTTCGTCGGAAAATCCCAGGTTATTGTTCAGCCCGGTCCGGACATTGTCGCCATCAAGCACCTTGGTGAAAATCTCTTGGTCGTGCAGTTTCCGTTCCAGCAAATGAGCCAGCGTGCTTTTACCGGAGCCGCTCAACCCATAGAGCCAGATCACCAGACCGCGCTGACCAAGGAGGGACTCCTTGGCCTCGCGAGGTAGCATCTTGTCAAAAGTGGGATGGAGGTTGGTGCTCATGTGTGGAGAACAAAAATCGGGAGTCGGTCAAATCACGAAATCAGCATCCTCGTGGAGGCCGCACTCGCGTTTCAGGCCAAAGAAGCGGGTTTCTTCGGGAGTGAGTCCTTCGGTAAGTTTGTGGCTGGTGTGCCAGTCGCCAATCGAAACGTATCCCTCTTCCCAGAGTGGATGATAGGGGAGGTCGTTCCTTTTGAGGTAATCGAAGATGTCCTTGTCCGTCCAGTCAACGATGGGGTGAACTTTCACCCGCCCCTTGGAGACGGCGAGAACGGAGACGTTTTCCCGGCTCTTGCTCTGTTGGCGCCGCAGTCCAGTGATCCAGGCATCAACGCCGAGTTCGTCGAGTGCGCGGTCCATCGGCTCGACTTTGTTCATCTGATTGTATTTCTCGATCCCGTTGAGCCCTTGTTCCCAGAGCTTGCCGAAATTCCGCTCCTGCTCAGCAGGTGAGAGAGTGCTGCGATAGATCTTCAAGTTCAGCGAAAGCCGCTCGGTGAGTTCATCGATGAACTGATAGGTTTCTGGAAACAGGTAACCGGTGTCCACGAGGATTACCGGAATCTCCGGCCACAGCTGAGTCGCCTGGTGCAACGAGACTGCCGATTGCGCCCCAAAACTGGAACTCAGAGCAATTCGAGCCTGAAACGTTTTTAGAGCCCACGCCAAACGCTCCTCGGCGCTGCCGGACTCCAACTGGGCATTGGTTGACTTCAAGTCCACGCCCAACCGCGCACCGAGCTCATCGATCCGATCGATGACGACAGGGGCTTCCGCTTTCTCTGAAAGGTTGAGGGTGGAATCCGACACGGACACTGTTTGTTAAATACCTAATTCCCTATCGGAATGATAGAGAATTAAGACTTAAGACGATTACTTTAGAGCGACCTTGCGGTCAAGTGAGGTTTTTCTCAAGCGCTGGAAATCCCCAAATGCATTCAACCCAGTTGGGTTGGTGGCCTAACAGGGTTAAGTCACCCTTTGCCGCGCAAATCGTAGCACATCATCTTCTCCTGCTCGCGGAGGTAGAGTCGTCCATCAACGACGACGGGATGCGCCCAGCTCTTTCCTTTCTGAAACACGGGACGGAACTGGCTTTTTAATTGATAGCCCTCGGCGGTTGCTTCGATCAAAGCCACGACACCATCTTCATAGCGAAAAATCAGGTCATCACCGGCGAGCAAAACGGCGGCGGAGCCGCTCCCCGGGCCGCGCGGATCGCCGCCCCACACGATTTTTCCGGTGCTCATTTCGAGACAGGTGGGGAACCCATTGTTGTGGGCGTGACCGGCGTAGACGTGCCCGTCTCTGAGAACCATGCCGCCGTGATGATTTTGGAAGACCTTGCCATTCAGGAAATATTGCTCATCAGCCTTCACCCCGTCTCCGCTCTTCGAGAGTTTCAGCAG
>JAGROX010000217.1:3391-19636 GCA_020440025.1 Verrucomicrobiia bacterium
GCCGTTCCGTTGGCGACCGGATTGTAGTGCCAGAGAGGCTCGCCATCTTTCGCACGAACACCGATGACACCGCGACCGGTGACCTGAACATATTGTTTCACGCCGGCACCTTCAGAGATCATGATCGAGGAATAGCCTGCGCCATCCTTGCCCTTTTTCCCCAGATCTGCGGGGCTGGGGGAGCGCCAGATTTCGCCGCCGGTCTTCTTGTCTAGCGCCACCATCATGGCCTCCGGGCCACCGGGGGTGCAGATGAGTCGGTCGCCGTCGATCAGAGGAGATTCGCTGAATCCCCAGCCGCTCATCATGATCCCGCCAAAATCGGTGGCGAAGTTCTTTTTCCACACGATCTCGCCGGTATCGACTCGGGCACAGACGAGGTCGCCCGCAAGTCCTATGGCGTAGACGAGGTCTCCATCGACTTGTGGTGAGCCGTTGCTGTGTTTGCCGGTCCCGAAGAGGGTTTGCCAGAGTATTTTTCCGTCTTCGGCATTGATCGCGAACAGGGCTTCTCCTTCCTTGGTTTTGCCCAAGGTAAAGATTCGACCTTCGGCGATGGCCACGCTTGAGTAGCCTTGACCAAAGCCTTCGGCTTCCCATAGCAGTTTCGGTCCGTCCTCCGGCCACGTCTTCATGAGGCCAGTCTCATTCGAAATGCCGTCACGATGCGGTCCCCGCCAGCCCGGCCAGTCACTTGCGGGCGCCATCGCAATCGCGCTGAAAGCAAGCGCTCCTGCGAGAAGAGAGAGAAATGGGAGTCGGGCGTTGAATGGCTTCATGGGCTTCGTTTTCCCGGAGTATGACGATGCCCTGACTCCAAGATCAATGGTTTTCGAGCATTGGCCGTTATTGCGTTCCCTTTTCTGATTGCCGCAAAAATCCGATTTTCGTTGCCGAATTGAACCAGCGAACGTAACCGAAACCATCATGACGCCCTTCCGATCACTCGCTTTCCTCACCCTGCTGCTGGCGGGTGCCATGACGACTGCATTTGCCCAAGAGGATGCGGTGACTCGCACCGAGGAGTCTTTTATCCCCAACTACGCGGTCGCTTCCAGCTATTTCACTTGGAATGCGGATTCCGATCTCTCCGGAGGTGACGGCTCTGTGAGTCAGGAAGAGGCAGGGATCGAGGGGAATGTTCCCATTTTGAAACGTGACGGTCTCATGATCACGGTCGGTGCCCAGTATCGCTGGAATCACCTCAGTTTTTCCGGTCTGCCAGAGCCGCTTGGGTCGCGGAGCTTCGATCTCCATCGGGTGGACCTGCCAATCAACGCCTGGGCCGATTTCAATGATCGCTGGAAACTCTGGGTGCGGCTACAACCGGGCTGGTATTCCGATTTCGAGAATGTGGGGTCGGACGATTTCATCCTGACTTCGCTGGTCCTGTTTTCCTATCGTTGGAATGACTGGATGAAGGTCGCCTTCGGTGGTTTTTACTCAAAGGACCTCGGTGAAGAGCGGGTGTTGCCCGCGCTTGGCTTCATCATCGAGCCCGATCCGAACTGGTCGCTGGCGCTTACCTTTCCCCGGGTGGAACTCGCCTATGCCCCATCGCCCGACTGGCTGTTCACGGGACGGGCAGTGTTGAGCGGATCCGGTTGGAACATCGCCGATCCGAATGGTGGCAGCGAGGACATCGACCTGAACTATCGCAGCATCCGTGCCGGGATCGGGATTGATCATCGGCTATCGGGCCCTTGGTGGGCGTATCTCGACGCTGGTGTTCAGCTGGGCCAGGAAATCGAAATCGAGGGCGGCGGCTACCGGTTTTCAAAGGAACTCGATCCCAGCGCCTTCATCAGCACCGGCGTGAAGGTGCGGTTTTGATCGCAATCGGTTCGCAAGTTATTCAACGCTGAGTTTTAAAACGTAGCGCCAGATGGTCCACGGTAAAATCGAAAACCTCACCCATCTGCTAACCGGGTGAAGAACAAAACCTCGATTTTCTCAGGTCAGCGCACCTAACCCTGTTGAATTCCCGGCCTGACCCTGTTGGGTCAAGACAGCGAGTTCGCAGCTTCGACGACGGCCTCGGCGGTCATGCCGAGTTCCTTGAAAACAAGGGGAGCCGGGGCGCTGATGCCGAAGCGCTCGATGCCGAGAACTTTGCCGTCGAAGCCGACGTATTTGTACCAGGGGCAGCCGACACCGGCTTCGATGGCGACGCGTTTGCGACAGGATGAGGGGAGGACGGACTCGCGATAGTCGGCGGGCTGGCGATCGAAGCGCTCCATGCAGGGCATGGAAACGACGCGGGCGCCGGCACCGATTTCGGCGGCGGCATTGATTGCGAGATCGAGTTCACTGCCGCTGGCGAGAATGATGACTTTAAGTTCGGCGGTCTCTTTGACGGCGATGTAACCACCGCGGAAGACGCCTTCGCGACGAGCCTTGACGGGGATCCCGTTCTGGGTGGCGACTTTCTGGCGGGTCAGGATGAGAGCGGTGGGGCCGTCGATGCGTTCCATGGCGGCAGCAAAGGCACCGGCGACTTCCTCGGGATCGCCGGGTCGGATCACGTCGAGGTTGGGAATCACGCGCAGGCCGCTGACGGTTTCCACTGGCTGATGGGTGGGGCCGTCCTCACCGACACCGACGGAGTCGTGGGTGAAGATGTATCCGACCGGGAGATTGGCCAAAGCGGCGATGCGGATGGAGGGGCGCAGGTAATCGGCGAACACGCAGAAGGTCGCTCCCGTGGTCCGGAAGATGCCGTCATAGGCGATGCCGTTGCAGATGGCGCCCATGGCATGCTCGCGGATGCCGTACCAGATGTTGCGCTGGCCGTAGTCGTCGCGGCTGAGATCACCGCTGGACTTGAGGTAGTTCTTGGTGGAGCCAAAAAGATCGGCGCTGCCGGTGACGAGCAAGGGCATGGCCTCGGCGATCGCGTTGATGACGGCGCCGCCGGCGCTTCGGGTGGCATCGGCATAGTCAGCGGAAAACTCTGGGATGCGATCGAGCAAGTCGCCGGGCACTTCGGCGTCGATGCCCTGTTGCAGCATCTTGGCCAGATCGGGGTTGGCGGCTTTCCAGGCGTTGAATGTTTCCAGCCAAGAGGCGTAAACAGCTTTTTGAGCGGCTTTGTGGTCGGCAAAGTAGCTGCGGGTGGCGTCGGAGACGAAAAAGGTGTCCTCGGGAAGTCCCAATCCCTTGCGGGCGGATTCGGCGAACTTCGCGCCACCTTCGCCATGGCCGGCAGCAGTGCCGGCGACTTCGGGAATGCCCCGACCGATCTCTGTCTTGCACTCGATGAGCTTGGGTTTGCCATTGTCGTTGGCCTTGGCTTCGGCAAAAGCTTTGGCGATCGCTTCGAGATCGTGACCGTCGATGGTCACGGTGTCCCAGCCGAGCGCGCGGAATCGGGCGCAGGTGTCAGCGCTCTGGGTCACCTTCGCCATGGCGTCGAGGGTGACGTCGTTGGAATCATAGAACAGGATCAGGTTGTCGAGACCGTTGTGACCGGCAAACGCGGCGGCTTCCGCAGCGACACCTTCCTGGAGGCAGCCGTCACCGGCAAGGACAACCACGTGGTGATCGATGATGATGTGATCGGCGGTGTTGAATTTCGCCGCTGCCATTTTAGCGGAGAGGGCATAGCCGACGCTGTTGCCCACGCCCTGACCGAGTGGGCCGGTGGTCGCTTCGACGCCGTCGGTTTCGCCGAACTCGGGATGACCGGGGGTCTTGCTGTGGAATTGGCGGAAATTTTTGACCTCTTCGATGGGAAGATTGAACCCGGCGAGGTGTAGCCATCCGTAGAGGAACATGCTGCCGTGACCGGCGGACAGAATGAAACGGTCGCGATTCAGCCATTTCGGTTCGTCCGGATTGAGCCGAAGGGCGTCTCCATAGAGAACGGCACCGATTTCGGCGGAACCCAGAGGAAGGCCAAGATGCCCGGAACTGCAGGCGTGGACGGCGTCGATGGCGAGCCCGCGGGCCTCGTTGGCGGCTTGGGAAAGGATGGTCTTGTCCATGGTGGTCTGAAAGCGATGCGGTTTGAGTAAGAAAGGCTGGGAAGGGGACCTGGGGGCAAAAGCGGAGACCTTTAAAAGAGAATGTCGGAGGATTCAAGGCCTAACCCGTATTGAAGCGGCGGGAACGGTGGGTCGAGGGGGCGAAAAAAGACGCATCTGTGCCCACCGATTGTGCTTGCTCATCGCTGAGAAAAATCGCAACTTTACGGTCGGGCTCGGCTTTCTGATGCCGGATCCGATGAAAAACCACTGATCACAATCATGATGAAATTGAATTCTCTGCGTTCCTGTTCTCGGATCGCCTGTGTTCTTCTCTTGGCCTTTGCCTGTTCGGCACCCTTTGCTGGCGCACGTGAATGGACCGCTACGGATGGACGCAAGCTGCAGGCCACCTTTGTCAAAATCCAAGGCGATGCCATTGAATTGAAGCTGGCGAACGGACAGTCGGTTACGGTGCCGAAAGACAAACTGATCCCCGCCGACTTTGAGGCAGCCCAGCGTTTTGAAGTGCTCGGGGATGACACGCTGACTCGGCTCTCTTCCAAGAAAATCGATTCACTGCTGGCCCAGACGCTGGTCAAAAATGGTTACAAGTCCTTTAACGAGCCTCTGCCGGACGATCTTTTCGTTCGCCGGGTCTACTTGGACATCATTGGCCGTATCCCGACACGGGAAGAGTTTCAGGCTTTTGCAGAGAACGCGCGTCCAGACAAACGTGAGACTTTGATCGACGAGTTGCTGATGCAGCCCGGCTACGCCAGTCACATGTTCAATTACTTTGCGGACATGTTCCGGTTGAATGCCAACGATGACTTCAACAACGGGATTCGGATGGAGCCCTATATCCAGTATTGGAAAGACTCCCTCGCCGAGAACAAAGGTTACGCTCAGATCGTCACCGAAATGATCACGGCTCAGGGTAACGTGGGACAGAATCCGGCTGCTGGTTTCATCCTTCGTGATGCGGGAATGGAGTTCGATGCCTTCTCGAACTTCGGACAGGTCATGCTGGGTATCGATATTTCCTGCGCCCAGTGCCACGATCACCCTTTCGATCAGTGGACGATGGAAGACTTCTATTCCATGGCTGCATTCTTCAGCAACACTCAGCGTACGCTGGGTCGCTACACCGCTGCCGACGCTATGGGAATGCTGACGGCCGAGATGCCAAACGCTCCGGAAGGCTGGGCTGACAGCTTCCGCAATTTGGCCAAATCCAAGGGGGTGGATGTGGAAAATCGTCAGCGTGGGGATGGTCAGTATCTGCGTTGGTACATCGACTTCCTTGGGTGGAACGTGACTGATATCGAAAACAAGGAAATGCCGGTGCCGATCAGTGTGGCTGACAGCGCCGAAAAGATGCGTGGAGAGATCTTCCGACCGGGCACGATTCTTGGAAAGCCGGCCAAAGCGAGCGGCAAGACCCGCCGCGAAGCCTTGGCGGACTGGTTGACCGATCCGGAAAACCCGAGATTTGCCATGGTGATCGCCAATCGGATGTGGGGACGTGCGTTTGGCCGGGCCATCGTGGAGCCGGTGCATGACTTCAGTGAAGATTCCTTGAAGCGTGCGTCTCAGCCACAGGCGCTGGCTTTCATCACCAGCGAGATGCGCCGGGTGAACTACGATCTGCGGGAGTTCCTGCGGATCATTTACAATACCAGGGCTTATCAATCGATTTCGACTTATGAAGAGCCCAGCCTGGCCGATGTCTACTACTTCCCGGGTCCGGTGCTGCGCCGGATGCGTGCGGAGCAGGCTTGGGATTCCTTGATGCTGCTTTCGGAAGGACCGGAAATCGATCAGCGCCGCGGTCGTGACGGCTCGTTCATTCGCGAGGTGCTGAATGTGGATCTGAATACCGCCTCGAATGAGGAGGTCTGGGCAAAATTCGAAGCCTACAAAGAAATGCGTGGCGATCGACTCGGTGCGGCCGTGGTTGCCGAGCCGGGCAGCTTACAGTATTCGCTTTCCACCAATGATGGTCTTCGCGCTTCGGAAATGGTGCAGCCGGCGCCTCCGTCCAGTTTGCTGGACACCTTCGGGCAATCGGATCGCCGGATCACCGACGAGCACAACTTCGACGGCTCAGTGCCTCAGGTGCTCGCCCTGATGAACGGCGGGGTCACGTCGATGCTGACCGGCAGTTCCTCCAAGGTGGTCAACGATCTCTCAGATCTCGACGGTCCCGATGACAAGGTGCGTGGTGTCTATTTTACCATGCTGTCTCGTTATCCCTCTGATGAGGAACTCGCTCAGGGAATGAAAATGATGGAGGACTACGGTGATGAGGGCGTGCGCGACCTCTCTTGGGCTCTCATCAACAGCCCGGAATTCCTTTTCATTCAATAAACCAATCGCCAGCGCATTTCTGTTCATCGCTTGCCTCACTCATTAGTCTCCAATTTTAACATCTCACTGACATGATCCATCAACTGATTGACCTCGCTGGAAAGAGCTCACCGAGCCGCCGGCTTTTCATGGAACAAACTGCCAAGACCACTCTCGGGGTGGGGCTCGGCCTGCCTTTTCTGACCGCGCCTGGAAAATCGCGTGCGGCGGATGAAGGCGGCGGCAAGGCCAAGAGCCTGATCTACATCTACCTTTCGGGCGGCATGACCCATCTGGACACCTTCGATCCCAAGACCAGCAAAGATGTCATGGGGGCGACCGAGTTGCTCGACACCAATGCCGATCCGATCAAGTTGGGTGGATTGTTCACGAATCTGGCCAAGCAGGCGGACAAAATCGCGGTCATCAACAGCATGACTTCGACGAATGGTGCGCACGAGCAGGGTCAGTACATCATGCGGACCGGATACAACAAGCGGTCCACCATCGTTCATCCGACCATGGGGCCATTCGCCGAGGAACTTCTTGAACGCCGTGGCAAGATCCTCCCCGACAGTGTCGTCATCGGTCAGAGCACTTCCAATGCGGGTTATCTCGACCCGTCCCGGAGTCCGCTGCCCATCGCCGATCCTACCGGTGGGGTCCCGAATACCTCCATCCTGACTGATGATGAGCGATTCACCCGCCGGATGGAAATCGCCCAGTCGCTCGGTAAGCATTTTGTGGAGAAATTCAAGTACAGTGGGCCGAAGAGCTATGTCGAATACTACGACCAGGCGACGACTCTGCTAAAAAGCAATGAACTGAGCGTGTTTGACCTCAGCGGCGAGTCCATGCGCGATGAATATGGGATGGGTCGCCTCGGTCAAGGGTGTCTCCTCGCGCGTCGTCTCGTGGAAAGCGGCGTCCGAGTTATTGAAGTGGTTTCCGGGGGATGGGATATGCACTTGAATGTGGACACCGCGCTTCAAGGTCGCGTTCCCGAGTTGGACCAGGCTCTCTCGACCCTGATCAAGGATCTTAGTGAGCGTGGGCTTCTCGACTCGACGCTGATTGCCGTTGGCACCGAGTTTGGTCGTACGCCGGGCATCAACATGAATTCGGGTCGCGACCACTATCCGGCTGCCTATTCCTCGATGCTCGCTGGTGGCGGGATCAAGGGTGGTCAGGTCTATGGCTCGACCGACAAGCAGGGCAAGAAGGTCACCAGTGATCCGATGCGTCCAGAGGATTTCCTCGCCACCATTGGCTACGGACTTGGAGTGCCGCTCGATCAGACGATCTACTCACCGAGTCGTCGTCCGTTCACCTTCGCCAACGATGGCGTGCCGGCAACGAAGCTCTATGCCTGATCCAAGGGATCTACCGGAAGAGGGAATCGATTTATTTGCCTACCCTTGAACGATTTGAGAAGGCCGCGAGCGCATGGCGTGTCGCGGCCTTCCGCGTTTGAAGAATGAGCGTCGAGGGAGTTCGCCTGAACTTCGCGGATGACATCGCCCGATTTGTGGCCATGGTAGCCGCCCCGGCGATCGAATCGGCTTGAAACGATTCGAACCAAAACCTGAACGATTCAACCGCCGTCAGCCGCACCATTTGCCATGTCCGACGATACTGCCTCCCTCAAAATTGGACTGCCTAAGGGTAGTCTCAGTGAGCCGACCCTCGATCTTTTTGCCAAAGCGGGCTACCAGATTCATGGAGCTTCCCGTTCCTACAAGCCGTCTATCGACGATCCCGAAATCGCGGTTCGTATCATTCGGGCTCAAGAAATCGGTCGCTATGTGGACGAGGGCTTTCTCGATTGTGGAATCACGGGAGCCGACTGGATTGCCGAAAACGGTGCCGACGTCGAGGTTGTCTGCGACCTGCGCTACAGCAAAGCCACGGCCAATCCGACCCGTTGGGTGCTGGTGGTGCCGAACGATTCCCCGATTCAGAGTGTCTATGATCTGGAAGGAAAACGCATCGCAGCCGAGGCCACGGGACTGGTGGAGCGCTACCTCGCGGAGAAGGGCGTGAAGGCGAAAGTCGAATTCAGTTGGGGTGCCACTGAGGTCAAAGTGCCCGATCTGGTCGACGCCATTGTCGACATTACCGAGACGGGTTCCTCATTGAGGGCCAACAACTTGCGGATTGTGGACACCCTGATGGAGAGCTTTCCTCAGCTCGTCGCCAACAAAGGGGCATGGGCCGATCCGTGGAAGCGCGGAAAGATCGAGCGTCTCGCGGTGCTGTTGCAATCCGCCCTCCAAGCCAGGGACATGGTGGGATTGAAGATGAACCTGCCCGAAAATCAGTTGCAGAATGTCCTCGACTGCCTACCTTCCCTCCGCCAACCGACGATTTCCCACCTGACCTCTGAGGGTTGGGTGGCTTTGGAGACGGTCGCGGACGAAAAAACGGTGCGGGATCTGATTCCGCAGCTTAAGGCGCTTGGCGCTGAGGGCATTATCGAGTATCCTCTCAATAAGGTGGTCATTTGACCGCCTCATTTTTTCGTCTGTTCTGTCCTTCATCTATCGAAACACGGACATCGCCGACGGTTCACTAAATCAACTGACGTAAAATAGACGCATCATGGGTTCGCTCAAAAAGAGACGGAAAACGAAGATCAACAAGCACAAGCGTCGCAAGCGCATGAAGGCGAATCGCCATAAGAAGCGCCTGCGTTATAAGAGCTAAGTGTTGGTTTGATGGCATGAATGCGTCGGGACCTTGCGGCTACTTTTGTCGCTTGGTGCCAACTTCGGAGTTGCGCCGGTCCTCCGGTCCGCGATTCTGTCGCATGTCTGTATCCCGGATTCGGTTCGGGCGTTCGATTCCTCGGACGCTTGCTACGGTTTGGGCAGTGGTCGCGTTGGCGATGGCTGCCTTGTTGTGCTCGTTCGTCGCTGTCAGTGCGGAGGAAACGCTCGGATCTGATGATTTCGCGGAGGTCTATGTGGATCGCTATTTTGGACCTGACGAAAAACTTGACCTGAAAGCTGCTGGGGTCCGTCGGGCCGAGGCGCTGGCTCACTATTCTCGCGGACTGAGTCTCGAGGCCTCCGACCAGATCGACGAAGCTGTAGTCGCCTTCAAGAAGGTGCTGGCAATTTCTCCCTCGGAAGTGGGCTTGGCTCGCAAGGTGGCCTATCTCCTTGCTCAGACCGGCAATCGCGAAGAGGGGCATCAGGTGTTGGAGACCGCCTATCGCAATCACTCGAAATCTCCCCTTGCCGCCATTATCCTGAGTGAATATCTGGCCACGTTTTTGGCCGATAATGAGGAGACTCGCGCCGAGGCCATGCGCTTGGCCGAGGAGGCGGTGGAGCGATTTCCCTCTTACCCCAATTCGTGGGAGCATCTCGTGAAAATGCATCTCGCCACTCGCCAGATCGGCAAAGCGAGAGAAGCGGTGACTCGGGCAATCGAGAGAGACGAGCCGAATCCCATGTTTTGGATTCGTTTGGGAAGTGTCGCCCAGCGCATCTGGCCGCTGAACCCGGATGAGCAATCACCTGATGTCATTAACGGGATTTTCGCCAAGGCCTTTGAACGGGGCAGGGACAACCCCATGGTTCGCGAGCGAGTCGGCGACTACTATCACGATTCCCGGCAACCCGATAAGGCCTTGACCGTATTTCAGGATCTGGTGAAAGACTTCCCTGATCACTTGGAGATCCGCGAAAAACTCGCAAGGGTCTACGGCGCGATGGGCAGGGAGGATGAAGTCATTGCCACCCTCGAAGAGATCGTGGAGATCAACTCTCAGGATGCCGAGGTTCACCGGGAGCTTGGTCGTCTCTATGTCGGTCGGGAAGATTACGCCAAAGCCACGGCCCATTTCCGGGAAGCCATGCGTCTGACGTCTGGAACCGCTGAAGAATACGAGGCTATCGGCCGCATGATCATTTTCGGCGCCCAGATGGCGGAAGACGGCATGACTTTCTTGGAACGTGGGGCCTATCTGCATCCCGAGGATCCCAGGCTTCCCTTCCTGCTCACTTTCGCAGCTGCTCAGTTGGATCGTTTTCCAGAGGCAGTGGCGTGGTTCGAAAAGACGGTCGAGCTGGCGAGTCAGTCCCAACCCGATTTGCTCGATGGAGTTTTCTACTACCGTTTCGGAGCCAGTGTGGAGCGTGCCGGCGACATCAAACGGGCTTCGGACTTGTTCCGCACCAGCATGGAACAGTTGGCCAAGCTCGACTCGGACGATGAGCAGACTCGTGGGCTGCGTGCCGAGGTTTACAATTATCTGGGGTATATGTGGTTGGAAAACGACATGAATATCGATGAAGCCGGTGAACTCATCAAAGAGGCTCTCTCTCTGGTTCCGGAGTCAGGCGCGGTAACGGACAGTCTGGGGTGGTTCTATTTCAAGAAGGGGAAATACGAAGAAGCCAAACGCGAACTTCTCAAAGCCGAGCAGATGATCGAGAAACCGGACGGTGTCATCTACGATCATCTTGCCCAGACCTTGTTTAAACTGGGCGAGCGGGACAGGGCGTTGGAACTGATGCGCAAGGCGGTCGAACTCGAACCTGACAAAGCCGAATTCAAAGATCGGCTGAAAGAATATGAGGCGTCCGAACCAACGGAAGCCAAACCGAAGGCGTCGACACCTTCCGAATCTCCGGAACCTTCAACCGACGGTGAAAAGAAAGAGGTGCCGCCCGCTCCGGCGGCATCCGCTGCGGCACCGAAAGCGGCTTAGGCGCCGTATCCTTTTTCCATGCCGGAACTCGCAGAAGTTGAGTATTTTCGAAAAGAATGGAATCCCGGACTTGGGCAAACCGTGCGCCGGGTTCATCTCCATCCTCAGGCGAGGATTTTCCGAGAGACCAGTCCCGTACTCCTTCAGCGTCGACTGAAAGGGGAGCGTTTCCTCGACAGTTTCAGCCATGGAAAAAATCTGCTGTTTCAGTTTTCAGGCGGTGGCTGGCTGGGTGGGCATCTTGGCATGACCGGCAGCCTCCGCGTTGAGTCGGTGGGCGATTCCTTTGATCCTGAGAAACATGATCACCTCGTGCTCTTTCTGGAGTCTGTTGCGCTCGTTTTTACCGATCCCCGGATGTTCGGACGAATTCGGTTCGAGGTTTCCAGCGATTCTCCTCCGGACTGGTGGTTGCAGTTGCCCCCGGGTGTCTTGACCACGGTTTTCACCAAGGAACGAATCGTTGAGTTCACTGGCCGACGGGCCAGGACGCCCATCAAAACCCTATTGTTGGATCAATCAGTCTTTCCCGGCATCGGGAACTGGATGGCGGACGAGATCTGCTGGCGGCTCCACTGGCATCCGGCACGCCTGTCGGGCACGCTGAGCGAAGCCGATGCCACCGAGCTTTGGAAAATGGTGCGTCAGGTTTCGCGACAGGCCCTGAAGGTCATTGGTGATGGATGGAACGACCCGCCGGACAGCTGGCTTTTCAATCATCGATGGGAAAAGGATCACCAGTGCCCGCGACCGGGCTGCGGAGGCGATCTGGTTCGCGCCGATCTGCGGGGACGCACGACCTGCTGGTGTCCCGTTTGTCAGCAGGAGCAAAGGCCTGCCTAAAGGACGAGAAGGGCGATCAACTGCGCCAACACGATCCGAAGAATCATCGTGAGCGGGTAGACTGTGGCATAGGAAATGGCCGGAGAATCACAACGTGCCATGCCGGTAGCGAAGGCGAGCGCCGGGGGATCGGTCATGGATCCGGAAAGCAGTCCGGACAGGGTCATGAAGTTCATTTTGTGAAACCGGCGTCCAATCGACCCGACGATGAGCAAGGGGAGCAGAGTGACGGCGGCCCCGAGAGCCACCCAGCTCAGTCCCTGACTGGTGAACACGGTTCTAAAAAAATTCTCGCCAGCGAGGAGCCCGACACAGGCGAGGAACAGAATGATCCCGAGATCTTTGAGTGCCCGGTTGGTGTTGAGTGGCATGTGAACCACCAGGGGACCGATCCGCCCGAGTCGGCTGATCAGGATGGCCACCAGCAGAGGGCCGCCCGCCAGCCCGAGTCTCAATGGTGCGGGCAACCAACTGACTTCGATCGGATAAAGGCCCAACAAGACGCCGAGAGCGAACCCGGCGAAGACAGGCGCAAAGTTCGTCTCGTTTAGCAGATGCACAGCGTTGCCGAGTCGCTTCGTTGCCTGATCGAGACTCGGCTCGTCACCGACGATTTGAAGCATG
Organism: Verrucomicrobiia bacterium; assembly: GCA_020440025.1. Classification (GTDB taxonomy): domain Bacteria; phylum Verrucomicrobiota; class Verrucomicrobiia; order Verrucomicrobiales; family DEV007; genus JAEUHH01. Next base: position 15,896 of record JAGROX010000217.1, read on the forward strand.
TCCCCAAACTGTAGCGGCAAGTCTGGCAAAGCGGTGAAGGCATGGTCCTGACGGCTCACTCGGGTGACGGTGACGCCGTAGAGCAAATCGAGTCCCAGGCTGCCGACCGTCTTGCCGAGCAATTTCTTGTTGGTCAAAACCACCCGCCGAAAGGTGACCCGACCCGGAGCCTGCATCAGATCTTCCCCCGCTACTCTGCCGACCACTTTGCGGAATTGTTCCAGATGACCATGAGTGCCCACTGCCACAAAGGTGTCGCCCAGATGAAGCACCGTGTGAGGGCCGGCGGTGACGGCATCAGATTCGCCGCTTTTTCGCAGCCGGGACACCACCACGCCTGTCTCCTTGAGTCCGGGCACGGCGATCACTTCCACGCCATCGAGATTGGGATTCTCCACCACCAGACTCATTCGCTCCAGTGGTTCCACGCCCTCGCTCTGGCGGGTGCGGAAGGCTTCCGCTTCGCCTTCGACATCCACGCGAAACCAGTATTTCAAAAACATCAGACTGCCGATGATTCCGACCACCGCCAGCGGGTATGCCGCCGCGTAGGCCATGGCCGCCAATTCAGGGTCGCCTCCCGCAGTGGCCGCGAGCGCCTGTTGCGCGGCGCCCAGAGCTGGCGTGTTAGTGGTCCCGCCGGCAAAAACACCCGCTGCCGCAGCCATCGGCAATCCTAACAGCTTCGCACCTGCCAGGGTGATGACCGCACCACTGCCGATGATGGCGGTCGCGTAGAGGTTGAGTTTCAGTCCCTCCTGTCGCAGTGAGGCGAAAAATCCCGGCCCCATCTGTAGGCCCAGTGTGAACACGAACAACATCAGGCCAAACTCCTTGATAAAATGGGCGACCCCGTGATCCGGACGAAAGCCAAAGTGGGATGCGATCAATCCCGAAAACAGCACGCCCGCCACTCCCAGTCGCACGCCCCCCAAGGATAGACGACCCAGCCCGATGCCAGTCAACGCCACCGCGCTGAGGAGCAAAAGATCCAAGGCTACGGGATGCGCTTCGTGCCAGATTTGCCAGACGTTCATAAAAAAGGAAGGGGCACGAATCGTGCCAGCGAGACCTCGGACATTCTCAGCCAAGGATCTCGATCACCTTTTTTGCCATGGCGGCACCGAGTGCGGCGTGTCCCGAGTCGTCGATGTGAATGCAGTCCGTGTCGGGGCAAGTGGCGTGGGCACCTGCATCGAGAAATGCCACTCCGAGGTTTTCGGCAATTTCGCGGTAGGCATCCGCCAGATCACGGGAGACGGGGCCGGCGTGATCGAAGAGACGACCGAAGGGACATTTCCCCTCGGCGACTGGAACGGGCGAAACCACAAGCACTTTGGGGGCCGCTTTTACTGGGCCAGCGTCGCTGGCGAGGACGATTTCCACCAGCGCACCCATCCCCTCGGCGATGGCGTCTGCATTGTGGTTCATGTGATTTTTCAGGTCATTGGTGCCCAGCATCAGGATCACCAGATCGATGGGCTTTTGGGACTCGAGCACCACTGGCAAATGGGTCGCCCCGCATTTGTTGATGAAAGGCTCGCAAGGGTCGTCCCACGCCGTCATCCGTCCGTTTTGGGCTTCCTCGATCACTCGATAGCCATCGTCACCCAAAGCCGTAGCCGTCACGCCAGGCCAACGCGCGTCCGGTGCGTATCGTTCGCAGTTGCTTCCCGGGATATACCCCCACGTGTTGGAATCTCCAAAACAGACAATGCTCTTCTTCATGGGTAAAATGGGGAATGGGAATGGTGGGCCTGCCAGATGATTCGCAGAACATCGCATGCCCCTGTCACGACTCGCAACCGAAAGCGAGTGACTTTCAGATCACAAAAAAACGCGCGTCCAAGCTGGGCTCGAACGCGCGTTGAGAGAAGGTTGGGGAGCCGATTACTTCGCTTTCAGCAGATCGCGAATTTCGGTCAGCAATTTCACGTCATCGCTCGGCTCGGCCGGGGCGGCGGGTTCTTCCGGACCCTTGACCTTGGATTCGAGAGCAGCGACGAACTTCTTGATGATCAGGAAGAGGACGAAGGCCACGATGATGAAGCTGAGCAGCGAGGTAAAAAAGCTTCCGTAAGCCATTACCGTATTTCCGGCTTCCTTGGCGGCATCGATGGTCCTGTAGGTGGCGTCCTCGTTGCCTTCGGCATACTTCAGGATGGCGAATTGATCGCTGAAATCGATCCCGCCCGTCAGCAGTCCCACGAAGGGCATGACCACGTCATCGACGAGACTTTTCACGACCGTTCCGAAGGCACCGCCGATGACGATACCGACGGCCATGTCGACGAGATTTCCTTTGAAGGCGAATTCTTTGAATTCCTTGAGCATGATGATGTTCCTCTATTTTGGGTTCGGTTAAATGACGCCATAGTTGACGATAAGACTGCTGAAAAAGTCACGTAAATTTCTTCGCCGGACGAAAATGTTACCGTTGGCCCCGTCGAAAGGTCGCCGGACCACAGCCGAGTTGTTTCTGGAAAACCCGACTGAAGTAGTAGCGATTGGGAAACCCGAGGGCCTCTGCGATTTGCTCGATGGACTCGTCCGTTGCGGCCAGTCGCTGCATCGCCAATCGAACCCGGAGGTCAGCGACGTACCGGCTTGGTGAGAGTCCGGTGTGTTTTTGGAAAAGTTGGGTCAATCGATGGCGGGTCATTCCGTTGAGCTTGGCGAGCCGGGGAGTGGAAAGGTCCTCGCCGAGATGTCGGTCGATGTGTTCCAGGATGGGAAGCAGTCGATCGGGAAAGGCGAGAAACGCTTCCGAGTCCAATCGCGCAAACACCAGATGTAGCACCGCCTTGCTGAGGTGATGCATGCGCTGGGAGTTTTCGATCAGTCCTTCGTCGAAAAGATTTCTCAACTGCGTGAGCGCGGCCTGCGTGGCGGTGTCGGTGGGCACGACGACCGGCGTTCGCATCGCCAGGAGGAATTCCTTGCTCGGCAGGTAGTGGATCCACAGGTGGGGCACCGTCTTCCGACCCAGGGTATCGAGAGGAACGCCTCCGGGAATCAGCACCACGACATCCGGATTCAGCGCATACTCGCTCCCCTGACTGCGAACGGAGTTTCCCGCTTCGAAATTGTGATGCAGTCGCCAGTAGGGACTGCGAATCCCGCGGTGATTCCAGTTCTCGTAGTGTCGGAAGCCGCATTCCTGGACGAGAAATGAGGAAGCACCACTACCCGACTCGGGCGTCAGATCGATGCCGAGACGGGTGTGGGGATCGCGATAATCGCGACTCAATTGACGCGAAAGTTCCTGAGGCATGGTGCCAGTGTAGAGGAATTGCGCCGTGAAAAAAGACACAAAATGCTCACGATATTGACATAGCCTGAGGGCGAGGCTCAGCGTATGGGTGGTGAAGTTGTTTTTCCGATACCCCCATGAAACGAAGACATTTTATCACTTCAGTGGCCGCGGCGAATGCCGGATTGCTCGGCGCCCTCGCCGAATCCGGTTTTCAATTTCGATACATTGTCGGTTCTTCGCTGTATGGCGAGCTTCCCCTGGCTGAGATCCTGCCCGACGTGCCAAAAACGGGTGCCGAGTTTCTCGATATCTGGCCGCGAAAACACGGGAACCAGCGCGAGCAGGTGACGGAGATGGGCGAGGAAGCTTTTGCCGCCATGCTCAAACAGCACGGCGTGAAACTGGGCTGCTCGACCCGTTACGATCTCGGTCCCTTTGGTCTGCAGGAGGAAATGAAATTCGTCTCGCGACTCGGTGGCGATCTC
>JAGROX010000029.1:0-8916 GCA_020440025.1 Verrucomicrobiia bacterium
TCGGAAAGGTGCCCCGGATTTATTCCAAGCGCCTCTGGCCAGCGCGGGTAGAATAAGATGCGGCTGAGAAACAAGCGACCTATGGCCAGCCGAAATAAACGACTTTTCCGATGAGCCCCGTTTTCGAATCCGACATTGAACAGCTTCGCGGCAAATCGTTTCGAGAGAAGGGTCGCCTGCGGAAGTTGGCCATGTCTCGGAGAAAAAAGATCTTGGTGATGAATGGCCTCATGTTTGTCTGCATCGGCCTTGGCTACTCGCTGTGCATGACGATGACCGAAGCCGTTCTTGGTCACCGTTCGGCGCTGATGGTGTTGATCCCGTATGTGGTGTGGACGGTCGCGGTCTCCTGTGTTTTTCGACTTTTCCTCATCAATCCGCTGACGCAAAGGACGCTGAAGGCCCTGGCGGAGGAGGGAAAGGTCACGACTTAACAGGGTTCACTCGCCGACCTGACAGGGTTAGGTCGTGTCGGATTCCGAGATGGTGGAAAGCGGATCTGTGTCTACGGCAGAAACTTCCTCGCCTTCAGCCAGAAGATCAGATCGGCGAACCAAGGATGTGAGGTGCCGATGAGTCCGGTGCCGTGGTCACCATCTTGGTAGAGATGGAAGTCGTGGGGGATGCCGTTGGCGTGCAGGGCGGCGGCGTAGAGTTGGGAATGTTCGACGGGTACGAGTTTGTCTTCCTGAGTGTGCCAGAGAAAGACGGGCGGCAGACCGGGATGCACCTGGAGTTCGCTGGATGCGCGGCGGAGGAGTTCATCGTCGGGCGTTTCCCCGACGAGCATGTTTCGCGAGGTGGCGTGGGGTTTGGTGATCATGCTGATGACGGGGTAGCAGAGAATGGCGAGGTCGGGGCGCGGACTGATGGCGGAGGTGGGGTGCCCTGCGATCTCGCCGTCTTCGGGACGGTTGATCAGGGTGGAAGCGAGATGGCCGCCCGCCGAGAATCCCATGACACCAATGCGCTGGGGATCGATCTTCCATTTTTCGGCGGCACTGCGGACCTGGCGCATGGCTTCGACGGCATCCTGAAGGGCGGCGGGATAGCGATAGCCGCCGCTGCCGAGCCGGTAGCGAAGCACAAAAGCGGTGATGCCCTGTTCATTCAGCCAAAGTGCGAAGGGTTCTGCCTGGCCTTCATAGATCCCGCTGTAGCTGCCGCCGGGAATGAGCAGCATGGCCGCGCCGTTGCCCTCGGCGGGAAGATATGGCGTCAGGGTGGGGATGTCTTTGGCCTCGGTGCCGAGGGCTCCCGGGGCTCCGCCTGGCCACAGGACGATGGGAGTCTCAGTAGCGGAGATTGGAGACAGGCTGGTGAGGAGAATGAAGAGGAGGAGAAGCAGGCGAGTCATGCGTGGCATCGATGGTGGGTGACTGAAATGGGCGTTCGAGCTCCACAGTGCCCCGGTAGATTCTTCCTCGCCAATCCCGGATGTCCGGCTCATTTGGTATCGACAACCGCAACTGATTTGTGGTCTTTCGATACGGGCATTGGCCTCTCTTTCATGAACCGGATTTTTCACTCTCGCCCGGCAGTCATCGTCGCGATCGTTTGGCTCTCGGTTTCCCCGGTCTCGGCCCAGCCAGATGGACCTGTCCCCGATCTCACTCAGACCGATCCTGCGGGGAAGTTTGCCAATGGTGGGAGAAGCTTCTGCGCCCCGGTGTCGGTATCGAATTCCCTGATGCACCTTTTCCGGGCTGATTTGGAGCGTCAGGGTATCTCGCAATATGATTTGGTGAATCGGCTCGCGTCTCCCGCCTACATGAATACTGACTCGGTGACGGGGACCGGTCCCAACGGGCTGATGGCGGGAGTGAGGCAGTTCTTGAAGGATCGGGGACTGGCCGAATCGGACTACGCTCTGCGATTCCAGGGATGGCGCCCACATTACGAGGATTTTGGGACGGGTGTCACGGAACCGAGCCTGAAGTGGATCGCCGATACCTTGGTTGCGGGTGGGGCCGTCTGGTTGAATCTCGGCTGGTGTCGGATCGACCCGAAGACGGGAGATTATGAGCGAATCGGCGGGCATTGGGTCACGGTGATCGATGCTGGCAAAGACAATATGGGCATCCCCAATCCCAATGTCTTGGTGATTCACGATCCCGCTCCCCGCGCCGGGAAGGAGCCGTCCGATGAGTATGTGCTGATGACCCGGTTGACCTCCGGAAATCTGGTGGGGAAGGCGAAAAATCTACCCCGTCCCGTCGCCGGGCTCTACCGGATGGAAGGCGGTATGCACATCAAGGACTCCGCTGATTGTGCCATCCTCGATGGCGCGGTGGCGCTGATGTTTCCCAAGGCCAGGCCGTAGCCGTGACGGTCTTGCCGTTTGGGTTGGGCAGCGGCCTCCGGACGCGTCGCTGGGGTGGCGGGCCGTGGTATCAAATCGAGCGAGATTTCGCCCCCGGTCGGTTGGGACGTCCGGTCCTACCTCTGAAAATGTGATGGAATCGGGATCTCGCTCAGATCGTTTCCTGACATTCTTTTGACAATTTCAGGATTGCTCGTCCTTGGGTAATCGGAGACCCTGATAGGGTTCCTTTCCACCCGATCCTGAAGATTCCCATGAAGATGCCGACGAACGTCCTTACCATCCAAATTCACTGGGGGGCGCTGCTGGCGTTGCTCTTCCTGATCAGACCACTCGCCGCGGAAGAGGCGGCTCAACCAGACGAGGTCGCGGTTGCCGAGGATTTTCTCGCCCACGAGTGGGGCACGTTGACCACCTTGCATTGGCCGACAGGTCGACAGGTGCCGTGGTATCAGCCGAACTCTGGAGGCGTGAGCGAGTTGCCGTCGTTCATGTATCCGCGATTCACCCTATTTCGTAAGGGCATGATGCGGACCACGGCGCGGATGGAGACGCCGGTGATCTACTTCTACTGCGATTCTCCCAGAAAGATAGATGTCTCGGTGAACTACGTGGATGGTTCCATCACAGAATACTTTCCCGGATCTGGAAAAACTGCGGGCACGTGGGAACAGTTGGAACTCATTCCGCCCTCTCTGGCTGGGGATGCTGAAGCGTTGTTACCATTCGATACCGCGCGGCCCAACAACCACTACTACCAGGCCCGCGCAGTTCCCGAAGCGGCTTTTGTCCGGCGGACAATTCCGAAAGATGGAGGGAAGAGCCGGCTGATCGATGAGGTGGAGAAGTTTGTCTTTTATCGGGGAGCCGGGAGTTTTGCCAGCGGATTGATTCCCTCGATGGATCTCGGGACTTCGGAGATCGCGGTATTGAACCATCAGGCCGACTACGGATTCGAGCACCTATGGGTGTTGCAAAGCTCGGCCGATTCGGTGCGGTGGAAAAAGCTGTCGGCCATTCCGGCGTGGGATGGAAAAATGGGAAACACGCCGATCAAAGTTCCCTTCGCCGTTCTCGATCCGGGAGACACGCGAGAGGAATCCATCGCCGGTCTCACCGCCTCCATGGTCGCTGCCTTGACCGAGGCCGGTCTCACACACGCGGAAGCCGCCGCCATGGTGGCCACCTGGGATGAGCAATGGTACGAGGAACCCGGCCAACGGGTGTTCTCGATTCTACCTCAGAAGATGATCGAAGTGATGTTGCCGCTGACGATTTCACCGAAACCAGTCAAGACGGTTCGTGTGTTCGTGCATCGTGCCGAAGTTCTCAGTCCCGAGACTTTGCAGACACTCGAAATGTCGATGGCCCCGGAAACGGATCCCGATCAGGCGACCTCGCTGATCATGGGCGCTCAACTCGGGCGGTTCATTCACGGAACCCTGGAAGGAGTCGCCCAGGATGTCGGCAATCGCACTGCGGGAGAATATGGACTGCGCGGCATCATGGCGCTGCAACGAGCCACTGCGTTGACATCAGCCGAAGTCCCCCCGGTCGGGAGCGAGTGATGGAAGAACTAGTTTTGCCAGCTGCCGGTCGACTAGCCAGATCGGGAACTATTGCCCCTCTTTCCCGCCGGGATCAGGCTGGGGCTTCCCCTCACGATCGGCGACGGGCTTGGGGCCGACTTGGAAGATGCGGGTGTCGTTGGGCCAGAGTAATTCCTCGCGGGGGCGGAAGGGAGGGTTCCAGTCAGTGAGGGCGAGGCGGATGATGCGTCCGGCGCGGAAGCCTTCGAGCATTTCCCAGCAGTGGGCGCGGACTTCGACGCCGCTGTGGCCGGGCGGGGGATTCTCGATTCGGCTGACTTCGATTTCGCCGAATGGCTTGGTGTCGTTGAGCCCGTCGTAGACCCGCAGGCTGGGCTCGGCGGCCCAGACGGTGACGCCAACTTTGGGCTGGAAGGCATCGATGAGTTCCGGATCGATCCCGGCGTGAAATGCGAAGGTGACGTAGCCGCGCGCGCCTTCGCCGGGGATGTGCTCGGTTTTGAGAATGGTGGCGGGTAGGCCGCGTCGCTTCAGGTTGGCAAGGTGGATCTGCCGTTGCTGTTCCCGGGCGACCTCGCGGCTCTCTTCATCGATCCAGATCTCGCGACAGAGTCCGTCTTCCTTGGTGGATCCGAGCAGGGTGACCCAGCCGAAATTGATCTGCACCACCTGACCCTCGGCGAGATCTTCGAGCGTGGCAATCTCGCGGCCTTTCCAGATCCGGGCGCCGCGGTCGAGTCGATGCACCTGCGGGCTTTTGACGCCGTCTTTGGCGGCTTCGGCAGAAACCGGTTTGCCGTCGGCGAGGGTGACGCGCTCGACCGTGATGGTGCTCCGGTCAGGTCCGAAGGCGGTGATTTTCCATCCCTGGCCGAGTCGTTGGAAGTGACTGAAGTCATCCTCCAGCCGAAGAACCTGCGACCAGGGCGTCACGATTGAGCGCAGGTCGGGATTTGCCATGTTGCCCGAGGCGTAGCCGGTGTCTGGCACTTTCATTTCATACTCACCCTCGGGTCCGAGGTAGAATTTTCCATGCAGGTGAGTGCCGAGCGGAATGTCCATGAGATCAGCAGGAGCGCCATGCAGGCTGAGCGATCCGTAGGGCAGCATCCGGAAGTGGTGCGGCAGATCCCAGTGATACTTGTTGATGGTGCCGTCGCGATCGAGCCGGAGAATGCCGAGCCTATTGACGTGTTCGGAGAGGATGAGTTCGCCGGCAAAATCACGCGCTCCCGCCGGATCGGGAAAGGCGTCGTCGCTAGCGATGCGAGGATCATCGGGTTTGTCTTCGGCGCGTAGGGAGGAAAGCCCCGTGGCGAGAAAGAAAAGACCGAGAGTGAGAACAGGGGAAATGGCGCGCATGTCAGGATGAATGTTCCAGAGCTCAACTCTCCAGCTCGGAAACGGTCCGCAAACTGTCGGCAAAGGTTTCGGTCTCCACGTCCATCTTCTGCGCGAGGGTCACGAGGAGATTGCTGAGACGGGCGTTTTCGTTCACGGGTCGGGAGCAGATTCCGTAGTGAGCATTCTGCAGGGCGCCGTCGTCGCCGAGAGGATAACCGTCGAAGTGTCCCTGGTTGAAATCGATGTGTCTCCCGTGTTTCAGACCGAGCTGACGACCGCCCGCGACGACGGTGGGGAGGTTCGCGTTGCCGTGGCTGTGTCCATAGGCCATGCCGCTGCCGTAAAGCGAGAGAGTCGTATCGAGGAGGGAACTTTCTCCATCTTTCACCTCGGCGAGGCGGTCGAGGAAGTAGGCGAACTGCTCGAAGTTGAAGGCATCGCTCTGGGTCAGTCGCGCGAGTTGATCGGGATCGCCATTGTGATGGGAGAGGGCGTGACGGGTCTGGTTGATGCCGAGTTCGGGAATGGGCAGTCCTTTGCCCTCATCGCCGCTACTGAAGGTGATGACCCGAGTCACATCGGTCTGGAAGGCGAGGATCATGAGATCATACATGGTCCGGTAGTAGTCGCCCGGCTTGCTCTGCGAGACCTCGCGAGTGACGCGGCGACGATCGGCTTCGGAAATCTCGGGGCGCGGAATGTCGAGCCAGCGATCGGCTCGTTCGGTGCGGACTTCGACCTCGCGGACGGAGGTGAGATACTGGTCGAGCCGTCCGCGGTCTTCGCTCCCGATGCGGCGCTCGAGATCGTGGGCTTCGTCGAGCACGGCATCGAGAACACTGCCGCGGCGACGCAGGCCTTCGCGTTCCTTTTCCGCTCCTCCGGCGGGCGCTTCGAAGAGCCGGCGAAAAACTTCGCCCGGCTTGGTCTCGGCGGGCAGGGTGATGCCGTCGCGGTTGTAGGCGAGCGATCGTCCCGTGTTGCTGATTTCGAGCGAGGAAAATCGGGTATGTGGCGCCATCTGTTCGGCGATGAGTTGATCGAGCGAGACGCTGTTGCGTTTGCCCTGCCCGACCTCCGCCCCGGTCAGCCAGATGCTCTGGCAGTTGTGATGATGTCCGAGACCGTGCGGATGATGCAGTCCCGAGATGGGAGTGATGTTCGCGCGATGGCGTTCCAGTGGCTTGAGGCCTTTGCTGAACTGGTAGTCGGCTCCCGATTGCAGGATCTGGTAGTCGAGCGTGTTGACCCCGTTTGGCAGGTAGATGAAAGCGGCCCGTTTCGGTGCAGAAGTTTCGGCGGCTCTCGCACGCAGCGGTCGCATGCAATCGAGGAGGGGCAGCGCGACGGTGGCACCGATGCCACGGAGCAAGTGGCGGCGGCTGAGGAGCCAGGATTGGCGGGGAGTGTTCATGGGAAAATGGTGGGTGAGGGGGCTCAGCGATTCAGGAAAAGGTCGGAAAGCACCAGGGTCTCCACCAGCGAGCGCAGCTGGTGTTCGGTGGCTTTGCTGGATCTCACGATGGCGGCAATCGCGTCTTCGTCATCGAAAGTCATGGTACGGCGAGTCGCATAGACGGCCAGCTTTTCCGTGAAGGCCCGCACGAAAGGCTCGGGTTCATCGAGGAGAAGTTTCCGGAACTCCACCGCATTCTGAAAGCTCCGCCCATCACTCAGGCGACCGCTGGCATCGACCGGCGGATTGGCCCCAGTGCCGTTGGGAACGACCTCCTCGGTGCGCCAGCGACCGATGGCATCGTAGTGGTCGAAGGCGAAGCCGAGAGGATCGATCTTGGCGTGACACGCGGCGCAGTTCGCGTTCTCGGAATGGGCGGCGAGCTTCATCCGGATCGTCGCCTTGGGTTCATTGACCGGATTCGGCTCGATCGCGGGAACGTTGGGCGGCGGGGGAGGAGGTGTTTTTCCAAAGATCGCTTCGGAGACCCAGACGCCGCGATGGACGGGGCGATGACGCGTGCCGTCGGAGGTAAGGCTTAGGATCGAAGCTTGGGTGAGCAGGCCGCCGCGATGATGTTCGGGGAGCAGGGCGACCCGCTGAAATTCCGCACTCTTCGGTGTCGGGATGCCGTAGTGCAGGGCGAGGCGGGGATTCAGCATCGTCCAGTCGGAATCGAGAAACTCGAGCACCGGCAGATTCGACTGAAACATCTCGGCAAAAAAGTGAGTCGTTTCGAGAATCATACTCTCCTCAAGCCATCCGTCGTAGTCGGGGTAGAGCTTTTCGTCCGGAGGAAACTGGCCGACCTTCTTCAACTGCAACCACTGCCGCGGAAAGGAGTCTGTGAAGCGCGCGATCTTCGGATCAGCCATGAGTCGACGGACCTGTGCTCGCAGTACCTCGGGTTTGGCGAGTGTCCCGGTACGGGCGATGGCGAGCAGTTCTTCGTCGGGTAGGGAACTCCAGAGGAAGTAGGAAAGGCGCGAGGCCAGTTCGAAGTCGTTCAGTTTCTCACGATGCTCGCCTGGCGTTCCTTCGGCGAGGTAGGTGAAGTTTTTCGAAGCGAGGAGACCCAGCAGGGCGGTCTTGTAGGCGGTGCGGAAGGGCGAGCCGGCCGCTTGCTCGGCGGCGACGAGTTTCGTGTAGCGATCGATCTCCCCCTCGGTGAGGGGCCGTCGCCAGGCGCGTTCCGCGAAATGGGTCAGGGTGTTTTTCACCTCGTCGGGAGAGGCGTCTTCGTTCGGAAAGAGGCCCTCGCGTTTTTGGATGTCTTCCGGTTTTTCGATCGGCCCCTCCCACTCGATCCAGTCGAAAATGAGAAAGGGATAGAGCGGCTTGCCCTCGTCGTCGGTCATCTTTCGCTGCCAAGGTGCCCGCGATTTGGGATCGTCCAGGGTCGTAAAGACGAAACCGCCCGGTCTACCCGAGCGTCCGGAGTTTGACGGACCCGGAACGGCATTGTTGATCGTGATGCCGAACTTCCCAGCAGGAAGGAAGGTCTCGAACTCGAGAATGATCGGCTTGTCCTCAGGCGCGAGAACATCCGCCTCGAAAATCATTCGGTCGAGCTCCTTGGAGAACAAGGTGAGATGCGGAGGTCGCCCACCTTCCGGCGCGAGTCCACTCACCTGAATCCGGGCTCGGTAGAGTCCCGCCGCCTGTCGATAGCCGCCATCGGGCCGCAGGTAGCTGAGTTCATGTCCGGCCCAGAGCAGCGTGCGGATGCCGGGCGTGATGCCGATGGCGTCAAGCGCCTCGCGTTTCTGCGCGTTGTGCCAGTCGATGGCGAGGGCGTCGCGATGTGACTTGGTCTGGCGCGGTTCGGTATCGGGAAAGGCGAGGTTGATGATTTCGGTCGCGGCCTTGAGGTATTTTTCGACATGCGAAGGCGAGAGAGAGAGCTCGCTTCCCAGTCGTTCGAAGCCGTGCCAATCGGGGTCCTCGGTAAACGCCCCCGGCGCACGGGTGTCGTAGTGAACGCCAAGGAGATCGTAAACGGTGTGGGCGTATTCGTCGCGACTGAGCCGCGAGAGGGACACCGGCACCCGCTCTGCCATGCGCGCCTTCTGGCCTTCCTTGAGCCGGGTCGCGATCCACTCCATGGCGAGGTTGGCGGACTCTGCTGTTGGTTGTGGCTCGTCCTCGGGAGGCATTTCTCCGGCTCCGATGCGGGTGATGATTTCGAACCATCGCTCGGCATCTTCTTCGGAGGAAAAGTCGCGGGAAAGCGTATCCAGCCG
>JAGROX010000029.1:8963-15562 GCA_020440025.1 Verrucomicrobiia bacterium
AAGCCATCCAACTCCGATGTCGACTGGGCCCGAAGCGGCATCGCCAGAGACAGAAGCAGAAAAGAAAAGCAGGAGATCGCGAGAAATCGGGTCATCGTGAGTAGCTGGAGAACTTCAGGGGAGAAGAGGCGAAAGTCAGGTGCGAAAATGCGCTAGAATTCAGCGCCATTGCGGTGTCGCCAACGAGGAGGGGATGCCGGTAGGCTGAAGGCCTTTCCAAAAATGATGAAAACTTCCTCTCTGTTCCTTGCTGCCGCGCTGACGCTGGTGATTTCTCCGGCTTTTTCCCAGGACACTCCGAAACCGCTCCGGGCGGGTATCGTCGGTCTCGACACGTCGCATGTGCCGGCGTTCACGAAGTTGTTCAATACCAAGTCAGACGGCGACTTGGCGGGAATCACCGTGGTCGCGGGGTATCCGGGCGGCACGGACATGCCGGCGAGCAAAGATCGGGTGGCGAAATTCACCGAGCAGGTTCAGGGCATGGGCGTGGAGATCGTGGACTCGATTCCGAAACTGTTGGAAAAGGTGGATGTGGTGCTGCTGGAGAGTGTGGATGGACGCATCCATCTGCAGGAGGCACGGGAGATTTTCAAGTCGGGCAAGCCGGTTTTTATCGACAAGCCGGTGGCGGGCACCCTGCCGGAGGCGATCGCGATTTTCGAGTTGGCGAAGCAGCACGGGGTGACGTTTTTCTCGAGTTCGTCGACTCGTTTTGGCGACAAGATTTCCACCCTGAGTCAGGACGCGGCGCTTGGTGATCTGATGGGCGCAACGACCTGGGGACCGTGTTCCTATCAGAGTGGGACGCCGGATCTCTTCTTTTACGCCATTCATGGGGTCGAGGCTCTCTTCACGATCATGGGTCCGGGCTGCGAAACGGTGTCGCGGGTAAAAGGGAAGGTTCATGATCAGGTCACCGGCACGTGGCAAGATGGCCGGTTCGGGGTGTATCGAGGCATCATCAAGGGCAAGGCGGAGTTCGGCGCCACGGCCTACGGCAGCGAGAGTGTCATCCATGTGGCCGAGTCTCCGAGTTATGAAAAACTCTGTCGACAGATCGGTCGATTTTTCCGGACGGGCGTACCGCCGGTGAGCGAGGCGGAAACGCTGGAGATTTTCGCTTTCATGGAAGCGGCGGACGAAAGTGTGCGTCAGGGCGGCAAGCCGGTCGCGGTGGCCGAGGTGTTGGCCAAGGCTCGGGCGGAGGCGGCGGCTTTGGTGACGCCCTGAGATCACGCATACGAGGAGTGAGAAAACCTTTCCTTCATCGGGGGATTCGAGAGATGATCCCGACATGAAAAACCTTTCCCGTCGTCGTTTTTTCGAAGATTCCGTGATGGCCGCCGCGGCGGCTGCCCTGCCGGTGCCACTACTCGCGCAGGACAGGAAATCGGTCAGTCCGAATGAGAAGCTGACGGTCGCCATCATCGGCTGCGGCATTCGTGGAAAGGCGCACGCCAAAGAACTAGCGCGACTGGCGGATTGTGACATCGCCTACGTGTGCGATCCCGATCTCGACCGGGCCGACGAGGTGGGTGCACTGCTTTCCGGCGAACTGAATCGCCCCATGCCGAAGAAGGTGCAGGATCTGCGCGTCATTCTCGATGATCCCTCGGTCGATGCCGTCACCATCGCGACTCCCAATCACTGGCACGCGCTCGCCGCGATCTGGGCGATGCAGGCGGGCAAGGATGCCTATGTGGAAAAGCCGGTGAGCCAGAATGTGGACGAGGGACGCCGCATCGTGCAGACCGCTCGCAAGCTGGGTCGCATCTGTCAGACGGGCACTCAGAACCGCTCGCGTGGTGCCCTAGCCTCGGCGATTCAATACATTCACGAGGGAAAGCTCGGCGAGGTGAAGCTGGCGCGCAGCATCATCTATGGCGGGCGAGGCTCCATCGGTGGTCCGGTGGAATGCGTGATCCCGCCGCGCTGCGACTACAATCTCTGGGCCGGTCCCGCACCGATGACGAAACTCACACGGCCTCGTTTTCACTATGACTGGCACTGGATGTGGGACACGGGAAATGGCGACATCGGAAACAGCAACGTTCACTCCATCGACATCTGCCGCTGGGGACTCGGCGTGACCGGACTGGGGCGCAGCGTGATGAGCTACGGTGGTCGACTCGGCTATACCGATGTGGCCGAGACGCCGAATTCGCAGGTGGGGATTTTTGACTTTGGCGACAAGACAATCGTGTCCGAGACACGCGGTCTGAAATCGGCGCCGTTTCATCCGGTCATCAAAGCGATGTGGTTTTTCTATGGCAGCGAAGGCATCATCGCCGAGACGGGACTCTACGATCCGGAAGGTCAGTTGCTGAAGGCGTTCGAAGGCAAATCGGTCAGTCACTTTGCGAATTTCCTGGATGCGGTTCGCAGCCGGAAACAGGAAGACCTCAAGGCGGAGATCCTGGAAGGACATCAGTCCTCGTCGCTCTGCCATCTCGCAAACATTTCCTATCGACTGGGACAGAAATCGTCGTTGACCGATATTCAGAAACATCTCGGCGACATCCAAGTAAAGGATGACGTGCAGGAGACGCTCGATCGCACTCGTCACTATCTGGTCGATGCCGGGGTCGATCTCGAAAAAACACCGATGACGCTGGGGCAGCGCCTGAAGTTGGACGGAGACAAGGAGCAGTTCCTCGACAACGCCGCCGCCGATGCGCTGCTGACGCGGGAGTATCGTGCCCCCTTTGTGGTGCCAAAGGAAAGCGAGATTTGAGAGAACTCCGGAGATGGCGCGACTCCGGCGCAAGCGGTTCTCGACCTGTTGATGGGAAGGGATAGGATGGCTCTCCATGAAATCTCGAGTGCCTTTTCTGACTGCCGTTTTTCTCCCCGCGATCCTGCTGGGCGTCTCGCTCGCCTCTGCCTTGGCCGCCGATCCGGTGCCGCCGAAGGGCTTTCGCGCCATCTTTAACGGCAAGGATCTCACCGGTTGGTATGGGTGGAATCCTCACACTTCTGCCAAGCTCACCGGCGAGAAATTGGAGGAGAATCTCAAAAAGCAGCGCGCGGAGTTTCCCGATCATTGGCGGGTCGAGAACGGTGAGCTGGTCAATAGTGGCACCGGGCCTTATGCGACGACGGACGAGATGTTCGGCGACTTCGAATTGATGATCGAATACAAGACCGTGGCGGGCGCGGACAGCGGCATCTATCTGCGCGGTCAACCGCAGGTGCAGATCTGGGACTCGAATCAGGTGTTCGATCCGAAACGACCCGATCGTCGGCCGCATCTGGGATCGGGTGGACTTTTCAACAACACGCCAAAGACACTCGGACGCGATCCCATCGCCAAAGTGGACAAGCCTTTTGGGCAATGGAACACCTTTCGCATCAAGCAGATCGGAGCGCGGACCTGGGTTACGCTCAATGGTCGACTCGTGGTGGAGGGCGCGGCGTTCGAACCCTATTTCGACAAGACGAAACCCTATCCTGCCAATGGGCCAGTGATGCTGCAAACACACGGTGGCGAGATCAGGTGGCGCAATATCTTCGTTCGTGAGATCGGCGAGGCCGAAGCCAAGGCCTTCACTGCGGCGAATCCGGAACTGCCGAATCCGACGGAATATGACGTGGCCTACGGTCCGCATCCGAAGCAGTTGATCCATTTCTGGAAAGCCGAATCGGACAAGCCGACCCCCATGCTTCTGTTCATTCATGGTGGTGGCTGGATGGCGGGCGGACGGCTCAGCGGCCTGTCGGCGATGTTGCCTACGCTGCTCAAAGAGGGAATCTCGGTCGCGTCGGTCGAGTATCGATTCATTCCTGAAGCCACGGCCGATGGGGTGACGCCTCCGGTCAAGGGCCCGCTGCACGATGCGGCTCGTGCCTTGCAATTCATTCGCAGTCACGCGGCGGAATGGAACATCGACAAGGACCGCATCGGAGCGAGCGGTGGTTCGGCCGGTGCCTGCACCTCTCTCTGGCTGGCCTTTCACGATGACCTCGCCGATCCCAAGAGCGATGACCCGATTGCGAGGGAGTCGACTCGACTGGCTTTCGCCGCCGTCAATGGTCCGCAGACCACGCTCGATCCCCAACAGATGAAGGAGTGGACGCCCAACAGCCGCTACGGTGGACACGCGTTCGGGTTCACCGGCGATCCGGAGAAGAAGCTGTCCCAGTTCGAGGAGTTCCTCGCCAAGCGCGACACCATCCTGCCGTGGATTGCCGAGTATTCCCCCTACGCCCTGGTATCGAAGGACGATCCGCCGGTTTACCTCTCCTTTTCCGCCCCGCCCGCCATGGGCCAGGATCAGAAGGATCCGACCCACACTTCAAACTTTGGAGTGAAACTGCAGGAACGCTGCCGAGAGCTTGGCGTGACCAGCGAACTGGTCTATCCCGGTGCGCCCGAGGTGAAGCACGAGACCATTCTCGACTATCTGCTGGCGAATCTGAAAGCGGCCCCTTGAGATCCCAAAAATGAAAACCAACGCCCTCGCGATTTTCCTTTCCGCCGTCGTTATCCCCGGGGTGGTGATGGCCCAGACCCATGAGGACCTGGCCAAGGCTCTCACCTTTCATGCCTCATTCGACCAAGGATTTGCTGCCGACTTCTCGCTCGGGGAGAAGGCCTTTAGTGTCAGACAGGGCAAGGAGGTGGTGGCCGCCACGCCTGGAGAGGAAGTGAGGATCGACCCGATGGCGGGGCGTTATGGAGGAGCCCTTCATTTTCCCAAAAAGGGTAGCATCCGACCGCAGATCAAGGATGCCGGGGTGCTTGGCTACAGCGACAAAGACTGGAACGCCACGGTGTCGGTCTGGCTGCGGCTCGATCCCGACAAGGACTTGGAACCCGGCTACTGCGATCCCGTCCAGATTGTTGGCGATGACTCCAAGAAGGGGTTCATTTTCCTCGAATGGTCGAAGGACGAATCGCCTCGGCTGTTCCGCTACGCGATCCGTCCGCTGTTTCATCTCTGGAATCCTGACAATCTCGATTGGGCCGTCATGGCCGATGAGAAGCGGCCGATGGTGCAAGTGGCTCGCGCGCCTTTCTCCCGGGAAAAATGGACTCATGCGGTATTCACCCTCAAGAACATCAACAACAAGGCCGCCAAACCATCCGGCAGTCTCTGGCTCAATGGTGAGCTCCAGGGATCCATCGAGAACTGGGATCTGACACTCGACTGGGATCCCGCCTCCGTGTTGCTCGTGCTGGGAGCCTCCTACGTCGGCCATCTCGATGATCTCGCAGTCTTCAATCGTGCCCTCACAGACGCCGAGGTGAAGCATCTCTATGGGCTGAAAGAGGGAGTCAGCGAACTCCATCCCTGAAACGGATCTCCGACCGGGTTGAGTGGTGGTTTGGCGGCACGCTGGAGGTGCGATCATACCCTGTTACCTCGTCCATCATACCCTGTTTGATCGGGTTTCCGTGGAGGCCGTGGCATGGCGTGAATCGGCCCCATGGCGCGAATCAGCGAATTGGCCACAGGGGAAAGCCCCTTACCCTAGATCGTCGCATCGGTGCCCCTTCGCATGACCTCGATTTTCCGCATCCTCTTCAGCTTTCTCCTCGTGCAGGGAGTCCTGTTTGCCGTCTCGTTGCACGAAGCCGCGGCAGAGCCTGCGCGTCCGCTGAACTTCGCCAACGACATCGTGCCCATCCTCACGAAGGCGGATTGCAACACGGGCGGTTGTCACGCGAAAGCCATCACGGGGCAGCGAGGGTTCCGTTTGTCGCTCCTCGGGTTCGAACCCGAAGAGGACTATGAGCACATTGTGAAGGAAGGCCGGGGAAGACGCGTGTTTCCCCAGGCGCCGGAGCAAAGCCTTTTGCTGCTGAAGGCATCGAACACCGTGCCACACGGTGGCGGCAAAAAGCTGGACCCGGAGTCGGAAGGTTACCAGACATTGGTTCGTTGGCTCAGCGAAGGCATGCGCTATGGCGATGAGACCGATCCGCAGCTCGTCGGCATCGACGTGAATCCGAACCGGAAGACGATGGCGATCAACACCACGCAGGCGCTCAAAGTGACGGCGAAGTATTCCGATGGCAGCACGCGCGATGTGACGAAAATGGCGCTCTACGAAGCCAATGATCGCAGCATGGCCGAAGCGACAGGCGAAGGGGTGGTGACGACGCTGGACCTTCCCGGCAATGTCGCGGTGATGGTGCGCTACTCGGGGCTGGTCTCGGTCTTCAATATTTCCATCCCCTTGGGCGCGCCGGTGGAGGAACTGCCGCCGGTGAAGAATTTCATCGATGAACTTGTCTTCGCAAATCTCAAGGAAATCGGGGTGCCGCCGTCTCCGGTCTGTGACGACGAGACCTTTCTGCGCCGCATCTCGCTCGATGTCGGGGGGCGGTTGCCGACCATCGAAGAAACGGAAGCTTTCCTGGCCAACCAGGATCCTAAAAAGCGCGATCAGGCAATCGAGGCGTTGCTCGGCAGTCCCGACTACGCCGACTACTTTGCCAACAAGTGGACCGCGCTCCTGAAAAATCGGCGGGAAGACAAGGCTGACATCACGGCAAACTTCGCCTTTCACGCTTGGATGCGGGACAGCCTGCTGGCGAACGTAGCCTATGATGATCTGGTTCGCAAGATCCTCGGCGCGACGGGAACGAT
>JAGROX010000218.1:0-6072 GCA_020440025.1 Verrucomicrobiia bacterium
AGACAGGCATAGAGCGTCGTCGTTTTACCGGCACCGGTGGGGCCGGTGCAGATGAAGATCCCATTCGGCTTCAGAATGGTGTCATTGATGTATTCGTAAATGTTCGGCGGCAGATTCAGGTTCTCGAGATCGAGATTCACGTTCGACCGGTCGAGCACACGAAGCACGACGCTTTCCCCGTGGGCAGTGGGCAGGGTGGACACCCGCATGTCGATCGGCTGTTCGCCGATCATTTTCATGATACGACCATCCTGAGGAATGCGGCTCTCGGCGATGTTGAGGTTCGCCATCACCTTGATACGCGAGGTGATGGCAGCCTTCAGATGCTGCGGCGGTGGGGCCATCTCGTAGAGACCACCATCCACCCGGTAGCGGATTTTGAAGTCGTGTTCGAAGGGCTCGAAGTGAATGTCCGAGGCTTGCTCGCGAATGGCTTGATAGAGCACCAAGTCCACGTATCGGATGATGGGTGCCGAGTTGGCTTCGGATTCCAAATCTTCTCCGGAAAGGGCGGCAGCCTCACGCTGCAGTTGAGTGAGGGCATCGGTCATGCTCTCGGCATTCTGGCCGTAGTAGCGATCGATCAGTTCATGAATCTGAGCCGGGGGAGCGACTGCCGGAATAATGGTCTGTCCCAGCGAGAAACCGAGTTCCTCCAGCGCCTGAGGATCGAGAGGGTTCGCCATCGCCACCATCAGACCTTCTTCGGTGAACTGGATCGGCATCGCCGCGTGAAGCCGGGCGGTTCCCGCAGGAATGGCCGCAATCACTTGTGGCGGTGGTTGGTAACCTTCCAGATCCAGATACTGACCACCGATATCTTC
Source organism: Verrucomicrobiia bacterium (assembly GCA_020440025.1). Taxonomy (GTDB): domain Bacteria; phylum Verrucomicrobiota; class Verrucomicrobiia; order Verrucomicrobiales; family DEV007; genus JAEUHH01. The sequence goes on from JAGROX010000218.1 coordinate 825, forward strand.
GGCGATGAGATGATAAAGTTGATCTCGCTCGAGAATCTGAAACTCCTCGAGCAGTTCAACGATGTCTTTGCCGCTCTGTTCGACATTGAAAATGAGGTCTTCCCGTTGATCGAAATCGATCACTTCCCGGGCGACCAGCAGGTCCGCTACGCTATCGGCATTCATGGATGAAAAAATCTATCTCTTAAAGTGGGGTTCGCTGATGAACTCAGCGGGAGGGAAAAAATGGTCGGAAAAAATCAATCAGAGTCGCCCATGGTCACGCGAACGACCTCGGACGCAGTGGTCAGGCCGGACAATACTTTACGAACGCCGTCTTCGCGGAGTGTCCGCATGCCCAGTTCTCGAGCACGGCTGCGGAGTTTGGGAGTAGAATCGTTTCGATTGATCAAATGACTCACTTCCTGGTCGATCTGGAGAATCTCAAAGATACCTTTTCGTCCTTTGTAACCGGTATTGCGGCAGGTGCGGCAACCGGTGCCCGCCTTGATCTCGGCGTCTGCGAGTTGGGAGGCATCGAGTTTGAGTGAACGAATGTCCTTGTCACTGAGGACCGCTGGCCCAATGCAATCGGGGCAATTGAATCGCACCAGACGCTGAGCCGTGATCGCTCGGACGGCCGAGGCGATGAGGAATCGCTTCACACCAATGTCGGCGAGACGAGCAACCGCGGAGGGCGCATCGTTGGTATGCAGCGTACTGAAAACCAAGTGACCAGTGAGCGAGGCATTGATCGCGATCGAGGCCGTCTCCAAGTCTCGAATTTCCCCAATCATGATGATGTTGGGCGCCTGACGGAGAATCGCTCGAAGCGCTGCCGCGAAGGTCATGCCCACGTCTTCCTTCACCTGCACCTGATTGATGCCGGACATGAGATACTCCACCGGATCTTCCACGGTGATGATTTTCCGGTCCGATTTGTTGATCGTGTTGAGGCAGGCGTAGAGCGTGGTCGTTTTTCCCGAACCCGTAGGACCGGTCACCAGAAGAATGCCATCCGGAAGGCGAATGAGTTGATCGAAAGTCTCCTGGTCATCGGAGAGGAATCCCAACTGCGGCAATCCCAGCATGAGGGACTGTTTGTCGAGAATACGCATGACCACACTCTCTCCATTGCTGGTGGGTACGGTGGACACACGAAGGTCAAGATCGCGATCGCCCATCGAAGCCTGAATACGTCCATCCTGAGGGAGTCGCTTTTCCGCGATACTCATCGAACCGGTCATGATCTTGATACGGCTGACCACCGCAGACATGAGGCGACGCGGGTGACTGGCGATCTTGTGAAGCGCGCCGTCGATGCGATAGCGGATCTGAAGCTCGTTCTCCAGTGGTTCGATGTGAATATCCGATGCGCGGTTCTGGTAGGCCTCCTGGAGAATCTGATGCACCAGGCGAATGATGGGAGCGTCGCCTTCGCTGGAACCGTCGCCGACACCTATGCCTCCACCACCGCTGTCGTCACCTCCTGCCACGGAGACCTTGCCGGTGCTCAGTTCTCGGAGTTGCTCAGCGGACAGTTCGCCGCTGTAGATATCCATCATGCATTGCTTGATCTGCGTCTGAGTCGAGCAGACGAACTCCGGCTCATACTGGATGACATGACGGAGAGAGTCCAAAGTGTCGAAATCCAGGGGATCGCTAACCGCAATGTACAGATTGGTGCCATTGAAGCCGACCGGGACGACCTTGTAGCGAAGCGCCACGTCCACGTCGATGGCGGCAGCGACGCTGGCGTCGACCTCGATCTTGGAGAGATCGATGAAGTCCATGCCCGAGCTGATAGCCAGCTGTTTAGCCACCGCATCCTCCGACAGTTTGCCGGATTTCAGCAGGGTTTCGATGATGGTTTCCTGGGCCTTCTTGTGAGGGCGGGCCGCTTCGATATCGGCCGAGGTCAGGTTGCCGCTCTCCATGAGCAGCTCGATGAGAAATTCTTCGTTCGCGTACAAAACGGGTGGGCTGGTTGAAGCTTGTCTTGTTTGAAAAAATAGAAAGTGGGATCCGTCATTCCCGGTCAAACCGGATTTTCAAATGATCGGCTAGCAAGGGGAGACAGACTCTAGGAAATTTACTGCACTTGAGGCAAAGGAAAAAAGCATTCATTGAAAAAGAAAAAGAAGCGCCTCAATCGAAGATCTCCTGCCATTCCTCCTCCTTGAAACCCACCGCGCCGTGCTGGTCGGTCAGGAGAAAGGGGCGTTTCACGAGGTTTCCGTTGCTGTTCAGGAGGTTGAACGCATCCTCCTCAGTCATGGTGGGTAGGCCATCTTTGAGATTCATCGCCCGATAGTCCAGCCCCGAAGTGTTGAAAATCCGTCTCAGGTCACCACCTAAAAAACCCAACATTTTCTTGAGATCCGCCTTGGTGGGCGGCGTTTCCCGGATCGGAATCTCTTTGAACTCAATGTTCCGTTCACGGAGCCAAGCGACCGCCTTCCGGCAGGTGCCGCATTTCGCGTAGGTGTATAGCTTCATCGGAGGTTGGGATGGCCGTGGTCGAGATAGACGAAAAGGGGCAGCGATTTCTGCTGCCCCTTTTGTATTAGAATCTTTTCGAGGTAGCGGAATCAGGCTGCTGGTCCTTCCACGCCGCCGGTGAACTTCCCGTCCTCGGCATCGTGTCCTGTCAAGATTTGGGCTTTGTATCCACCCCGTGACCTAAAGTAGAAGAAAAGGATCAGATAGCAAACCAGCATGAAGGCGGGAAACATTGCCATCTTTCCAAGAGCGTCGAACTGACCTGCTTTCTTGGCTTCCTCAATGGTTCCCAGCGTGGCCTCATCCTTGATCGATTCAGCCTTGTCTCCATCGATCGCATGGTAGGTGATCCCGAGGTAGTTTTTCTCAACCAACACCTCTTGGGCAACTTGCTCGTTAGAAGCGAGAAGGGTATTACTGGAAGTCTCGTCCTGGACATAGCCGATGAACGGCGTGCCAAGCACCCCGACCGCGATCATGCCGATGCCGGAAACGGCGTTGAGCGTGAGCGCGCCACCCTTCGGGCACTGCTCGGCGGTGATGCCAAGCATGGTCGGCCAGAAGAAGGTCTTTCCAAAGCCATAGAGTGTGGCGGCGGTGAAGATGATGCCGAGGCCAGAATTGCCTGTCTTGGAGAGTGCCAAGAGTCCACCGATCGCCAGAACGGCGCTTACGATCAGGAGACCGATGGGAGAGAGCTTGTGAACGATGGGGCCGGCGAAGAACCGCAGGACCATCATGATCGCCGAAGTATACACGAGGACCCATCCAGCATTCTGTCCGGCGGCCTTCATCGGTTCTTCCATGAGTCCACTGATCCATGCGTCGGTTCCGATTTCAGTCGTTGCCAGCGGCATCATGATGATAATGATGAAAATCAGGATGCCTCGGCCAATGCTCTTGGTGTAAATGCTGAAGCCGAGGGTGACGATAGCGGTCAGGATCAGGACGACCGTTTGATTCCAGTGAAACACCTGTCCCAATTGCATAAAGATGAGCCCAAAAGCCACAAAGGCTCCGAATCCGCCGAACTCGCCCAGCATCTCCCGGTACGAAACTCCGGCCGCTTCCCGTTCGGTTTTGGGGAAGGTGGTTCCGACCAGCATGATCAAATAGACGATGGCGGGCACCGTGATGAGGGCGAGGACCATGAACCAGTTTCCGTTCGCGGCAACATCAGCAAGCATGATGGTGAGGACGCCGCCCACGACGAGACCGCCTGGCCAACCGGCGTGGAGAATATTGAGCCACTTGGTCTTGTCCCTGCTAAACATGGTGGCCACCACCGGATTAATGAACGCCTCCACGGTTCCATTGCCAAGGGCGCAGATAAAGCTGCCCCAGTAGAGGAGATTAAAGGCTTTGCTTTGAGCTACTTGAAGCGCTTCTCCTTCCACACCTTGGATGGTGCTGTAGGCCATGAAGGCAATCACCAAATAGGCGGCATAGCAGATAAAGGAAAAGATCATCGCGACGCGGTAGCCGATCTTGTCGATGATCAGGCTGAAGAGGATGATCGAAATGGCAAACGGCCAGATCCCTGCTCCGATCAGGCTTCCGACCTCTGTCTGATCTAGTCCGAATTCACCAGGGAATCGGACATTGCAGAGATACATGCGAGTGAAGAACGCAAATGAAGTAGTGATGAGGGCAATGAAACAACCCCAGAATAGGGCCATTGAGGGTTTTTGATCACTCATAGAGATTTCGGGCGGAATTGGTTCGAATGAGTTGGCTACTCCCGACTCCTGAAATCGGGAAAGAGCCGCCTTTCGTAGCAAATCTCCCCGATTCCACAAGGAGAAATGATGGAATTTGGAAAACCCGATAGGTGATCAGAGCTGTCATTGCAGATGTTTTCTATCCGGATGCTGGTGACCGAACTAGCGACGATTCTTTGTCTCAGGTTCAAGGGTGAGCCCGAGCTGCGGAACCGGAAACGGAAAAATGAAAAAGGGGCAGCCGAATAGGCTGCCCCTTTCCAATTGAGATTGTTTGAAGGTGAGGCTGATCAGGCCACCGGACCTTCCACTCCTCCAGCGACCTGTTCGCGAGTGATCGAGATGGCCTTGTAGCCGCCCGTGATTTTGAAGTAGAGCAGGAGCAACAGATAGATTACCGCCATGGCGGCCGGGATGTAGGCATCGGCCTTGAGGGTCTCGCGATCGCCGGCGATAGATGCTGCCGCGATCTCTGCCTGTTCTGGCGTTTTGTCTTCAGCATTTTGGGCTTCGGAGAGCTTGGTGCCATCCAGACCGGTGACCGGTTCCAGGAAAAGGAAACTGCTCGCTGTCTCCGCTTTGTTGGCCTCATAGAGTGCCGGATTGGTCTCTTTAAGATGTTCCACGGTGAAGCGGTCCTTGGCGTAGCCAAGACCGGGGCCGCCAAGGAGACCGGCCGACATCATGCCGATGCCTCCCATGATAGACATCGCAATGGCACCGGTGCGCGGGAATCGGTCACCGATAACTGCGAGCATGGTGGGCCAGAAGAAGGTCTTACCCAGCGCGTAAACAGCGAGGGCGATCATGGCGCTGATGAAAGTCGTCACTCCGCTCACCATGTTCAGTCCGATCACGGCGAAGACCGAGCAAATTAAGAGCAGACCGATGGGCGAGATCTTCAACTTGCTCTCGATGAAGTGAGCCGAAAAGCGGAGAGCGAACATCAGCAGTGAGGTGAAGACGAAGAGGATCTTGCCCTGAGCCGGGGTGAGGATATTGCCGGTGATATTCTGAATCCAGCCGTCGGTTCCGAGTTCCACCGC
>JAGROX010000218.1:6138-12621 GCA_020440025.1 Verrucomicrobiia bacterium
ACCAAGAGGAGCACGCCACCGATGCCCCAGGCAACGGCGTCGGGAAGGCCAAGCGCGTTCTGGAAGAAGAGAACGAGGAGGTAGCAGGCAACCGCCGCACCGAGAATGCCCACCTCATGGAGCATGTCACCGACTTTGAGGCCTTTCGCTGCGGCTTCGGATTTCGGGAAGGATTGGCCCATGAAGGCGAGTCCGTAGAGAATCGTCGGAATGAGGAACAGGCCGAGCTGAATCTTCCAACTTACGCCGGCCTCACCGAGGGTCCACCCGATGAGTCCACCCAGCACAAGGCCTGCGGGCCAAGAGGCGTGGAGGATGTTGAGATAGTGAGTGCGATTCTTCGGGAACAAGGTTGCCACGAGAGGATTGGCGACCGCCTCAAGCGTGCCGTTGGCGAGAGCAAACACGAAAGTGCCCCAGTAGAGGAACATGTAGGCGGTTTCCTGGGCCTGGCCTTTGCCGGCGGCGAACGTGATAAAGGCTGAAAGAACGTGGAAAGCAAAGGCTGCAAACACGAGCTTGCCGTAGCCGATCTTGTCTACCACCACACCACCGATGATGATGCCAAAACAGAAGCCGGTGAAGCCAGCTCCCCCGATTGCTCCAAGCTGAGCGCCGGTGAAACCGAAGTCGGCTGCCCAGTTGGCGAGGATGCCGCCACGGACGCCGAAGCCGATTCCGGCAGCGAGAATGGCAAGGAAGCCTGCCCAAAGGAGGCGTTTTGCATTAGGGGCGATGCCCGCGTCATGCGTGTCTGCGATGTTGTCGAGAGTGCTCATTGTGAAAGGGTTGTTTTTTGGAAAGAACGGAGTGTTTAAGCCATGAGGGCACGAGTGAGCAACGAAAAAAGACGGGAACTTTCGGATTGGCCCGTGTGAGCCGGGAGGATTTCGAAGTTACTCCACGGCTTCGGAAGGTTCCTCAGCTTCGCTGGCACCCTCTTTCTGAGCCCATTTGTAGGTGTCGGGTTGGTCACCTTCCAGCTCGATCCATTCTCCGGGGAACGACTTTCGTTGCCAGTGGCGCCATTGCATTCGGCGGACATCATCGATGGGTACACTCTTCTCCTCAGCCTCGTGTCCGATCAGGAATTCGCGATCGGCGTTCTCTGCCTCGACAGTTTCCTTTACGTAATTTCCATAGTCGCCGGCGGGCTGGCTGCGAATGGATAGGGTGCCTTGGTGGGATTCACCGACCAGGCGATTGTTTTTCAGATCCTGAATTTCCTGCATCCGGTTGCGTCGCCGGGTCATGGCCTCTTTGTAGGAAAGTTTGGCTTCCTTGGCGGCCTCGTCCGATTCGCCGTGCTGATAGACGTGAACTTCCATGTTCAGATCAACTTTCAACGGATCCTGAGTTCCCACGTTGATGTCGAATGGTGCACAATTTCCCAAGGCGAGCAGCGTGATAAGCGAACAGAGGAAAGCTCCAAGTCGGCTGCGAAGCCGTTGGGAGGCGGATTTAACCCTGTTATGTCTGCGATCCAACCCTGTACCGTCGAGGTTTGTGTTTCGACTGCATTATGAACGGAGTGGCGGACTCTGCCAAACGGTTCCTTCAGGGGAGGGGATGGACGCGTTTTCGCAGTTTGCACTCGGGCGAGCGGCGAGGAAGCTTCTTTCATGAAAACAAACTCTCTGTTTCAACTACTGGCGCGATGGATTTTGGGAATCGGGCTCCTCGCGGTTTTGGGTTGGAATTCCGGGCAGTCGGCGGAGGTCCGTCCCAACTTTATTCTCTTCATCACCGATGATGTTTCCGCCGAGGACTTGGGGTGTTATGGCGATCCTGTGGCCAAGACGCCGAATCTCGACCGCATGGCGGGTGAGGGGCTGCGATTCGATCGGGCGATGCTCACGATCAGCAGCTGCAGTCCGAGTCGTTGCAGCCTGATCACGGGACGGTATCCCCACAATACCGGTGCGCCGGAGCTGCACACGAATCTGCCCGAAGGTCAGCCACTCTTTCCGAAAATGCTGAAGGAGGCGGGCTACTACACCGCGCTGTCTGGGAAACATCACATGGGAAAGAATGCCGACCCGGCTTTTGACAAGATCTCGAAAGGCAAGGGGCCGGGCAGTGAGGGCGATTGGGTGGATCTGCTGAGCCAGCGGCCCAAAGACAAGCCGTTCTTTTTCTGGTTCGCCTCCACCGACGCTCATCGCGACTGGCAAATCAGCGACGAGGCGCCGGTCTACGACCCCAGAGAGATCCAGGTGCCGCCCTACCTCGTGGATGACCAGCAGACCCGAGAAGATCTCGCGGCCTACTACCACGAAGTGAGCCGGACCGATCATTTCGCGGGACTTTTGAACCAGGAACTAAAACGACAGGGAATCGAGGGCGACACCTACTTCATCTACATGAGCGACAACGGGCGACCGTTTCCGCGATGCAAGACGCGACTCTATGATAGCGGAATCCGTTCGCCACTCATCATTCACTGTCCCGGTCGGGTCGCGCCCGCCGTGTCGGAGTCATTGATCAGTGTGAATGTCGATCTTGGGCCCACCATTCTGGAACTGGCAGGGCTGACGCCCGATCCTAGAATGCAGGGGGTCAGTTTTGTTCCAGTGCTGAAAGATCCGTCCGCCTCCGTTCGCGACTTTGCCTTTGCCGAGCACAATTGGCACGTGCATCAGGCCCACGAGCGCATGGTGCGTCAGGGTGACTGGCTCTACATTCGTAATGCGTGGCCCGAGCGGCAGGCGATGTGCGTGGAGTCCGCTCCGAAATTTCCGGCTGGCAAAGCACTCTGGGATGCCTACACGGCGGGAACCCTCAACGAGAATCAGCGCGATATCTTCCTGATTCCCCGACCGGAAGAAGAACTGTATCGGGTCGATACTGATCCCGATCAGATGACCAATGTGGCAGCCCTGTCCGAAAATCGAGAGACACTGGCCAAAATGCGGGCGGCTCTGGATCGATGGACGGAGGAAACCGGCGATACGATTCCCGAAGATCCCACCAATGATCGCGAGGATCCCTTTGGAAAAAAATTTCCCGATCACAAGCGAGGCACTTTTCCCGGCACGGAAAGGGGAGCCACGGAAATCAACGCAAAGGGACCCATCACCGAATAGAAAAGAATAGCGAGACTCTTTGAGGTGCCGCACGAGGAGGCGTGATTGCGGTATTCGAAACTCTTGTGGCGATTTTCAAAACTGAGATGATTCGGATGCGCGAAATGAAATCGCGCAGACTCTCTGCGGAGGGTCTTCTCTATCTCCTCACGCTCTCTCAGTTATGAAATCGCCTTCGTTGGTGTGTGTGGGTTTGGCCGTTTTTTTCGTGGCCGGGATGGCCATGGCCAAACAGGATTCGTCAGGGCCATCGGCACAGATCGATGCTCTGATGGCAAAGTTCTGGAAGGAGAAAGGCGTCGAACCGAAGCCGGTGGTGGATGATGCGACCTACCTGCGGCGCCTTTATCTCGACGTGGCTGGTCGCATTCCCACGGCGGAAGAAGCGCGGAAATTCTTGGCTGACAATTCGGAAGGCAAACGTGCTCGCCTTGTCGACGAGCTCCTCGCCTCCGAGGGCTATGTGAATCACTACTTCAACTACTGGGCCGACATCCTCCGGATCAATTCCCAGCAGGGCGGCGGTCAGAATGTGGTGCCCGCCTATATTGAATGGGTCAAGGGCGCGCTTCGCGAGAACATGCCCTACGACGACATGGTGCGGGAACTCATCGTGGCGGATGGCAACTACGATTCCCCGGCGACCGGCTACTACTATCGGGATCGGGGTATGCCGCTCGACAACATGGCCAACACCGTACGGGTATTTCTGGGCACCCGACTCGAATGCGCGCAGTGCCACAATCATCCCTTCGACACCTGGACCCAGATGGATTTTTTCCACATGGCGGCGTTCAGCTACGGGGTCGATGTCCGCAATCGGGGAGGAATGCTCCAAGACGTTCAGAACGAGATTCAGCGCGACAAGGAAATCTCTCGAGAGGAGAAAAACGATCTACGCCGAGCTTTTCAGGAAATCAGTCGACCGCTGCGAAACAATCCCGAGGTGGGCTATAATCCGGAGAAGCTTCCGGAGTTGCCGCACGACTATAAATACGAGGATGCCAAGCCAAAAGACAAGATCGATGCCGCCACCATGTTTGGTTCCGAGGTGACGATCGAAAGTCCCGGCGCCCGGCTGGAGAGCTACGCCGCGTGGATGACCTCTCCCGAGAATCCACGTTTTACCAAGGTCATCGCCAATCGCCTGTGGAAACGGGCCATGGGCCTCGGCTTGGTGGAACCGGTGGATGAATGGATGGAGGAGACCTCGGCGGTCAATCCGGCGCTGCTCGACTTTTTGGAGAAGCAGATGGTGGCGATGGACTATGACATGAAATCGTTTCTTCGAATGCTCTTCAATACCCAGCTCTATCAGCGTGGTGCGGTAGCCGACGATCTCGAAGACCCTGCCGCTTTTGCCTTTACCGGACCGGTGATGTGGCGGATGTCGGCCGAGCAGATCTGGGATTCAGTGGTGACGTTGATCAATCCCGCGCCGGATCAACCGAACTGGAAGCAGCAGACCGAGTTGGAGATTCGCGAGGCTGGTATGGAGATGATGATGAGTGCGATCAACTCCAAGACGCCCGAGACTCTGCTCGCTGATGCCAAGAGGATCGCCAGGCGTCAGAAGGATCTTCAGGGAGAACTGAACCAACTTCAGAAGGAACAGGTGAAGGCGCGCGAAGCGAAGGATCAGCAAAAGTCTCGGGAGCTGGCCCAACGGTCGAATAAGATTCGCGGGCAACTTCGGGATCAGATATACGAAACCGTCTATCGGCCTGCGCTGAAGCAGGCGAAGATCGAAGTCGTATCGTTGGATCTTCCCGCGGGATTGGGAACCATGGAGATGAGCGCGACCGAACTGGATGAGAATGGTCGACCTAATCAGAATCTTCGGAAGCAGCTCGATGCGGCCGAAATGAAATTGTTCGAGAAAGAGATGGATGGAATGGGCTTGGACGATCCCAAGAAACGTCGCGACTACGCCAATTTCCGTCGAGGCACCGTGTCGAATTTTGCCAGGGCTGCCAATCTTGCTTCCCCGGCTCCGGCGGGCCATTTTCTCCAGCAGTTCGGTCAATCGGATCGTGAAACCATCGAGAATGCGGAAACCGCCGCCTCGGTGCCTCAGGCTCTCGCGCTGTTGAACGGTCCCTTGTTCAATTCCATTTCCGGTTCGCAGACGGTTGTCTCGCGTGCCGTGGCGGTCGAAGAATCTCCAGAAGCCAAAATCGATACGATCTACCTCAGTTTCCTGAGCCGTTTTCCCGATGCCGATGAAAAATCCCTCCTGCTGGCCGAGCAGGCAGCGCGTGGTGATGACTTTCTCCGCGATCTCGAGTTCGCCCTCATGAATGCCCCGGAATTCCTTTTCGTTCGCTAGTGCCATCCGTTTCTCTGCCTCAACCCATCATTCATCACACGCCATGAAAACCATCCTCAACCAAGCCGACGATATCAGCCGTCGTCGATTCGTTCAGGGAGCCGCCAGCACCTTCCTCGGGGTGGGCATGCTGCCAGCCACCGAAGCGCTCTTTTCCCGCTCGGCCTTTGCCGCTGGAGAGAATGCCTCGACTGCTCGCCAGATCGCCTCCGCCAAGCGGGTCATCTATCTCTACATGAGCGGTGGGATGACCCATCTGGATACCTTCGATGTGAAGCCTGGCGCCGAAACCCAAGGGCCGACCAAGGCGATCAACACCTCGGCGGATGGCGTTCAGATCTCGGAATATCTGCCGCGACTCGCCAAGCACATGCATCACGGTGCCATCGTGAACTCGCTGAGTTCCAAGACCGGTGCGCATCAGCAGGCCAATTACTTGATGCACACCAGCTACGAAATGCGCGGTACCATCAAGCACCCTGGGATGGGGGCGTGGATGCTGAAGTTTCTCGGTCAGGACAATCAGACACTCCCGGCCAACGTGGTCATCGGCGGTGCCAGTCGTCATCCGGGTGCCGGATTCTTCGAGTCGCGTTTTGGTCCGGTCATGATCGGCGATCCGACCAAGGGATTGCAAAACGTGACCACCAGGGTGGCCAAGGACGATTTCAGCTATCGGCTCGGACTTTCCCAAAAGTTGGGTGAGAAATTTCGCGAGGAGTATGGTCGCAAAGATGTGCGGGCCTATACTTCGATGTATGACGACGCCGTGAAGCTGATGGAGAGTCCGGATCTCAATGCCTTTGACATCGCCAAGGAGCCCGAAGCGGTGCGCAAGGAATACGGCGACGATCGGTTTGGGCAAGGCTGTCTGCTGGCGCGTCGACTGGTCGAAAGCGGCGTCCGATTTGTCGAGGTCGGTCTCGGCGGATGGGACACGCACCAGGCGAACTTCGTCCGGGCTCCCGAACGTTGCGACATTCTCGACCGTGGCATTTCCGCACTGGCGGCCGACCTGGAGCGTCGCGGACTGCTCAGCGACACCCTGATCGTGGTCGCTTCCGAGTT
>JAGROX010000218.1:12731-15466 GCA_020440025.1 Verrucomicrobiia bacterium
GATGAGACCGGTGAAAACGTCATCGAAAATCCCGTAGATGCCGCCGACTTCAATGCCACCATCGGCTATGCCCTCGGCCTTCCGCTCAATCAGGTGCTCTACAGCCCCAGCAAACGCCCCTTCACCGTGGCGCAAAATGGCAAGCCGCTGACTCAGTTGTTCGCCTGATCGGGAGCCCAACTGCACGAGCATTTTCAAGCTTCGCCCCCGGCGTGATCATTCGATCATTCCGGGGGCGTTTTTTCGTTTCTCTTCTTGCCGCTCGGTGGCGGGATTGCTAAGAAATCGGACGTGAAATCACTGACTAGTAAACCCCGCTATGGACTTGCCGTACCGGCGGGGTGGACTCTCTTTTTTGGCGGCCTTTGCCTCATCGCACTCTTCGTGGTGCCTGGCTTGGCAGGGGTGGCGGTTCCTCTGGCGGCTCTTTATCTGATCATCGGGCTGGGAGCGTGGCAGGAGATCAAGGCCTTTGCGGTGGCTGGAATGATCGCATTTGGGATCTTTTGTTTGTTACGAATGGGAACTCTGGTGACGAATTTTGCTTGGGGGAAATTGGGTTCCACCATCGTGTTTGGCTGGATGACTTGGGAGTATTGGGATGCGCTGAAACACTGGGGCGAAGAGTCGCCAGATGTTGAGGATGGGGACGAAGAAGACAAGCCGATCATCTCCATTGTCCTGCTGCTGAAAGCGCCGCGGTATCTCGAAGATTTCATTCTCACTCAGGTTCTCGAAGAGGCTTGGGGCGGAGATTTCTCCAGCGATGATGAGGAAAATCAGGATGGCTTTGTGGTGGGGGAAACCCCGATGTTCGTGGTGAAAAGTCCGCACGGCATGTTCATGATCCACAATCGTCCCGAACCCTACTTCGAAGATGCCGAAGCGGTTGGTGAGGAAATCGGTGAGCTGCGATTGCGTCGTGCCGTCATGGAGCATCAGGCCTGGTTGTCTGTCGATTTACTCTCGGCGTTCGACGATTCCCAGCCGCCGGAAATGTTCTATCCGCTCATTATTCGGCTGATCTATGAACTGGCGGAAGCCGGCGACGTGTTGGCCGTTCTGCGTCCCGAGACAGGGCAGATCAATCTCTGGAGCGATGATGTGCTGGAGGCACTGTTGAGACCCGATGGACTGGAGGCCTTCAATCGGATCGATGCGGAAGTCCCGGTCATTCCGGTGGCCGAAGACGACCCGGCCATGGTGGCGGCCGTCGGCGAAGCGAGAAGGCGTTGGCCAGAATTTCTCGAACAATTCCAGAGCCGTTCAGATGACGACCATTTTGGGGTGAAAGCCCCGGTGACTTCCGGCGGCAATACCGAATTCATCTGGATCGAAGTTTCCGGACTGGAACCTGAATATATTCACGGAAAACTCGGCAATGAACCCGTGGCCCTCGACGGACTCTCGCTCGGCAGCGTGGTCGAAGTTCCGGTCGCGGAACTGAACGACTGGTATTTCACCCGGGGCGAGGGCGATCCCGTGGGACTATTCACCGTGAAAGCTGTTCAGGAAGCTCAGAATCGGTTTCGCTCAGCACAGGATAGCGAGTAGTTGGCATCGATGCGAATTTTGTCCTGAGGGGCACGCTCCGCGTGCCCGCGCCAGACCAGTGCCCCTCAATAAATCTCCGGCTCCGGCGCATCCACCCCTTGATGCAAAAACCGGAAATCACAGCCCTCGTGGGCTTGGGTGATTTCGTCCTGATAGAGCTTTCCGTAGCCGCGTTCGAACTTCTTTTCCGGTGCCGTCCACTGGGCGCGGCGGGTTTCGAGTTCTTCGTCCGAGACATCCAGATGAAGACGCCGGGTGTCGATGTCGACCTCGATGAAATCCCCGTCGCGAACCAGAGCCAGCGGACCTCCCACTGCCGATTCGGGGGATACGTGCAACACGCAGGCCCCGTAACTGGTGCCGCTCATCCGGGCATCGGAAATGCGCAGCATGTCGCGCACGCCCTGTTCGAGCAGATACTTGGGAATTGGCAGCATGCCCCATTCCGGCATTCCCGCCCCGATGGGACCGGCGTTCTGCAGCACGATCACATGATCCGGCGTCAGCGCGGCGGCAGGATCGTCGATGCGCGCTTTCAGATCCTTGTAGTTCGCAAACACGGCGGCAGGTCCGCGATGTTTCAACAGTCGGGCCTCGGCGGCGGTGGGTTTGATGACCGCGCCGTTGGGAGAGAGATTTCCCTTCAGAACAAAGGTGCCGCCCGCCTTGGAGACCGATCGATCCGTGGTTCGAATGACCTCTTCATTGAAGACCTCGGCTCCCGCGATGTTTTCGCCGATCGTTTTTCCGGAGACCGTCAGGCAATCGAGTTTTAGATGATCGCGGACGCGCTCCAGCAGGGCCAGCAAGCCGCCCGCGTCGTAGAAATCTTCCATCAGGTATTCGCCGCAGGGGCGTAGATTGGCGATGACCGAAACCTGGGTCGAGATTTCATCGAAACGATCCAGCGTCAACTCGACCCCGGCCCGTCCTGCCATCGCGATCAGGTGAATGATGGCATTGGTCGAACCGCCGAGCGCCATGTCGGTGACGATGGCGTTGTGAAAGGCGTCCGCCGTCAGCAGGTCGCGGATGTTCACCTTGTCCCAGGCCAGATCGACGATGCGTCGCCCGATGGCCGCCGCCATCCGGGCGTGAGTGGAATGAACCGCGGGAATTGACGATGACCCCGGCAGACAAAGACCGAGCGCTTCCGTCACCGCGCTCAGCGTCGATGCCGT
>JAGROX010000218.1:15555-15713 GCA_020440025.1 Verrucomicrobiia bacterium
GCCCAGTATTTCCACATGTCCGTACCCGATCCGAGCGTTTCGCCGCGCCAGCAGCCTTTCAACATGGGGCCGGCGGGGAGAAAAATGGACGGCAGATTGGCCGAGGTGGCGCCCATGATCAGCGCGGGAACCGTCTTGTCACAACCGCCCATCAGGAC
>JAGROX010000219.1 GCA_020440025.1 Verrucomicrobiia bacterium
CGCTCTACGTCATCACCGAACGGGATCGATCGATGACTACGGTGCTACTGCGGAGCGAGTATTGAGAGATCAAGCTGCCGTAGGACGGAGCCCCGAAAATTCAGCCTCAAGCGCCTCGACTTCTTGAAGTTTCGTATCGAAATCGGGGGCTAATTTTGGCTTTAGATCACAGAAACTCCGCTTCAACGCTTCCCCGCTCTTCCCTCCTTCTCTCAGGAAGATAATCGTGCTGAGCGCCTCCAACTCAGATCCAGACTTCTCGCTGAGCCGCGCTGCAAGGGGAGACCATTCTGGCTCAGCATCGCCAGCGACGCGACTGACCAAGTCGTTTAGCTCTGGTTCCGCCTCAAATCTTGACGTCCGGTAAAATCCCTGAACGGGAGTTTCTTTGATTAATCCCTCTTCTTCAAAGACCTGCAGTTGGCTTTGCAGGTCGCTGGAATAGGGGCCGAAGTGCAAATAGCCGTACCGGAACCCGAATGGGGCACCGAAATGCTGGAGGAGGTGAACCAGCTTCTGAAGTTTTTTCCGTCCCTCCACGTTCCCGACAGTCCTGAGGAGTTGGCCGATAGGTAGAATGCTGTTCATTTGTGCAGTTATTTTAAGAGAGCGTAAGTTCATTTAACAATCCGTCGACATGTTTTTGCAAGTCCGGATGAAAAAACAATCGAAGAAATCCAGGCTTCTCAGCACCACCGAGGGTCTGGAGGATCGGCGAGAACTCGTGGGCTGGAATGGCCTTTCCGTCCTCGTCCGCGAGGAGGATGGCGTTTGAGGCGACGCTTTGAGCGTACCCATCCGGATCCTCCTCCTTGCTCTTCAAGGATGGCATTTTGTATGCCGTGAATGCGCTGTAATCGAGTTCCCACCGATTCTCATGTTCCGGTCCAAGATCCTCCAAACCACTCCGGAGATCGGCTTCAACGGTCGCTTTTGGCGTAATTTCGACAAAAGCGAAGAGTTTCCTTCTCGCGAGGTAGGTGGACGCCAATTGCTTGAGCAAGACGTGCGGTGCTGAATCGCACACGGATGCCCAGATAGACGATGCTGCCAGCAACAGAGGCTCATCGACCCGGAGGAAAATTTCATGTGGAACGGCGCCTCGTTCTGAAAAATAGTCTACCACAGAGCTTGGCGTGCCATCCGGAAGACCTTCCTCTGTTCTTGCAAGACGTGCGGCCTCCCGAAAAAGACAAAGCAGATGAGCTTCCCACCGCCGAGTGGTCTTGTGATAATAAACCTGCAGACTCATATGCTGTCTGGCCATCAAGAGTTGTTCCGCAGAATGCAAACCGCGCTTCGTGTCAAGACACAGTCGCAGAGTATCCGTGACCTCGCCGTTCTCATCGGTAATAGGAAAATCCCCGAGACACATCGCGTTGATCAGCCATTCAAGGTCGTAAATCCCATAACGGACTCCAGTAAAGTAGGCGTCACGAAGAAGATAATCCATCCGATCCGCGTCCAGTTGACTGCTGACAATATCTTGCAAGAATCGGTGCTTGAATCGTTTTCCAACGATGTCTGCGACGGACTCTGCCTCAATGCCGTGACGGTCAAGGATCGCGGGAATCGAACTTTCCGAACCAACGATGACATCTTGAGATCGCTTTTCGTGATCGGCTGTCGAGGGGAACGCTCTCTCCATCAAATGGGAGAATGGCCCATGCCCCGTATCGTGAAGTAGAGCAGCTGCCTTTACGATACGGCTTTTTTCCCTGATGAGTTGGCCAACAGATCCTGAATCGCCATACCGGCGTTCAAGCATTTCTAGAGTCCGCTGCGCCACGTGCAAGACGCCTAAGCTGTGATTGAACCTTGTGTGCTCCGCACCTGGATACGTGAGATGGCTAACCCCCAACTGCCGAATCCTCCGCAACCGTTGAAACTCCTGAGAGTCAATTAGATCCATCAAAAACTCGTCACCTGGCTCAATTCGAATCAGACCGTGAATGGGATCACGAAAAACTCGAGGACGATTCGGCATGACTGGTGAAATGGCGGGAAGGGCGGATCGGATCTACGATGGTCTGAATTCAAATTTAGTCAATTTAACTTAAATATCTGTAAAAACCACATTTCCGCTCAAAACTTGAGGTACGCGAGGGTTCGGGGTTTGCTCGCGTGCCAATTCGCGGCGGTTTGACGCCCTCCGCGGCCGCGTGCTATTCCTCGCTTGAGGAAATCTATTTCAGCGAGCGCATTGTCACCCTTGGGCTCTCACCCATTGGCTAATTTTATGAGAGATCCGTTTTTCGCTTTCCACTTTTTCTCTTAGCCGTGGCGCAGGATGCCCGCCAGTCGATTGACTACGGGCAGGGTGATCTGGTCGGGACCGAGCCGGAAGACGCGCCAGCCGCTGAGGCTCGCCTCGATGTATTTCTCCAGGTCGGCGTTGAAACCAGCGGCGCGGTTGTGGCGTCCATTGACCCAGATGCCGCCCTCGATCTCGATGAGGCTACGGCTCGCCAACTTCGCGCCAGAGGAGGAGGAAGCGTTCTTCGAGACGGGAGCCGGGTGTCTTGGCGCGATAGAGTCAGTGGTGTCAGTCCGTCATTGATCGAATAGGACTCTATGCGATCAGCGAAGTTTTGTTGGATCAACCCAAATTCTTTCTTCAGGCTTCTCTCGACTATTGCTGCACCAAATCACTGCATTTCTGCGGCATTTTGCGGCGCCAGGAGATGACCACTGCGGTCAGGCCCGAAGATCCCCGTGAAGAAAGCACGCCCCCCTCCAAGAGAAACGTTAGATGGGGCCGAGACAGCGCATGAAAACCCGCGCTGGACTTCGCAATTTGACGATTGTCAGTTCGAGTCGGCTAGCCCTCATGCCATCCATCCAGTTCTCTGGCATAGGGGTTAGCTGTCGCGATCACTCCGAACAACCGGAAAGATCACTTCAATCCCTGCCGGATTCGTATCCCTCGGCTTTCAGGAGCTTTTTCAACGCCAGATCCGCTTGGCCGTTCCGGGCAAGCTCGGCCGCATCGGCGGCGACCTCATTCTGGCGCCGCGCCTCAAACCAGGTTCGAAGCGCGATGAAGATCGATCCACCTCCGATGAGGGCATCATCCAGAGAACCGAGCCCTGGTAGCATATCAGGCACGAAATCCACTGGCGAAACCATATACACGATTCCAAAGACGCCCGTCACCAACGCGGTTCCGAATTCCAGGAAAGACCTGCGATCGAACGCACCCCACGCCACCGTGTAAGCAAGGATAAAGACGAAGAATCGCCAAGCGAATGAACCGAAGTCTCCGACGGTGGCGAACATGGGTCCGATCAGAGGAATCGACTCCCACCATTCAGGCTTTGCCGTCTTGAGAGCGATGATACCGGTTACCAGGTAAAATGAGGCGAGGCAGAGGACAATGGCACCGAACAGACGAGGTGCGTTGTATTCGTGAAACCGCACCAGATTCTGCGGGAACGCATCTTTATTGGAGAGTGCCCAATCCGCTCCAGTGATCGCTTTGGAGACGGCAGGGAGATTCGCGTCGGAATCCGTAGTCAAATCGCCGGCGGTTCTGTTCTCCATGGGGAACCAATTCACCTCATCTCCGTGCCACTGTCAAGTTCCCAATCGGGAACTTGAATGGCGAAACGATTCCGCAACTGCATTGGACCTCAGGTCCGGAAGCTCCGCATGGCCAAAGGCTGGACGCAGGAGCAACTGTCGGCCAGGCTGCAACTGGCCGGGCTCCACTCCATTGATCGCGTGGGCGTGGCCAAGATCGAATCCCAAATCCGTTCGGCCTATGACTATGAGGTCGCCTTGATCGCCTCGGTATTCGCGGTCGATTCCGGGAAGCTCTTTCCGGGAATCGAGGAACTTCAGGTGAGGCTCGATAACCTGATCGAAGGGAGTCTCGATTGAATTAGAGCTGCCAAACTGAGTTCGGAAAAAGACGTGCGTTCGTTTCCTCGCTTGGAATGGAAGTGATAGATAAAAAAAGAAAACCCGCCCGTTGCGTGGCGGCGGGTTTTCTTCGGCTTCTTTTCCACCTAGGGAAAATTTCAGCCATTACGGTCCTCGCGGAATCCGAGGCGCTACTCTTCAGACTCCTGGACCATCTCGCGCCAGAGCCGTCCATGAACGGCTTCGGCGGGATAACACTGACCATCAGTGATCTCGCCCGCATCGAGACGCCGGAACGCCTCGTCAATGAGCGGACGCCATCCGTCGAACTTTTCAGGCCAATCCTCGATGTCGTCAGGATGAAGACCCGGACAGAGCCAGAACAGCGCCCACCAGCCTCCAAGAAAAGTCTCGGTATCCAGTAGGCGCAGGGTGTCGCGATCATGATCATTGATTCGATCGAATCGCTGCCTGGCTTCGGCCTCGTCGGACGGGATGAGGCGAGGGTATGTCGGCTGATAGTCGTCGGTATATTCCCGCTCTTTCACAGCTGAATGGAATGGGGTTTTCCTGATTCAGCCGAGGTCGAGCTTCCGCCCTCTCCCGCCCTGTTGATCCGCCTGACTGGCTTGTCGTGCCCTGCCACTTGACCAGTGACGCAGCCGCTCAATGGATTCGCTCATGGTGGTGGCGAGAGGGACCGATTCGGACAGCACCTTGCCGAGATCCAACTCGGTGGGCTCACGATCTTCGGTGAACGCTCGGTGGAGCGCTTCCACAAAGGCAGCTTCGATCTCAGCTCCGGTGTGCAGTTCGCTGGCGCGAGCCAGGACGACCGTGTCGTAGACGGTTCGTTCGCGACCGAACCTTTCGATCACGATGTCCCAGATGGCGGCCCGTTCCTTGGCATCGGGCAGGTCGACGAACCAGCACTCATCCCAGCGCCCTTTGCGGAGCAACTCGGGCGGGAGCTTGCTGATGTCGTTGGCCGTGGCCACAACGAACACCGGACTCGTCTTCTCCTGCAGCCAGTTGAGCAGGCTGCCAAAGACGCGAGCACTGGTGCCGCCATCGCTGCTCCCGGAGGAAACGGATCCGGCGAAAGCCTTTTCCAGTTCATCGATCCAAAGCACACAGGGCGCGATGGCTTCAGCCGTGGCAATGGCGGAGCGGAGGTTGGCCTCCGACTGACCCACGAGGGAACCGAAGAGCCGGCCGGCATCAAGCTTGACCAGCGGGACGCCGAACACACTGGCGGTCGCCTTGGCGGTAAGACTCTTGCCGGTGCCGGGAACTCCCAGCACCAGCATGCCTTTGGGCACGGGGAGTCCGTAGTCGCGAGCCTTCTGGGTAAAGGCCCCGCAGCGCTGAAGCAGCCACGCCTTGAGCGCCCCGAGGCCGCCGATGGAATCGAGGGATTCAGTGGTTTCGACCACCTCGAGAAGACCACCCTTTTTCAGGGCATGGGCCTTTTCCCGGGCGACGATGATCGGCTGGATGGAGCCGGTTTCGATCACTGACAGGGCAAAGGCGTTCTCGGCCTCCAATGTCGTGAGTCCACCGGCAGCGGCGAGGGCGGCTTCCCGGATCTCGGGAGGCAGGTTGCCCAGATCGGCGGAAGCGAGGATCCCATCGAGCACCGTGCCAAAAGCTTCGGCGTCGGGCAGGTCGAGATCGAGACGGGTGATCTCGCGCTCCAGTTCAGGCGGCAGGGGTTTCCAGACGCCGAGGAACACGAGCAGTTTCCCGGTGGATCGGGCGCCGCGCAGGGAATCCCGCAGCTTCCGGGTCAGCACGGGATCATGATCCTCGAAGTGAACACCGAAGTCGCGCAAGAGCACGACCACATTGCCCTCCAGGTCATCGACCTGTTGCAACGCAGCAATGGGATCGGGACACGCGCGGACAGAGCCGGATTTCGTGTCGACGAATCCTTCAGTGAGGCTCCAGGCATGGAGCGGACGATCGAGTTCGTCAGCTGCCGCTTTCACGACAGATTCGGCTCGGGCCTCTTCTGCGGTGCACAAAAAAAGGCCGGCGTAACCGGCCCTCGCGTAGCGAATGAGTTGTTCTTTCATGAGAGTGGTTTCTAGGGTTTCGGATTGGGTATCGCGGGGATACTGGTTTCGGGGCTGTTGAAGAAACGGCGCTCCCAGAGCAGGCAGGTTTCGCGGGCAGGATCGGTAAAGACCCGGCATCCGGTGAAATCGAAAACCTCCCACTGCTGGGTGTCGGCGTTGAATTCGACGTTGGAGGCACGGTTCACATCGAGGACGCCGATCTCTTTCAGATCGATGACCTCGGTGTAGAGACCGGCTCCGGTGCCGTCGGGATTGAAATGCAGGACTTCCGGGATGTCGGTGGTGGTCATGTCTGCTGGTTTTGTTGGTTGGAGTTCAGGTTCTGGGTTTTGCGGTAGTAGTCGCAGGTGCGCTGGCGTCGTCCGATCATGCCGAGTTCTTCTTCGAGGAAGCGGGTGGCCTCTTCGCAGGTGTTCCCGGTGTAGCCAACGGCGCTGACCGTGATGGCTCCCTCGGGACTGATCCAGACATCGATGTGTTGCTTCGATTTCATGAGGTCAGGCAGCGAGAGTGATGCGGATGGAGCCGTCAGTTTCCTGGCGGCGGGTGACGCGGAGCCGTTTCTTGTTGGCCTCGCGCATCGTCTTGTGAACGCCGTAGAGCTGGAGCAGGCGACCATAGTTGGCGCCCACCTCTTTCTCGACGTGGCCGTCCCACCAATCGGTGGTCAGGGTGTAGGCTTCCGCTTCACGGCTTTCGCGGCTGGCGGCGATGTCATAGGGGCCGTTGAGCCGAATGACGAGTTCAGCTTTTCGGGTTTGATCGGCAAAGCCGCGAGCCTCGGTGTCCCGGAGGAGCCGCAAGTGGAGTTCGGCGCAGGCGTCTTCCAGAGCAGCGACATCGCGGATCTGGGTTTGGATGGTAACGAAGTGTGACATGGTTAGGTATGGTGGTTCGGTTTTGAGTTCAGGGTTGGTTTGAGAGAAAAGGAACAGGGTTCGATCAGTGACCGAACCCTGTTGTGGGGACCTATTGGGGTTGCCCGGGGGAGAGCCGGGAGGTCACCCGGTCATTTGCAGTTTGCGGTGGCCCATCTGGCCGAAGCGTTCGACCAATTCCCGGGCGTCCCGGGTGGCCAAGTCGCGAGCCTGATCGCGGAGGTGGCTCAGGCCAACCTCAAGGGAACGCGTGGCCGATGGGCTCTGTCGATAGTCCTCGGCGCTGCGACTGAGAAGCTCGCTGCGAACCCGATCGAGTTGCTGCTCCATTTCGGCGTCGTCCGCGAAGTTCAATCGCTTGAAGTCATCGATAAATTTCACGAGCCGGTTGAGGGTCTTCTGGTGTACCCCCTCGGTCTTTCCCGATCGCATGGAGGCGAGCATCTCGTCGCAGAGTTGGGCGGTCTGATGACGCAATTCGATGATGCATTCACCGACAAACCCCTCAACGCCTTCCCGGATCTGCCGGGCGGCAGAAGCGGCAGCGTCGTGGCGAGCCCGGCGCACCTCATTCTGTTCGGCGAATGAGATCAGCTCCATCCCAAGATCCTTGGGCACGGCGATCTGGAAGAGGTGCACCTCGAAGGCAAACTTCGCTTCGAGGTGTTCGCGCGGCGGGAACGAATCGGTGATCTGAGCCAGGAGCCGTTCCCGGTCGCCAGCGGTGGCGGCCAAGTGCCGGATGGCGACCTGCCATTCTTCGAGGGCACGGCGGCGAAGCTCCCGATAGTCGCCGAGGAATCGCTCCCGGGCGTTCCGGAAATTCAGTTCCTGGGCATTGAGCTGTTCCTGCACGTCGACGAGCTTGCCGTTGGGCAGGAAGTGCCCGATGCCGCCGAGGAACGGGAAGGTGCTCTGGTCAACGATCGCGTGGGTCCGGGATTCGACGAGGGCGAGTTCGGCCAGAGCTTCCTTGGGAAGGAGCTTTTTGTGACCGAGACTCATGAGCCGGTCACAGACCTGATCAGGTGCGAGACCGAGGTCCCCAGGGTTGAGTTTCTTGTGGAAGCGAGGGTAACGGACGCTCGCATTCACGAGCACGCCTTCGCGAGTGAGGACATCAAGGATGTCAGGAGGGGATGAGGTAGTCTTCATAGGTTTGTGATGGGTTTGATTCGGTTTGAAGTGAGGGAAAAGGCCCGACGCACGAAGGCCCGACTCTTGTTGAGCCGGGCCTCCGTGCTGTTGCGGGTGGGGTGGTGCGATTGCGATCAGTTGGAACCGGTGGCGATTTTCTTGATCGAGGAGAACAGGGATCGAAATCCCCGCAATGCCTCGCGATCATCGCCACGCTGTTGGCGTGCCGATTTCAATGAACCGGTGGCCGATGCCAGGGTCTTGCCCGCAGAGGCGAGCGCGTCGCTGGCTTCCGCAATGCGGGATTCGACCTCTGCGATGGGATCCGCTTCAGTCGAGTGGGGTGCCGGTTTGGCGTTGCGCGGCTTTGCCACCTTCTTCTTCGAGGGTTTCGCCACGGGGGGCGCTTTCTGAAGAGGTTTCGGCGAACCGCTTGGTTCGGGTGTCGCCTGGCCACGGTTGACGGGAATGCCCGCCACGGCAGGTTTCCCCACTGACCGTGCGATACGTTCGGGATCGGTTGCCCGGATGGGCATCACAATCATGAGATCACCCTTGCGGCTGAACTGCGCCGGAGACATGGCATCGATCAGGGCGATGTCGCCGAGGCCGAAGCTGGCTGCTTTCTGCAGGTAGTCACGATTGACGAAGGTGCAAAGGTCCGGGCCTTTGCCCTCGACCTTATCGATCGGGTGCAGGGTCCACGGCTCGTCGTTGGTTTCCCGGGCGAGCAGGCTGAGACAGCCTTTCTCCAGATGAATCCCGACCGGGACGTTGGCCAACTTCCTCCCCGGTAATCGGGGAATCAGCCGGGCAATCGCTTCCAGTGCGGCATCGCTCACGGTCACCCGAGTCTTGAACTCCTCAGGCCGTGGCACGACCTGCCGGTAGTTCGGGTAGTTTCCGTCGATCGTGTTTCCGGTGACAGACCAGCTCGGTCCCTCGATCCGGAAAGCCGTGGAGCCATCCTTTCCCGTCGCGAGACGCAAGGTCCAAGGTCGGGAATCGGCAATCGGTTTCCACTGCCACAGCTTGTGAGCCGGCAGGATGACGGGCGCTTTCACTTCGGGCAGGTGCAGCGAATTGCTGCTGAACAGATGTCTGCCGTCGGTGCCGACGATGCGGTGAGCTTTGTTGCCCTTGCCGCTGGTATCGAGATACGCTCCTTGGAGGATGTGCCGGGTGGCATCGTGTGATGCGCAAGTGAAAGCACGCAACAGCCCCTTTGCTGCCGAGTCGGGAAACTCGATGGAAGAACCCCGAAACGCCGGCGCCTCGGGGAACTCGTCAAGATTCGGGCCCCCGGCTCGGGGATCGATGGTCAGCACCTCGTCGGCGCGAGTGTGGCGCGCGAGATCACGCAGCCGGTCCATCGCAACAAGGAATGAACCGCCTTTCCGGTGCCCCTTTGCCGGAACCTCAACACTCAGGGTGAGGGAGAGGTCGGTGGCGGTGAGGCGCAGGGTATCGCGATCTTTCGCTTCGACCTTCACATACTGGAGGGCCGGAAGCTTGCTGCGAGTGTTTATCAGTTTGCCGAGCCCTGTGATCGCAGGTTTGAGATCACCGGCCCGGATTTCGGTAGAGATTGGTTTTGTCATGAGAAATGGAATGGATTGAGGTTGGTGAAGGCAACAGGATCATTGCCAGGATTCGTCGTGACCGTAGGCACGACTGGTGAGTCGCTTCTGCCGGAACAGGCGGACCAGCAGGAAGGCGAGGTAGAGCACGCCGATACTGATGACCACCGGAGGCAAGCTGGTAAGCACACCGACGACATCGCCCGCGATCGAACTGATCCAGTGACTGGATTTCGCGACCTGCTCGAGCACCTGTGCCACGGGGGGCAGTAGCAGGACTCCAGCACTGGTCAGCACGATGGATAGAAACAGGTTGAGCCTGAGCCATGCCCGCAACCAGCCGCTCTCGCTGAGCCAGTATTCGAGCCGGGCCAGGGACCAGCCGACGACTTCGGCGCCCCGCTCGACCCAGCTGTCAGGCGTGAGTTCGAGCCGGGGCATCGGCGGGTCGATCGGTTCCTGCTTCCACAGTTTCCGCAGGTCGCGATAGTTGGGGAGTTCCGAGAACGATTTCATGCGGTGGGTTCTTCGGGGTTGAGGTTTGCGGAGGCAGAGTCAGCACCGGCAGAAGTCATTGACTCCCGCAGGCGATCACTATCCCGTCGAGCCCGGGAGCCGAGCGCGGCACCACCCACCAGGGCGAAGCCTGAGAGGACGATGAAGAGCGCCGTCGTCGCCTGCCAGAAAGCGGCGCGATCATCGCTGGTTTTGCTGCCGGTGAGCTGGGCCTTCAAATCCTCGAACCTGGATTCGAGCTTGTTGAAGGCGGCTTCACCGGCGGATTCTTTCCTGCCGAAAGGCGACCAGGAATCCTGTTTGCCGCAACTGGAGGTCGCGAGCAAGACCAGGCCGGTGACCAGGACGACGGCAAAGCGAGCCATCGGGTTGGGGCGGTGGATGAGGTGATTCAATTTTGGTTTCATGGTTTGGATGGGTGTTTGGGTTTGGTTTGGTGTCATGGATTGAGAATGAGAAAGGCCGGCTCTCTCGCGATGGAGAGAGCCGGCCTTCGGTGGGGACAGGAGTTGCGGTGCCGATCAAGCGAGCGTGCCCGTCAGAGTCCGGACATGGCCCGGCATTCGGCGGCGTAGTCACACCAGGAGCAATGCTGACCCGGTGAGGGAATCCACGCTTCTGCCGCGATCCCACTGAGGTAGTCGTCAATGAGACGGAACAACTCGCTTTGCCGTGGTTGGCTCATCGGACCAAAAGCGCTGACGATTATCTTTGGCGCTTTGGTCTTGATGAGATGATGCAACTCGAACCCTGATTCCGGTTGTCCGGTGGCCTCGCGATACAGCAAGGCATAGCAGGCGAGTTGCGTGGCGTGCTGAAGTTCCGCCATCGCCGCATTGGGTGCGCGAGCGGCTGTCTTGTAGTCGACGATCAGGCCGGGTGGCCGAACCAGGTCGATGATGCCGATGAGCGGCGGGATGCCGAAGCCGCCGAGATCACATTCGACCTCGACTTCGACTCCTTCGGGTTTTTCCAAGGCTGCGACGGGCGATTGCTTGAAGTAGGCCTCAAGCATTGCCCAGGCCTGTTGCTTGGCCGTGGCCTCATCGGCGGCGCCTTTCCACCTGACATCGACAGTGGCAGCTTGCTGCTCCCAGTATCGGAGCAATTCAGCGTGCAGCCGCTCAAGGTCTTGAGGTTCCTCCTTCCATCGCGCCCAGTTGTGGATGCGAAGGATTTCATGAACGGCTTGACCGATGAACAGCGCCGGCGCGGTCCGCGTCTTGATTTGTTCGACGTAGCGGAAGTAAAACTGCCGCCGACAGGTTTGCCAGCATTTCAGGCGGGAAGCACTGAGATATTGCAGAACGCCACGGTCCGGGATGACCGGGTCCGGTAGAGCCCGGATCGCGGTCACTTCGGCGGGCATGGAGAGGACAGGAGCAGCACTCACGCGCCACCCCCGTTCCGACCGGCGGTTGTCGGGAGATGGCGTTGGTTGCTGCCATTCCCACGGGCTCCCCCATTGGTCCCGCCTGTTCGTTGCCGCCTGGTTCCCGCCTCTGCCAGCAGGTCGCTGATGAGTCCACTGGCGGCCAGCTTGTTGAGTTGGTGTGCCGGAAGCTGAAACAAGCGTTGGGACCGTCGATCAAGATCGGCTTCGGAGAGTTGAAGTTCCTCGGTGAGGTTGTCCAACAACTGCCGCTGCTTGTCTGAGCATCGCCACGAGGTGTCGACTCCTTGATTCAGAGGCAGACGAGATACGCCATTGTTGGGGTTTCCATTCGGATGGGAGCCATTGCCCTTCCCGGGGCTGACTTCTCCGTAGTCATGTCCGGGGACGAAGCCGGTCTCCTGAATTTCGCGATCGACGGCGTTTTGAAGGAGCTGATAGAGCCGGGCGACTTCGCCGGGCACTCGCTCCAGGTCGGTGAGCTCGGTCTGGATGCTGACCGAGAATTGATGGGAGCTGAAGCCGGGGAGGCCAAGCTTTTTGCTGTAATCTGAGACAAGGGTAATAGCCATGGGTTTGGGTTCCTTTCGGTTGGGTGTTTCGTGATACTTGAGGTTTAGGAGCACAGCTCCCGGACACGAAGAGGCCCGGCCGCCTCAAGACGACCGGGCCTCTCGGACACGGGAACCATGCTGGTAGGTGATGATCAGCCCTTGGGCCGATCCTGACTTGGTGATGCCGCCAACTCGGGCCAATCGATTGACGCCTGTCGCCAGCCGGGAGTTCCGCTGAGGGATTCCCTGAGGAGACAGTCCACGAGCCGGGTCATCGGGATTCGATGACGTTTGGCTTCATGGAAAAGCGCCGCGACGACCGGTCGCGAGATGGTCGGCACGTAGTGACGTGGTGTTGCCATCAAAAGTGTATGACACCAAATCGACCTCTATTGCATGAGACCGGGGAACAAGAAGAGAATCTGTTGAATCTTTGAAACTGGGTTCAACCGGGACTTCATCCAAAGAACTTCGAATGGTGACACCAGAAGGCGGGGAGGCACGGTTGCCACTGACCATCCAGATGAAGAACGCATTACCGGGCGACCGACGTAAGCGACCGTTTCGCCAATTGACGGTATCCCGGCGATCGCTTCATGCGACAGAATGAGGTCCCGAATCCGAAGATTGAATCAGGCCAGGACGTTTGTTGTTTTTTCTTTTGTCCAGAAAGGTCGGCATCGTGGCACCTGAAACGACATTTTCACCGTTTAACCTATTGAAAATAAACACTTAACAGAAGTGCCACGAGTATGTTTTGAGGAAAACGTAGTATTTGCCAACTCCTTATTTCGGGCACTTCTTCGTGAATCCCCTTTAAGAACACTTTTAGAGGGCCTTCCGCCGGCCATTTAGTGATGAAGCATCGCTAAGAGCAGCCAAAGAACGGATTTGGATCGCTTGTAAGGCAAATTTGAGGAAAGGAGCGCCAAGTTCTTGGAATGCTCCAAATTAGCGGGTTTTTCTGCTATTTGATGTAACAGCGCTTTAAGAAGGCGTTTTTCCTTGGTAGCTACCCCTTTTACGGACTTCGCACACCGCTAAGTCGCGTTTCGAGAGAGAAAGCGGCACCGTTTTGACGTTCTTTCACTTCTCTTAAAATGACAGCCGCTCAAAAGGCGCGCTTTTTGTCTTAAGGGACGCTATTGGAGGTGGGGCGACTTAATCCAAGGCAACGATCAGCCTTTTTGCCGCCGCCTTGACTCATACGCCAATTTTTTATTTTAAGGTCACTAATTGCCATCACTTTGACCTTTATTAGTGCCAAGTTGCTATAACGCCCTAGTTAAGGAGATTAATAAAACCGCTGACCCCCTACATATGGTGTATAGGCTAAAAAGGTAAAGTGCCACAATTGAGGTGATGGTGACATCAGTGGGGTGACCGCGCAGATCATCTCATTATCATGGCATTCGACTGTTTCCGGTGAAGTCGCAAAGTCGAGAGGCACCCTCGCCACCTTTGCCGGATGTGACGCGAAACGCGCTTGATTCTGGCTCCCGGCGCCATGCCTCTGTTGAATCGGTGCTTCCTTGAGGATTGCGCTGAACTCGCCATTTCAGATGGTGAGATCGCAGCCTCCGGCTTCATGTCCTCGCTGGCTCGGTTTCTCCGGCGCTTCAACGGCTCCTTCGTCGCCGCCTCGCGCCTCCGCTACCGATCTGCGCGAGCCCAGAAGCCTCAGGTGCACCGCTTTGGGGATCTTGGTGTCCCTCACGGGACACCAAGATCCCGCTAGTCCTTTGGTATCCAACCAGTGCCAGGCAATCAGAGAGATATGCCAGAGTTGCTCATCGGAGCGCCTTTGTTGAGTGCCATCACCCAAGCAAACACTAGCAGAGATCAAAGATTCGGGGTGGGACGAATGGGTTGCTTGTCGGTGTATTACTGAGGCTTGGGCACACCCATGCGCAGCAACTACACCGAAAGCCTTAATGCATTTAAATTAAACTAATTGCAACAATTCCAAGGCATCGTAAAATCTACGAAGCGACCCCATTTTGCGTAGTTTTCGGGTGATCAAAAAGCAAGAGTTGTCCGGATTCATCCTCTCGTTCGCTACTTTCCGTCTGGATTTCGCACACAAGCATCTCTTCACTGTCCCATTCTGGAAACAACTCCCAAAGATCCTCTACAAGCTCTTCTACCTCCGGGGTTCGAGGTATTGCGTTCGGCGCGACTATTGAAGCTGGTCGTCCAGCGTTTTTCAGATCGTCGACCGTAACCTTGATATAGACCTGTGAGAAAAGTTGAGCGATATCTTTTTGGGAGCGCCCTTCGCAGACGCCTTTCAGCCCGGACAGTCCGCGGACTAATCGCCGCAGAAATTGCTTCAAGGCTGTCTTTACAACTCCACCCGTTGAAACTCTCAGTCCTTTACTCCGGAGGATGTCGGCTGCCAGATATTCCTCGAAGGCGCGGAGATCCTGTAAGGACTTAAGGGATCTTCCCGACGCTCGGAAATTTTTCCATCCATCGCGGTATCGGCGGTATTCAGCGACATTCTTGAAAGGTCGCGTACGGAACGCTAAATGAACGGGAAAATAAGCTGAACACTGTGTCCACCGGAGTGTCGGCAGCCGTTTGAAATCGAAGTCCATCGCCAGTAGACGGTTGTGCGTCACCTTGATCAAATCGCCTCCATCTTTGTAGAGTTCCTGAAGCGTGCGGAGTCTTTCGTATGAAAATGTCGTCGCGCTGTTTCGATCAAAAAACTGTCTGACCAACCACTCGTTTTGCTCCCATTTATCAGAAACATTCGGTGGCGGCTTGATACCAGCCTTTGCCAACAAAGGCGGTTGAGTCTCGTCCAAAGTTTCGATCGTCGCTTGTCCTCGGGTGCGGAAGCTAAGGATCTGTTTGACGCTGTGCTTGATCTCGATGATCTCTCGACTCTTTATCAGCCTCCTCCGGGTGTTGCGAAATAATTCGCAAACGGTACCGCGGGATGCCATCTCCAGTTGCTCATTCGTCGCGTTGGTGATTATCCCGTCGGTCGTCACTGAGACAATCTCATTGTCTATGGGTAGCGAATTCATGATCTCAGCTAGAGCCGCACGCACCAAGCCTGTCACATGAGCGGCGATGAATGGCTGCGTTAGTTTGGATGGTTTGATGTCCAAGTGGTCATTCTGTCGGCTATCAAAAACTCGCTTTTCGCGGAGGCCTTGGGCCGTTTTGCCGTAAATGGAATTCACCAGTTCCTTGAACAGCTTGTCGCGCAGATCATCTCCCGACTCTTTTGCCTGCTTTCGCCGCCGCGCTAACTCAGCGATCACTGCTTCAAACGGGCGGGCTGAGTGATCCAAAGGTATCACGATGCCCGCTTGAATCTCAATTGCGGCACCCAGCTTTTCCGCGAGGATAATTTCTGCTGCAGTGGCATGGGCCTCCCCCTCCAAGGGGAAAATCAGATTGTTGGGCTGCCTTACCGGAAGACATGGGAACCTCACGGTCTTCGGAAACCTAAACCGGACCCGTGCGAGACCGATGACGTTGTGGGTGAAGTCATTGATGTCGGTCGTCGACCTGAGCTCATTCCACTTGGGCATCCCTAAACTCGCCAACGCCGTTGGATAGGCGCCAATCAAATCAACATCGATCCAGTTATCCCGATACGTTGGACCAAAATAGAACGCCTCGTTCCGCCCACCATGATAACATTCGATCGCGAGCGTTTCGTGCTGGTGGATGTTGGCCAGCAATACCTCCCTCTTCTCCTTCTTCATCATGGCAGAGCACTCTTCAAACCTCTCGTCCTCAATCCGCTCCTTGCCAAGGACGGCCAGTCGATCAATTCCGTTGTCTTCCCACCATTTCAGCGTGAAAGCCCAGCAGAGCGATCCGAGAGTTGCTGGAATCTCAACTCTCCCGGTGAGATCCCGATTAAGCCGAGCCATCGCCAGCGCATGCCGGGCGGCGATTTTGGCATCGGTGATTGCGTAGCGTATGAACAGGTCACGATCCTCATGAAGCAGAAGTTCCATGTTCTCGATTGCGTCTACAGGCAATGCGACTTTCGGGAAACCATGGATCTCGCCGAGGGTTCCTAGTTTCGCTCCCTGTGGGGTCAAGTGTGCTGAGTCTCGCAGAAAAACAGAAATCTGACGCGAGTTCCGATTTTGGTCCGTAATCGTAAACGAAAGTGGTTTTGCCAACGTTGAGAAACTTCCACGAAGAGCGTCGAACCTAGTCTTAAGTTCCTGGAAGTCAGCCATCATCGCAAACTCAGCAAGTGAGAAATGGCAAACCAAATTGACCATCTTAGGGTAGTGACAAAAGGCACCCTGTACCTTCGCATCTGTCAGGATCCATTGAATTAAATCCGCCATTCTAGGGCGACCTCCATCGAAAAATTCAATGCCTGTGAATTCACTGCCTCGATAAAGCAGCGACCACTGAAAGCTTAGTAACTTGTTGGCTTGGCCCTCGCGCTGCCACTCGGCGTCAAGTCCGATGATCAAAAGATCATCGACTGACGCCGAGGGTGCGCTGCGCCTCCCCGCTGGAGTCTTCCGCGCCATCCGTTTTGCGTTCTGGTGCCTAGTTCTCGCTTGGCACGTAGATGATCGCCCTTGCCTCGGGGATGTTGAGGAGATCGAAAACCTCAAAAACGCCTTTGTCAGCGAGCCCGTCGAGCTGCTTTCGCGCTTCCGAGATTCTGAGTTTTGATCGCAGAGCAAGTTCACGATCAGTGATCGGCAAGGTTGTCCACTTGCTGTCTAACTCGCGCCGTTCGCGCCAAATGATCGTGATGGTACGGATCAGGCTCCACCCAATCTCCTCGCCGCACGAGATTGTTCTCTTGGGCCTCCAAGAGTCCGGATCAAACGAAGGAGGGGTCCAAACTGATCTCGCCAATACCTCTTGATCCTCGCCCGCGTCGTTTGGGCTACTCGTCGGTTCGTTCAAGCCAACCATTATTCGGTCGGCAACCAGAGGCTTGAAGCCCATGGCGTGTGTGCTGCCCTCGTGGAGGGCCTTTGAAGTTTTCATTTTCGTCGAAGCTGAATCCCCCGCCGCGGAGGATATTTTTTTGTTGGGCTCAAGGGGCCGACGGTAGCTATTACCGCCAAACTCCAGGAAGCTAGGCAACTGCCCAGCAGCTTCACACAGGCACGCAAACAGCGTGTAACGCGTCATGAAACGACGCGAAAATTGGAAAATGTTCCCCGAAGGTAATTTCGAAACGCTTCGCGTCAAGCCGATAATTCCTCCCCCGGCCACTACATCCGCGGAGGCTTTGATTGGCTGACCGACAAGGGATACCCGCACCGAATCTCCCCGGCCGAATATTTCGGCGATTGCCAACGCAAGTCATTGAACATAGTTTCGTTATTGTAATGGCAAGCACGCTCGAAGTGGTCGAGCGAGGCACTGGTCGAGACAAGTTCCACATCCTAGCGGTTGCTATCGACCCCATGTCACAGCAGATGCAAATTGCATCTGACTCGCTGTCCTTGGACGATGAAATCGCCACCATAGACGTCGAAGCATTGGCTTTGACCTACGGCGTCAGTCTTGAGATCCTCCGGAAGAACCTCCAAGAGTATGCGCCATGTATACATGGTAACACGTCTCAATGTCTAAACTGCGCGGAAGGCGATCGTCGGAGCTGAAGTATTTCTTGAGCCTCTTTTCCTTCAACTGGATCTCGCAACGCGAGACAGGTGAATAAAAACCCGATCGCAACCGATGAGGTCACGACCGGGCTAAGACGCCAAACATCAATCTCGATGTGGATCTTCATTTGCTTCGATTTCCCGGGATTTTTGAAATCCACGGAGAGTCTGCACGACGTGATCAAGGTCAAAAAGGATCACGCGGCTTCCTGGTATCTCGAGAGGGTTGATCACACTCGAGGCCATCCACTCCTCGAGCGTCCGAACGGACACACCGAGGAATTCTGCAAGGGCTTTCTTGCGGAGGAATTTTGGTTCAATTTCTTTGGTCAAACGGTGAAGAAGCTCCACCGCGCCTGCCATAAGGAGGATCGAAAATTCGGAATCGTTATGTCGGACGAGGGGAAGCTAGGATTAGGATTCGACTCACACCTGTAGGAGTCGATTTTGACAAACACGAGGCCTTGGCTTGATCACCAGAGCCCTTGTCAGCTTCGAAAAGCTGACCCCTCACGCGAAACAAAGTTCGACATGGTAACGGTAAAATCCGCTAAGATGACAGCTCCATCATGTGAAGCGTCGTCCGAAATTTCAAAAGAATCTAGAAATAAACCCTCAATTCACCGCGAGTCAAAACGAAAATTCGAGAAATTTCTAAACCACACCGGAAGAGGATTGGCCAAGGGGACTCTTATGGCGGAATTATTGCCTAACGAAAAAAGGAAATGAAAATTGTATCCGTTTTGTATCCGAAAAAAATTCCGAATCTAGCCACATCAATACGCGCCGATCCGCGCAGCCCCTGCTGGTGTTACAACTGATTGATTGTTAATGCATTGTGATGAACTCTTAATCCGCAGGTTGATGGTT
>JAGROX010000220.1 GCA_020440025.1 Verrucomicrobiia bacterium
TCCCGAACTCCTCGACTGGCTCGCGAGCGATTTCATCACTCACGGCTACGACCTGAAACACCTCATCCGCCTCATCACCACCTCCGACGCCTATCAACGCGAACCGGGAACCGAAAATCTGGTCGCCCTCGCCGCCGGAGAACGCTTCTTCGCCGCACCCGCCCGCCGTCGTCTCAGCGCGGAGCAGGTCGTCGATTCCCTCCACACCGCCACCGGGCGGGCCATCGATTCCGAGGAACTCACCTTCGTCCACGACGGACGTCATCCGCTCGGACGGCGACAGTCCTTCGGTATTCCCCGTCGCAGTTGGATGTTCGCCAGCCTCAACAACGAACGCGATCGACCCAGCCTCGCCCTGCCTCACGCCCAGACGGCCGTGGACGTGCTCGAAGCCTTCGGTTGGAACGGCTCCCGTCAAATGCCCATCTTTGATCGCGTCACCGACCCGAACGTCCTGCAACCCGGCGTTCTCGCCAACGGCTTGCTGGTGCAGAACCTGTCACGCTGCGCCGATGGAAGCACACTCGCAGAGCTCGCGGTGTCGGCGAAAACTCCCGATGCGCTTTTGGAGACGGTGTTCCTCCGGTTTCTCAGCCGAAAGCCCCTCCCCGCAGAGCGCGACGCCTTTCTGCCCTCTCTGCGGGATGGATTCGACCAACGGCTCGTCCCGGCCAACCAGCGGATCTCGCCCACCGAGCCCGAACCACTTCCCCTCGTCACGTGGCTGAATCACGTCAGTCCCGAAGCCAACACCATCCAACTCGAGGTCGAGAAACGCGTCCAACGCGGGCCAAATCCCGATCCGCGTCTGCAGACCGCGTGGCGGGAGATTTACGAAGACCTCGTCTGGAGCCTGATCAACGACCGCGAATTTGTCTGGGTTCCCTGATTCCTAATCATGAAATCTTCACCCCACGATCCAACAGGGTCTGATCGCCGACCCAACAGGGTTTGATCGTCTTTCTCTCCGACTTTTGCACCTCACATGAAACCTCACCTTTCGATGAACCGGAGACATTTCCTCGGAACCGGGGCCTCCCTCGCCGGCGGCCTCGCCCTGCCATCGTCTCTGATGGCCGATGCCTCCTCCGAACTCATTCGCGGCAAGGCGGAGCACGTCATCTCCATCTGGCTCGGCGGAGGCATGGCCCAGACCGACACTTTCGACCCCAAGCGGCTCGGCGATCCGACCGCCAAAAAAGCGGGTTCCTACTACCCCGCCATCGAGACCGCCGTGCCTGGGGTTCAAGTCTGTGAACATCTCGCGAAACTCGCGCCGCTCATGGATCGCGTCACCGCCGTGCGAACAGTCCATCACGACGTCATCGACGAACACGCCGCCGCCACCAACCGGATGCACACCGGACGATCCATCAGCGGCACCATCAGCTACCCGTCCATCGGCTCGCTCATCACTCACGAGCGCGGGGCCGCCAGCGATGGCGCACCGCCCTATGTGCTCATCGGCTACCCCAATGTCACCCGCGGCCCGGGCTTCCTCGGGGCCCAATCCGGTTACCTCTATCTCACCGACACCAGCCGCGGTCCGGCGGGCCTGTCGCGACCCAAAGGCATTACCGAAGAGAGGCAAACGCGCCGTGTCCAGTTTCTCTCCGCCCTTCAGGCCAGTGCCCCAGCGACCGATGATCGCCAACTGACAAGCTACGACGCCGCCATCGAGCAAAGCCTGGAACTGAGCGGTCCCGCGTTCAATCGTGTTTTCCAACTCGACGAAGAACCCGCCGATCTCCGCAACCGTTACGGCGGGGAATTCGGACAACGTTGTCTCCTCAGCCGTCGACTCGTCGAGAGCGGCGTTCGATTTGTGGAGGTGTCCCACAATTTGAATTTCATGAACGGCACCGGTTGGGACACGCACAATCAGGGGATTCTCAAACAGCACGAGTTGATCCGCGAACTCGACGGCGCCGTCGCCGCCCTCATCACCGATCTCGAGTCCAAGCAACTGCTCGACAAAACCCTCATCGTCATCACCACCGAGTTCGGTCGTCCACCCGAATTCGACGGCGGCGGCGGACGCGGACATCAGGGCAGCGCCTTTTCCTGCGTCCTCGCAGGCGGAGGATTGAAACATCAAGGTGCCTGGGGCCAGACCGACGACATCGGCAAAAAGATTGTCGAGAATCCCGTCACCGTTCCCGACTTCTTCGCCACCCTCTGTGCCGCCGTCGGCGTCGACTACCGCAAAAACCTCTACGACGGCGACCGCCCCGTGCCGATCACTGATCGCGGCCAACCGATCGCGGCTCTCTTTGCTTGAAAAGTCGCCCTGAAAAACCTTCCAGCGGAATGAGAAAAGAGCATCCAGAAGTCGTAACTTAGCCCCGGGACAGTCTAGTCCAAACACTTTGGCCCCGTTTTCAGGAACCTTTCATAGCGATCTGAAAGACCTGAGGGATAACGTTGGCGAGTGAGGACACGAATTAGAGCAGATTTTTCGCAGGGAACGACCTGTCCTTCCACGATGAGGTTCTCGCGATAATTGGGGTGCCGAGCAAAGGACAGAGACTCTTCTACCTCCGCTTGGAGACTTCCCGGTGGCAACGAATACTTTTCTTCAGCGGAGCGAATCTCAGCCGCAGTTCCCAAGGAGATGGAGAGGTTTGGCGGTTGAATCGCATCGTCAGATACCTCAATCCCATAAAGGGTGGAGAGACGAAGTTGTCGATCCCTCAATTTGTAGACCAAAGCCTCCTGCATGAAATCTGGCCAACCTGACGCCGCCACCGAGTCGCGAATCTGGGTTTCAGAGATGTCGGCCAGGCATTGTGCCATCCATCGTCCATCAGACCAGGTCATGGCGTCCCATGCTTCGGACCGAAACAACAAGGGCTGACGGAACCGTATCGCGCCAAAAAGACCACGATGCGCAAATTGCTTCCCCGTGTCGAAACGATTGACGTGACCGGATGCCCACAGGGATCCAAGCGAAAGCCCCATGTCGTGCTGACCCTCGCGATATCCGACAATCTCCAACCCGCTCGAGGTAGGCTCCCTGATGAAGAACGATTTGCTATTGCCGTCCTTGGCATCCGGATTCGAAATCCACATGTTGAATACGTAGAGTCCTCGGGTGGCACGATCATGGGCGGCCACCAGGTCAGAAGTTCGCGCGCCGTCATAGCGCAGAATGGAATCTCCGGGTTTGAGTTCCAAACCGCATTCCCGGAAGGCGACCCAATGGCGTCCGATCATCTGGTTCTTCAGGTATTTTTTCTTGCTTCCTTTGGGAAGATTCCGAAGCAGTGACTCGACGTTCTCCGAAGTGATCTGGCCGCTACTATGGATGTAGGGATTCAAGTCGAAGCCGTAGAAGTCATCGATGGCAGTGACCAGTTCATCCAGTGTGGCCGAATGGCGTTCGTCCTCATCATCATCCTCGGATTTTGAAGGATCTCGGAGAACCAAAATGAGATCGCTCGGGCCTGAACCACCCGAAAAGGTGAGATCGGTCATTCTTCCACCGGCATTCAGGTAGAGTCGGCTGGAGACCGGTTCGACTGCCGTTTCATCTCCCCATTTGAGTTTCCACTCCATTCCAAACCCATCTTCAGCCTTTGCCTTTGCAGAGGTGGCTGAACGATAGACTTCGTCAAGAAAAAGCACTCTTCTAGCGAGGTGTGGACGATAGGTCTCGCCGGACCCGAGGACACCCTCTTCTTTGAGAGCCGCTGTGATGCCGCGGATCATTTCAGCTTCGAAACTCGCCACGGCGTGCTCACCCTTGTCGGCAAACTCAGTGCGGCTTTGCCAGATCGGATGAGTAGGGCTGATGTCCAACTCAGCGACTTCGAGAGGACTCATGAGACTCAGTTCCTCATAGGAATAAAACACCCCTCGGTGGCGGTCGAAAAGATAGGCCGATTCTCGATTCGCCCGCTTTTCCCCCATTGGTTGCATCTTCTTCCGGTCTGAAATCCCCGGCGCGCGTTGACCGACGATGGCACCCACTAGGAGATTACGAAACAGCTTCCCCGCTTTGGGCAAGTAGGCCGACTCTACCGGCTCTTCAACTGTCTGCAGGATCCGTTCCGCATAGGAATTGATCTCGAGACGCTTTCCATCAATCACCGAGGTGTCCTTCATGACGGCCTTCAATTGTTGTCCGACGTAGCGCACCAATTCGAGACGCTCCTTGGCCTCGTCTTCCGTATCGTCATCGTCCACTTTCTTGGCTTCCTTGATCTGATCGAGCAAGTCAGCGGCCATGGATTCAGATTTGGCATGGAGAGCCTGGGTAGTCTCGCGAGTTCGCAATGCCTCCAGCGAATAGGTGGGTGCCTCTCCTGCCTGACTGCCGACCTGCAACATCGCCAATCCGCAAAAAAGGGATATGGAGATCTTCACCCACGGACGAGACCAAGGTCTTTTGAGTAGGAAACAACAAGAATTCATAAAAAAGAAGGAGATCAATTCACGCCAGTTGCCACGGCTGGGGGAGTTCCGACGTCGCTGTATTCGTCAAACACCCCTTCACCTGGCGACTTGGCCTGATAGTGTTTTCTGCCATCTGGAGAGATCGTCACCACGATGATATGATGTCTCGAATCCCACTTGGCAAGGTAGTTTCGCGCTCCTTCCCGATCAAGATGCCTGTCCAGAATGGGGCGGGTTTCAGCCCCCCAAGCACCGTCTCCCAGGTAGAGTACGCCGCGTCGGTCATCCCTTCGGCCATTGAGCAATTTATGACTGCGTTTATAGGTATGGTGATCATTCTCAAACACGCAATCGACACCAAACCTCTCAAAGAGTGGACACCATTCTTCCTGTATCTCTTTGATGTTTTCCTTTACTCCCGTTCCCCACGCTGGCCGATGATAGGCCGCGAATAGGTGGGGAATCTCCTGCCGTTTTACTAACTGCCTTTCGAGCCATCGTGTTTGATCCTCAACTTTCTGCGCATGGTTGGAGTCGAGAAGAGTGATGCTGAGATAATTCCCGATATCCACCGTAAAGTTGGAGTCTCCTCTGGGTAGATCAAAGAGGGAGAAGTAAAAGGGAGCCCCCTTTTTGGAACTTCGCAGTCGCCGCATTTCGTGATTCCCGATTCCGGCCACGATGGGAATGGCACGCCCGCCTGGACTAACCAAATATTGACTCCAATTGTCCAACCAGTCGTACCATTTTCCTGCGTCGATCCCATTGGCATAGGCCAAATCGCCCCCAACAAGAGCAAACTGGGGGTCTTCCTCTCCAGCGAGTCGACAGGCAGAGATCGCATCTTTCGTTCCCATATCTCCTCCGGCGACGAACCGCATCGGATTCTTCAGCACCGCGGGCGCAGTGAGGAACCAGCCGGCATGTACTTCTCGGTTATCTGCAAAAAGAGAGAACTCATAGCTGGTATCAGGAAGAAGGGAATCCAGCGTCACTTTGAAAATGGGGTTACCTGTTTTCGCGAATTCGTCTTCCTCGACTTTTCCTGACTGAAGCTGAAGATCAGAATCTCGGACGCGATACCCAAAGACCCAATCTGATTCGTCCGCTTGGGGCAGATTTCCATAGATCGAAACCGGCGGAGCTTGAGTGATCCAATCGCGTTCGGGATCCATCCCAGCGAGGAAAGCCCATTCCGATTTTTCGGGTATCAGCGCTTTCTCTCCCAGTTTCAAGACGGGATGAAGAGAGAAATCGCTGCTCCGGCTGCGGGAATTGTGGCCCTCGATATGAATTAGATTACTCCCTTCCCTCAGTAAATCTTGTGCGGCTGGGATCTGGAAAGACTCCCACTGGTCGGCCTCATGAGAATCACGGATGATTGCCAGATTGTGTTGACCCGTCAGGTTGGCTGAGCGAGCCACTTCCACTCCATTGATCCAGGCGACGAAAGCATCATCGTATCGCATCCTGAGTTCGAGACTGGAACGGGATGGTAACTCATCGAGATCAAATGATTTGGCAAGGTAGACACGGGAATAGTGTTTCTGCATTCCGGAGAGAATGGTTCTGTCGTCTCCATCACCGTAACCGAAGCCCGCTTCGCCTCGTCGCCAGAAGGCAGATGCCTTGGAATCTGGAGCGATCTCTTCCACCCAGGTAATTGTTATTCTGCTGGTGGGATCCTCGTGCCACTGCAGCATCGGACCATGAAAGGTGAGTTCACGGGCCGAGGAGGTGAAGCCCGCAAAAGTCATCGATAACACGAGGCAAACTCGCAACATACTGACATCTGAACGTCGAAAGAACGTCAGGTGAGGGATGGGGTGATTGGATAGCATCTTTTCAGGCAGATCAAGACTTTGGAAAGAGACCTACGTTGCAAGAATCGTATCACCTGATGAAACCAATTTCTTAATCTCCTTATCATCAGTTCTTTACAGAAAATTTTCATTCGCAGAAGATGGGGCGCTGCCCGTACAATAGTGTCCGTTTTGCACAATTCGCCGTCGCGACTCTTTGCAAAAGGCAATGTTCTACCCGCTTGTTTTCGAGGCGAGTGCAGTTGAGTCTAAGAGATGAGTACCCCGATGAAATCCTTGCTACTCTTCCTCAGCATTTGGGGGCTCATACCCGTCATCACTTTCGCGGTACCTCCCGAAGTGGAGAAAGCTTTTCGAGAAAAGTATCCCGATGCCATGGTCGAAGACTGGGAGGTGGATGTGAACGGCTATTGGGAAGCCGACTTTGAGCTGAATGGCACCGATTATCGTGGTGATTTCACCGATGAGGGAGAGTGGGTCGAGACGGAGAGCAGTCTCGACTTCAACGATCTTCCGGATGCCGTCCAGAGAGCCGTGCGCTTGGATTTTGGAGACGAAGAGATCGCCGAGGTGGAATCGGTTGATCATCACACCAAAGGGAAGTTTTTCGATGTCGAGTTCAAGCGCAAGGGCCCAAACCAGGATGTGGAGTACAACGAAAAAGGAGAGCGACTCGAATTGATGGCGTCAGTGGTAGACGAACTCACGTCGCCAGTTGGCAACTTGGCGGACACCCAGAAGCGAACGGAGGAGATGGGAAAGCTCGAACTACTATTCGAGTTCGGGTTCAATCTTTTGACCATCTTTGTGTTTGCCTGGGTCATCTACTACCGCAGACATCATGATCACCAGATGTTGTTCCTACTGTTGGGATTCAACCTTTTCCTTTTTCCCATCTTTCTGCTCAGCGCCAGTCTGACCGCCGGATTCGGCTTCACGATTTTTGCCCTTCTGGCGCTGGTGCGAATGCGCAGTGACACTTTTTCGAAGACCGAAATTGCCTATCTCTTAGGCGCGGTGGCCCTGACTTTTATCAACGCGATGTTGCCGGCTAGGGTGGAGATCATCTCAACGAGCATCGTTCTCGTGACGGCCTATCTGGGAGATCATCCCAACGTGTGGAGAGACGCTTACCATACTGTCGAGATTCGCTATCGCATCAAGGACACAAAAGGCATGCTGGACCGAGACTATCTCAGTCAAATGATCGCCAATGATTTCAACGTCGAGGTCGACAATCTGGATATTGAACGCATCGGAAAAAACGAAGTGCGCATGATTGTCATGTATCGGGACCCTGAAGACCTCCGAAAGGGCCGAGTTCCCCTCGATCGGCATTTTCCGGAAAAAAAGGAGAACAACAACGATGCCGCCAATTCATAGTCGGCACCCAAGGAAGATCCCCATCAGGCGATGATGTCGTGGATGATCTCGCCGGCGACGTCGGTGAGGCGGAAATCGCGGCCGTTGAAGCGGTAGGTCAGCTTTTTGTGATTGAGACCGAAGAGATGGAGCACGGTGGCGTGAATGTCGTGAACGCTGGTGCGGTTTTCGACGGCCTTGTATCCAAACTCGTCGGAAGCGCCGTAGTGGGTGCCTCCCTTGATTCCGCCGCCGGCCATCCACGTGGTGTAGGCATGAGGATTGTGATCACGACCTCCGCCTCCCTGAGAATCGGAGGTTCGGCCAAACTCGCCGCCCCAAATCACGAGAGTGGAATCGAGCAATCCTCGCGCCTTCAAATCATCCAGCAGCGCACCGACCGGCTGATCCATGCTCGCGGCACAGGCCTGGTGATTGGCCTTGATGTCGCTGTGGCCGTCCCAGGGAACATCCGCCACGCCGCCGCCGGGCGTGCTGGTGGAACTGGCGAAAACCTGAACAAATCGCACTCCACTCTCGACGAGACGGCGAGCAATGAGACATTGCTTCCCATAATCCTGTGACTCTTTTCGATTGAGTCCATACATCTCCTGAGTCGCCGGTGATTCGGTCGAGACATCGAAGACTTC
Organism: Verrucomicrobiia bacterium; assembly: GCA_020440025.1. GTDB lineage: Bacteria > Verrucomicrobiota > Verrucomicrobiia > Verrucomicrobiales > DEV007 > JAEUHH01. The sequence goes on from JAGROX010000220.1 coordinate 8,234, forward strand.
CGGAGCCGAGGTCTGCATGCGATAGGCCAACTCGAAGGACTCCAGCCGCGCTCTCAGGTCGCCATCGAAGGGGCGATCACCGGCATGACGCTGATTCGTATGGCGAAGCGCGTCGAGCAACGAACGTTGCTGATTGTCATTGAAACTCTCGTGCCGGGCGAGGTTGTCGATCGGTTTCGGTTTGCGGGGATCGAGGGCGGTCGCCTGATAGACCGACGGCAGAAATCCGGATGCCCAGATGGGATCGCCACCCCGGGGTTTGGTGCCGTGCATGACGACGTAGGCGGGCAGATTGTCGTTGTCGCTTCCCAACCCGTAGGTCAGCCAGCTGCCCATGCTCGGATGTCCCTGCCGGATCATGCCGGAGTTCGCTTCGAGCATGGCGGGCGTGTGATTGTTCGACTGCGAGTAACACGAGTAGATGAAGGCCATGTCGTCGACGTGCCGCGCCATGTTGGGCAGGACCTCGGAAACCCAGGTGCCCGATTGGCCGTGCTGCTTGAATGCGAAAGGCGAACCCAGGCATTTGCCGGAGGTGGTGAAGAAGCCCGTTTTGGGATCGGCCCCTTCGAGCACCTCGCCGCTGCGGCGCTGGAGTTCCGGTTTGTAGTCGAAGGTATCGACCTGCGAGGGGCTGCCCGTCTGGAAAAGCCAGATGACAGCTTTTGCCTGCGGGGCAAATTCCGGTGCCGCCGAGGCGAGCGGATTCTGAGGCGCGGCGACGACTCCCTGCCGGGAAAGCATGTCCGTCAACGCGAGCGAGCCGAAGCCGAGTCCGGCTTTTTCGAGGAAATTTCGGCGGGATGAGAGAAAGCGATCAGTCATGGCAGGAGAGAGTTAATCCACGTAAACAAATTCATTGCCGCACAGCAGCAGGTGACAGAAATCCTGGAACGCACCTTCCACGGTTCCCTCGCGCGCCGTGCTCTGGCGATCGATGAAGTCCAGCATCTCGACCCGCTCTTCGGCACTCGGCAGACGCGCATAAGCGAGCTGATAGGCAGCCTCGATTCCCTGCTCGAGCGGTATTTCGGCACTCGGTCTGGCACGTTTGGAAAGGTCGATCGCCCAACTACGAATGGTCGGTGAATTCAGCATCGCGAGCGCCTGCGGAGCCACGGTCGAGGTTTCCCGGCTACCGATGCTTTGCATGGCGTCCGGCGCGTCAAAAAGCTGGAGCATCTCGATCAATTGACCGCGCTTCACCGTCAGGTAGATGCTTCGCCGGGGGGATTTTTCATCGAGAGTTCCCGGTCCAAAGGAACTGAGATCAAGCTTGCCACTGACGGCGAGCAGGTTGTCGCGTATCATCTCGGCCTCGAGCCGCCGGGTCGGCTTGCGCCAGTAGAGCAGATTCTCGGGATCGTGGGACAGTCCGCCCGGCGCGTCGTCCCCACCCTGCAGATACACCGCACTGTTCATGATCAGACGGTGAATCGGCTTCAATTGCCAATCGTTCGCGATCAGTTCCTGAGCGAGCCATTCGAGCAATTCCGGATGCGTCGGACGCTCGCCGCGCGTCCCGAAATCGCTGGGGGTCGTCACGATCCCGCGCCCGAAATGATGCTGCCAGAGGCGATTGACGATCACCCGGGCAAGCAAGGGTCCGGCTCCGGAATCGACATCGGTGATCCAGTCGCCCAGCGCCTCGCGCGGGTAGGTCTTGTCCTCATCCAATTTCGCGGGTTCCTCCGGCTTGGCGGCCCACTCGGCCACGTCGGGCTGACTGGTCGTGGAAAACGACAAGTTCGTCAGCAAATGCTGCGGCCATTGCGATTCCTGGGCCAGCGTCACCTGGATGGTGCCCTGACGAATCTCGATCGGCGTCTTGAGAATCAGCGCGAGTTCATGGTCCTGACCGACGCCGCCGGAGATCGCCCAGCCTTTCCCCGGATGCGGCTCCTTCGCCAAAATATCCTCGACCGAAAAACCGGCCTGAACGAAGCTGGCCACCGCCGAACTGAATTCGAGATCCTGCGGCTCGCCCGATGCCGGGATCCACTTGGCCGAAAGCTGGGTGAGCACAAAATTCGTTGCCTGAGCCGAGGAAACTCCCAACCGAAGGGCCGTGAGTTTGGTGGGCTCATCGGAAATCGGCAGATCAATCGTGTAGGTGTCCTTCGCGGGCACGACTCCCGAAATCGTGATCTCCCCTCGGGTGCCGATCTCGAGTTTCGATTCCCTCGCGTTGGCCGAAGCCGGCTTCAGCGTCGCCCATCTTGAATCCGGTTCGGGATCTTCCTCGCCGAGCCAATGGGCTTCGCTGTCGCGACTGAGGACCCGAAGGAACCCGGCTCGGGCCTCGTCCTTCTTATTGTCCGCATTGCCGCGATGGAGATGGTAAACCTTGTAAGTATCCGCTCCGAACTGATAGGTCGTGCCGCGCGGTTTCGTGGCATAGGTCAGGGTCAGGTCCGGCTTCGGCAATTGGCGCTCGTGTTTTACGACCACCGCGTTCCGCTCGGTCCACGGGCGATCATGCGTTTTGAACCAGTCGAAGACGGTCTTCTGCTGGGCGGCGGTCCATTTGGCACGCTCGATCTTCAGAATAGGATCGACCGTTTTGGGAACCCGATCCGTTTCCAGCAAGGTTTGAAAATAGAATCCCGCGTCGCCACCGCCGTTGGCGATCTTCACGAACAGGGTGTTCTTCCCTTCGAGCAGGGGCAGGTTCACCTTCAACTCATCCGCCTTGGCATCGCCCGCGGTTTTCTCCTCACCGACGGCAACGCCATTGACCCAGACCTTGATCCCGTCGTTTCCGCTGACTGACAAACCGATCGACTGCCCCCGCGGCGAAAGGATTTCCCGTTGCAGGTAAAACACGCTGTTGGCCCCTTTGAGGACGTCGTTGTGGACCGCGCCATCTTTCCAATCTGGCTGAGCCGTCCAAGCCCGCTTCTCTTTCTTGGCGCCCTCTTCGTAGCTCGCGCCGAGATCCAGATTCAGCGCCTTTTCCGGTCCAAAGGCATCGGCAAAGGCCACATTGAAATCCTTGGCTTGGAATGGACCGATCGCCTGCCACGGTCCCAACTCGGGGGCGGCAGCCGGTTTGGCGTGCTCAGCCAAAAAGGGATCGAGTACCGGCTCCAGTTCTTTTTCACGGGCGGCGCGAGCGGCCACCAACGGGGTGTGCGCCTTGTCGTAGGCGGCTTTGGCGTCACGATACACGTTCGGCTGGAGATCGACTCCGACATCGGCAAAACCGACATCGCTGAACATTGCCGCCCACTCATAATAGTCGTGGGTGCCGATGGGATCGTATTTGTGATCGTGGCAACGGGCGCAGCCCACCGTCAGTCCGAGCATCGAAGTGCCCATGGTGTGAATGATGTCATCCAACTGCTCGTAACGGCTTCGCTCGCGTTCCTTTTGCGTCTGCTGGGTGGTAAAGGGACCACCGACAATGAAACCAGTCGCCGAGACCAGTTCCAATGCCCGCTCGGCCTTCTCGCTGGTGTCCCAGTTCGTGCCAGCCATGAGATCACCCGCCAACTGCTGCCGGACAAACTCGTCATAGGGCATGTCGGCATTGAAGGCGCGGATGACCCAGTCGCGATAGCGCCAGGCATTGGGCCGGTCCTTGTCGAAGGCATACCCATTGCTCTCGGCAAAACGCACCAGATCGAGCCAGTGCCGTCCCCAGCG